>NZ_CP156084.1:1586500-1917500 GCF_040687965.1 Methylocystis echinoides
CGCGCTGGCGCGAGACGACCCAGTCGGGTCGATTCGCGATCATGCCGCGAATGCGGTTCTCGCCGGCCGCCGGCGTCCATTGCGTGCGCGCGATTTCTTCGAGGGCGATCTCGCGCAGCGTTGGTCGATTTCCGCGGCCCTCGTCCTTCGAGACGGCCCTTCGGGCTTCCTCAAGATGAGGGTTCGGGACGGCCCCTTGGGCCTCCTCGGGATGAGGGTTCGGGACAGCCCCTTGGGCTTCCTCAAGATGAGGGTTGGATTGAGCGAAGGGCCGATCCATCGCAATGAACCACTGCGGCGTATTGCGGAAGATGACCGGCTTCTTGGAGCGCCAGCTGTGCGGGTATTGGTGCTTGAGTTTGCCCCGCGCGATCAGATTGCCGGCTTTTGCCAACTCCGCCATCACGGCGTCGTTGGCGTCGCCCTTTTCTCCCTTTTCGGTGAGCACGCGCTTGCCCGCGAAGCCCGGCGCCTCCGGCGTATAGAAGCCGTCCGCGTCGACCGTATAGGGAATGCGCGTCTCGACGCCGCTCTCGGCGAGACGGCGGCCGTTCGCCATCCAGATGTCGAAGTCCTCGCGGCCGTGGCCGGGCGCGGTATGCACGAAGCCCGTGCCGGCGTCGTCGGTCACATGGTCGCCGTCGAACAGCGGCACGTCGAAGGCGTAGCCGAGATGCGCGAGCGGATGGGCGCAGACGAGGTCGGAGAGCTCCGAGGCGGCGACGTCGCGCAGACGCTCGAAGCCTTCGACCTTCGCCGCCTTGAAGACCTCGGGAGCAAGCTTGTCGGCCAAAATGAATTTGGCGCCCGGAAAAGCCCAGTTGTTCTCGGGCGCCTCCGTCACGCGGTAGAGGCCATAGGCGATCTTCGACGAAAAGGAGATCGCGCGATTGCCCGGCAGCGTCCAGGGCGTGGTGGTCCAGATCACGACGCGCGCATCGGAGAGATCGGCGCCGGCGCCGCGCGGGATCGGGAAAGCGACCCACACCGTGTCGCTCGTATGATCCTCATATTCGACTTCGGCCTCGGCGAGAGCGGTCTTTTCGACGACCGACCACATCACCGGCTTGGAGCCGCGATAGAGCAGGCCGTTCTCGGCGAATTTCAAGATCTCGCGCGCGATGATCGCCTCGGCCGGATAGGCCATGGTGGCGTAGGGGCGATCCCATTCCCCGGCGACGCCGAGGCGCTTGAACTCCTCGCGCTGCACCGAGAGCCAATGCTCGGCATAGGCGCGGCACTCGCGGCGGAAGGCGATCATTTCGTCGGGTCGCGAGAAGTCGGGCTTCTTCTTGCCTTTGGCGCGGTAACTCTCTTCCTCGATCTTCCATTCGATCGGCAGGCCGTGGCAGTCCCAGCCCGGCACATAGACGCAGTCCTTGCCGGTCATGCGCTGGCTGCGCGTGACGACGTCCTTGAGGATTTTATTGAGCGCGTGGCCGATGTGAATGGCGCCATTGGCGTAGGGCGGCCCGTCGTGCAGGGTGAATTTCGGCCGGCCCTTCGCCGCGTCGCGCATCTTCTCGTTGAGGCCGATCTCCCGCCAGCGCTTCAGAAGTTCGGGCTCGCGCTGCGGCAGGCCGGCGCGCATCGGAAACTCGGTTGCCGGCAGATAGAGGCTCTTGGAATAGTCGGGCCCCTTGGGCGTCTCGTCGTTCATGGGTTCGCTAAACCGGGGTCGGGCGGCGCCGGGTGGGCCGGCAAGGTCCGCGTCACATAAAGGATTTGCGTAAGGAGCGCCAATCGCGCCAAAACCCGGACCCGACGCGAGACAAAGGCCTCAAGCGTGGGCCGGGCCGGTAATTCGTCTGCGCCAGGGGAACCGCATGCCTCTCTTTAGCAAGCGGCGCCCCTGCGGAAAAGCTCAAAAACCCGATGAAATCTCGCCTAGCGGAGGCGCCGGAACGGGCCGAAGCCGAGCTTGTGGGCGATCCACGCCCCGGCCCCGAGCAGAACGACCGCGGGCGCGAGGATGAGGAAGAGGCTCGAGAGGAAGAACAGGCCGAGACCGATGAAAACGAGCAGGGCGACGCCGAGGAGCAGGCTCTGGAACGGGCCCAGCTTGACGAATTTCACTTCGCCGGAGCCCGAGGAAATCCAGATGCGCGAGGTCGCGAAATCGTCCTCCGGCTTTTTTCCGGGCGGAATGATCTCGATCTCGCCTCTCGGCTCGTCGCTCATGACGCTATAACTCCCTCTTGCTGGCGCAAAGATAGGGGCTGGGCGGCCGGCCCGCAACGCCGCGCCGGCCGCCGCGGCGTCTAGCGGGCGCGCCGACCCGCGTAGCCGTAGCGTCCATAGGCGCCGAAGCCGTTCCCGGCGCCGTCGAGCGCCCGAAGCTCGCGGTCGACAAGCGGCGCCATGCGCGCGGCGATCACCTCGGACCCGGCGGCGTTGGGATGCGCTCCGTCCCTTTGCATCAGACGCGAATTGCCGAAGGCGCCGTCGAGGAAAAACGGATAGAGCGGCACCTTCTCGCGTGCGGCGAGCGCAGGGTAGAGCGAGTCGAAGCGCTGCTTGTAGGTCGGATCGCGCTTCGGCAGCGACAGCATGCCGGCGAGGATGACTCGCGCGCCTTGCGCCTTGCTATGCGCGATGATCGTCTGCAGATTGCGGTAGACGACGCCGGGTTCGACGTCGCTTCTCATGTCGTTGCCGCCGAGCTCGACGATCACGAGATCCGCCCCGCGGCTGAAGGCCAGCGGAATGCGATCCACGCCGACGGCCGTATCGTCGCCGGCGCGCGAGCTGTTCATGACTTGCACGTCGCCGTGTCCGCGGCGATAGAGCTGCCGACGCAGCGACCAGGCGAAGCCGGTTCCTTCCGGCAGATCGAAGCCAGAGGCCAGACTGTCACCGAAGATGAGCACGCGCTTGAGAGGGCGCGCCTGCGCCGCGTCCAAGCAGGCGAAAAGGAAGAGAGAAAGTAAAGCGGCCAGGAGCCGCTCGGCGCCGCGCATGATCATCCTCCATGCCGGAAGCAGTCAGCCCTGCAAGGAGGCTAGGGCCGGCTCAGCGCGGACCAAGCGAAGCGGGAGCAACTTTCTTTACGAGGCTTGCGCTGTTTGGCGGAGAATGTCAGCTCCGGGAAGGACTATCGTTTCGCGAGGAGCGCGCGCGCCAGGGCGCTGTCCGCGTCCATCTGGGCGATCAGCGCCTCCACGCTGTCGAATTTCTGCTCGCCCCTGAGGAAAGCGTAGAACGCGACCTCGACTTCTTCGCCATAGAGGTCGCCGGAAAAACCGAAGACGAAGACTTCGAGAAGGGGCGCGCCATTGTCGAAGGTTGGACGGCGTCCGAAGCTCGCGACGCCGTTGCGCACGACCCCGTCGATCTCGATCGTCACGGCGTAGACGCCGTGACGCAGGCGGTTCGAGGGGTCGAGCGCGAGATTGGCGGTGGGGAAGCCCAAGAGCCGCCCGCGCTTGTCGCCATGGCGCACGACGCCGCGCACGAAAAAGGGGTGGCCCAGGAGCCGGCGGGCGGCTTCGACGTCGCCGGCCTCCAGCGCCTCGCGCGTTGCGGTCGACGACACCGCCTCCAGGCTGCCCTCCTCGTCCTGGGTGATCCTGTCGACGATCTCGACGGCGAAGCCGAGCCGCGCGCCCTCGGCGCGCAGGAAGTCGGCGTCGCCGGCGCGGCCGGCCCCGAAACGAAAGTCGTAGCCCGCGACGGCGGCCGAAACGCCGAGCTTCTTCTTCAAGATCTCCTCTGTGAACTCCCGCGCCGGCCGCGCGGCGAAGCTGCGCGTGAAGCTGAGCACGATCATGCCGTCGAGGCCGAGCCGGGCGGCTTGCGCCGCCTTGGCGGCGGGCGGGGTGAGGCGGAAGATCACCGGCCGGCCGGCGAAGACGTCGGCCGGATGCGGCTCGAAGGTCAACAGCGCGCAGGGCTTGCCGAGTTTTTTCGCGAGCGCCTGGGCATGCGCCACGACGCCGCGATGGCCGCGATGCAGCCCATCGAAATTGCCGATGGCGACGACGGCGCCCTCGAGCCCCTCGGGCGGGCGTTCGGGGTCGGAGGCGACAATGAAGGAAGGTTTTGTCACGAGCTGATCCGATCGGCGGCGCGGGGCGTCAAACTGCCGTGCGGCGGGCCTGAGCGCAAGGGGACCGAAAAATTCGCCCGCCTGGACTCGCGCGCCCCGGGGGGCGCCATAGCTTAGGGGACGAGCCCGGAGCAGCGAGGAAGATCATGAAGCTTCGCAACACCCGCAACGATCTGCCGTCGAATTCGAAAACGGCCGTGGTCGCCATGCTCAACGCCCGTCTCGCCGACGCGATCGATCTGTCGCTCGCCACCAAACAGGCGCACTGGAATCTGCGCGGTCCGCAATTCATCGCCGTTCATGAAATGCTCGACGGCTTCCGCACCGAGCTCGACGCCCATGTCGACACAATGGCCGAGCGCGTGGTCCAACTTGGCGGCGTCGCGATGGGCTCGACCCAGGCCGTCGCTCACGCGACGGATCTCGACCCCTATCCGCTCGACCTCGTGGCGGTGGAAGATCATCTCGGCGCGCTCGCCGACCGCTACGGCAAAGCGGCAAACTCAGTGCGGGCAGGAATCGAGACGGCGGAGAGCGCGGGCGACGCCGACAGCGCCGATATTTTGACGAATTATTCGCGCGCGCTCGACAAGTCGCTCTGGTTCATCGAAGCGCATTTGACCCAGTAAAGCCGCGTCACGCCGTCGCCGGCTTCTCCGCCGGCGGCGCCGTGCGGGCGGCCTGTTCGCGCGAGGGGACCATGACCAGCGCCTCGCCGTCGAGCACGACCTTGCCGTCGACGAGACACTCGCATTTGAGCTTGGCGCGGCGGCCCTTCTCGACGAGCTCCACGACTTCGACGACCACGGTGATGACGTCGCCGATCTTGACCGGCGCGCGGAAATTCAGCGTTTGCGACAAATAGACGGCGCCCGGCCCGGGCAGATACATGCCGATGACCGTCGAAATCAGCGAGGCGGTGTAAAGGCCGTGGACGATGCGCTCGCCGAAGCGCGTCTTGGAGGCGAAATGGTCGGAGAGATGGATCGGATTGCGGTCGCCCGAGAGATCGGCGAAGGCGATCACGTCGTCGTCCATCACCGCCTTCATCAGCGTTTCGCGCATGCCGACGCTCAGATCTTCGAAATAATAGATTTTGAAGGGCGTCGACATCTTCGTTTCACCGGATCGTTGTAGAGTTGGACGGACAGAGGGCCCGACGCCCCCTTTTACCAGAAAACCGCGCGGGCCAAAGCGACGGGACGCGCGCCCGCCGCCGCGATGAGGCGTTCGAGCGCCGACGGGTCGACCTGCTCTCCGCTCGGGCGCAGCTCCTCGCCATGCACGCCGTCGGTGATGAAGACGCAGTCGAGCCCGGCCCGCCCCGCGCCGGCGAGGTCTGTCAGCGCGCCGTCGCCGACGGCGACAATGCGCGAATCCGCGACCGGCCGGCCGGCGAGACGCGCCAGCCGCTCGCGGGCGGCGGCGTAGACCGGCGGATGCGGCTTGCCGAACATCAGCACCTTGCCGCCCATCGCGGCGTAGCGCTCGGCGAGCGCCCCCGCGCAATAGACGAGGTCGTCGCCAATGGCGACGACAATGTCCGGATTGGCGCAGAGCATGACGAGATCGCGCGCTTTCAAAGCGGCGAGGCGCTCGTCGTAATCTTGCGGCGTTTCGGCGCGCTCCTCCAGGAGTCCGGTGCAGACGACGTAATCGGCCTCCTCCGGAGAAACCTTTCGCACCGGCGCGCCGAGGCGGCGGCCCGCCTCCTCGAAGAGCCCGTTGTCGCGCGGCGGCCCCAGGTGATAGCAGGCCTGCCCCTTGCGTGAGACCATTTCGCGCAGCGTCAGCTCGCCCGCGGAGACGAGATCGTCGAAGGCGTCTTCCGGCAGGCCAAGCCCCAGCAGCTGCCGGCGCACCTCGGCGTCGGGGCGCGAAGCGTTGGTGACGAGCAGGACGCGCCCGCCCGCGGAGCGAAAGCGCCGCAGCGCGTCGGCGGCGGCGGGAAAATGCTTCTTGCCGTCGATGAGCACGCCCCAGACGTCGCAGAGGATCGCGTCGTAGCGTCCGGCGATGTCACGCAGTCCGCCTATTTCCGGAATGCCGGCCGCCCGCGCGGCGGCTGCCGCCTGCATCAAAATCGCGCCTCCTCGAGGGCCGCGGCATGGGCCTTCGCCGCCACGGGTCGAAATTCGCCCGAGGCTTCGTGGAGCGCGAGCAGGCGGCCGTCCATCACGCTGAAATAAGCCGCGTGAAGATGCAGATAGCCGCGCCGCTCGAGAATTTGCACCATGGGGAAGCTGCGCAGATGGACGAGCGTCTGCTTGATCGATTCGAATTCGAGCTTCTGGAGATAGGCGGGGTCGTGCGGGTCCGGCGTGCGGCCGAGACGCTCGACCGCCGGCGCCAGCATCTTGATCCAGTCGCCGATGAAGTCGCTGTGGCTCAAACGCGGGGCGTCGGGATTGACCGAAATCTCGGCGAAGGCGCGCACGCCGCCGCATTGCCCGTGGCCGAGCACGACGATGTGGTGAACCTCGAGCGCCATGATGGCGTATTCGAGCGCGGCGGAGGCGCCGTGGAAATGGTCGTCCGGCTCATAGGGCGGCACGAGCGCCGCCACATTGCGCAGCACGAAGAGCTCGCCGGGTCCGGCGTCGAAGATCGCCTCGGGCGCGACGCGCGAGTCGCAGCAGCCGATCACCATGGTCGTCGGCTTCTGGCCCCTGATCGCGAGCGTCCGGAAGCGGGCCTGCTCGGCGCGGAATCGCCCGGCCAGAAACACCTCGTAGCCCTCCACAAGGTGTGGCGGGAAGCTGCTATCGAGCGCCGCTTTGTCGTCGGGTTGCATCTTGTGCCGTTCCGGAAAGGGGGTCACCGGGGCCGCCGCGCCCGGAGGCGGATGGCGTAGACGCCTCTTATTGTGTAGGAGAGCCGGCGCGGCAAGAGAAAGATCACCCTTTCGATACCTTCGAGCGAGCAAAACATGATTTCCAAACTGAAGCGTAGCGTGCTGGCCATGCCGGGCTCCAACGCCCGCGCGCTGGAAAAGGGCAAGACCCTCAAGGCCGACGTTCTGATGTTCGAGCTCGAAGACGGGGTGGCCGAGGCGGCCAAGGAGACGGCGCGGGCGCAGGTCGCCGAGGCGGTGAAGGGCGGCGGCTACGGCGACCGCCAGATCGTCGTGCGCGTCAATGCGCGCGGCTCCGAATGGTACAAGCCCGATATCGCCGCGATCGCGCCCACCGGACCGGACGCCATCGTCATCCCCAAGGTGAACTCCCGCGACGACATCCTCAAGGCCGCGGCCGACATCGTCGCGGCGGGGGCGCCCTTCAAGACAAAGCTCTGGGCGATGATCGAGACGCCCCGGGCGATTTTCGACATCGAGAAGATCGCGAGCGCCGCCGACGACCCGGCCTCGCGCCTCGAAGCGCTGGTGCTGGGGCCTAACGACATCGCCAAATCGACCCGCGCGCGCCTCACGCCCGGCCGTCCGGCGCTCCTTCCCTGGCTCTCGGCCGGCGTGCTCGCCGCGCGCGTGCACGACATCGAGATCATCGACGGCATCTACAACGACTTCAACGACGAGGCCGGCCTGCGCCGCGAGGCGGAACAGGGCCGCGACATGGGCTTCGACGGCAAGATGCTCATCCACCCGAACCAGATCGCCCCGGTCAACGAGATCTTCGCGCCCTCCGCCGAGGAAGTGGACTTCGCCCGCCGAATTCTCGCCATCTTCGAGGAGCCCGAAAATCTCGAAAAGGGCGTGGCGCAGATCGACGGCAAGATGGTCGAACGGCTCCATCTCGACATCGCCCGCCGTACGCTCGCGCTCATGGAAGCCGCCGGCTAGCGAAACGGCGGAAAGCCTGTTTCGCGAGCAGGCCGCCTCCTTTATACCTGCGCTGCGAGCGGATGAGATAGCGAGGACGGCAAGCATGGCGGCCCCTGGAAACGAGAAGACCGATCAAGCGTCCAAGCCGGAGGGCCCGAAAGCCCCAAGCGCGCCGGCGCCCAAAGCGGCCGCCGCCGTGGCTCCCGCGAAGCCCGCGCCGTGCAAGGGGGGGCTCGTCTCCAAGCTCGTCGTCGCCGCCCTCGCCCTCCTCGCCCTCGCCGGCGCCGCCGGCTATGCGGCGCTGACGTTCAGGGACGCGGACCCGCGCCTCGGCGTCGCCGCCGCTTATGTGGACGAGGGCGTGAGCGAGGCCCGCGCCCTCCTCGACAAGGGGCAGGCGCTCGTCGCCGAATTGACCGGCGAGACGGCGAAGCCCGACGCCGAGCAGAGCGGCGCGCGGGCGCGTCTCGACAAGGCCCCGCTCGCCGCCCCGGAGCAGCCCGCTCCTGCCGAGGCCGCGCCGGAAAAGGCCCCCGAAGCCGCGCTCCCCGCCGCCGAGCCGCGCCCGGACGCGGTGGCTCCTGAAGCCGCCAAGCCGATCGAGGTCCCCCCGGCCGACGTCAAGCCCGTCGAGAAGCCGGCGGAAAGCGAGGCTGCCGACGCCAAAAAGATCGACGCCCGTCCTCCCGAGGCCAAGCCGCTGGAGCCAAAGCCGATCGAGGCCGCGCCGATCGAATCCCGGTCGGCGGAGGCGAAGCCCATGGAGCCTGCGCCCGTCGCCGCGGCGGCGCCCGTCGCCAAAGCCGCGGGCGTGGACGCCGACGGCTTTTCGGACCGCGATCTCATATCCGCCCTCGAAGGCCGCATCGACGCCTTGAGCGACGAGGTGAAGGCGCTGCGCGACAGGCTCGACGCGCCGAAGAACGAGACCCGCGCCGCGCCCGAGGCCGAGGCGCCCAAGCCCGCTCCTGCGCCCGCTCCCGCGCCCGCCGCCGCCGATACGTCTGGCGCGTCGGTGGTTCTGGCCTTTGCGCTGCAACGCGACCTCGAGGCCGGCCGGCCGTTCGCCGACGAGATCGCCGCCTTTTCGCGCCTGGGCGCAGAGCCGGCCCCGTCGCCGGCCCTGATCGACCTGGCCGAGAAAGGCGCGCCGACCGGCGCGCAGCTGCGCGAGGCCTTCCTGCCGGTCGCCAAGGCCCTCAGGGCGCATGAAAGCCACGGCCAGGACAGCGGCGCGCTGACCGATCATCTTCTGCAGGGCGCCAGCAAGCTCGTGAAAGTTCGCCCGACGGGCGAGGCGGAGCCGGAAAGCCTCGACGGCAAGCTCCATCGCATCGAAGCCGCGCTCACCCACAATGATTTCGCCGCGGCCTTGAGCCTCTATGAGAGTCTGCCCGAGGCGGCGCGGGCCGAATCGAAAGAATTCGGCGCGACGCTGCGCCAGAGGGCCGAGGCGGCGCGCGCCGCGGATGAACTGCTGCACGGCGCGATCGCCGCGCTCGGCAAGAAATAAGCGGGAGCCGCCCTGATGCTTTTCCTGTTCTTTTTCCTGATCGCGCTCGCGGTGGCCGCCTATGGCGTCGAATGGCTGATCGAGCAGCCGGGCTCGCTGACGCTGGAGTTCGCCGGCCGCCATATCGAAACCTCGATCCCCGTCGCCGTGGCCGGCCTGCTGCTGCTGATCGCCGCGACCATCCTGGTCTGGGCGATTCTCGTCGCCCTCGTGCGCCTGCCGGGCCGCATCAGCGGCGGCTCGCGTGAGCGGCGCAAGGCGCGCGGGCTCGACGTGCTCTCGCAGGGGCTCGTCGCGGTCGGCGCGGGCGACGTGGCGCGCGCCCGCAAGGCCGCGCAGCTCGCCGAGAAGCTTCTCCCCGAGGAGCCGCTGACGCAGCTTCTGGTCGCGCAGGCGGCGCAGCTTTCGGGCGACCCCAACGCCTCGGCCAAGGCCTTTCACAAGATGACCCTGAAGCCCGAGACCAAGCTTCTCGGCCTGCGCGGGCTGCATGTGGAGGCGAAGCGCCGCGAGGACGCCGACGCCGCGCATCATTTCGCCGCCGCGGCGCAGGCGATCGCGCCGCTGCCCTGGGCCGGCGCCGCCGTTCTCGAACATCTCGCGGCGACCGGAGACTGGGAAAAGGCGCGCGAGGCGCTCGAAAAAAGCGTCACGGCCAAGGCGATCGACCTTCCCACGGCGCAGCGCTACCGCGCCGTGATCGAGACCGCCATGGCCATGGCGCGCGAGGGCGAGCATCCGCATGACGCCCTCCATCTCGCCCGCCAGGCCCTCAAGCGCCGGCCGGGGTTCGTTCCCGCCGCGGTCACCGCCGCGCGCGTCCTGATCCGCCATGGCGATCAGAAGCAGGCGATCAAGCTCGTCGAAGGCGTCTTTGCGAGCGCGCCCCATCCCGATCTCGCCGAAGTCTACGCCGAGGCGCTGCCGGGCGAGTCGAACAGTCAGCGCGCCGCACGGGTGGAGAAGCTCGTCAAACTCGCGCCGCAGGCGCCCGAAGGACGGCATGCGCTCGCCCAGGCGGCGCTGGCGGGCCGGGACTTCGCCAAGGCGCGCGAGGCGCTTAAACCGCTCATCGCCGAGGGCCGGCATCCGACGGCCCATACCTGTCTGCTGATGGCGGAAATCGAGGACGCCGAAAACGGCCCGAGCGGGCCGGTGCGCGAGTGGCTCGCCCGCGGCTCGCGCGCCCCGCGCGATCCGGCCTGGATCGCCGATGGCGTCGTCTCCCGACACTGGCTGCCCATTTCGCCGACGACCGGACGTCTCGACGCCTTCGAATGGAAAACCCCGCCCCATTCCGCGTCGCCTGTCGCCGGAGAAGGGCGGCCCAATAACCCGTCCGCCTTCCTCGCGCCTCCCGCGCGCACGGCCGAACTCGAGCCCGCCGCCACGCCGGCCGCTGAATGAGGAAGACGCATGCTCGAAGCGCGGGGTCTCACCAAGCGATATGAGGGCGCCGGGGCGCCGGCGCTCGATCGGCTCGATCTGACCGTTCCGGCCGGGGAGGTCTTTTGCCTGCTCGGCCCCAATGGCGCCGGGAAAACGACGACGGTCAATCTCTTCCTCGGTTTTCTCGCCCCGACGGAGGGGCAGGCGCTGGTATGTGGCGTCGACGCCGCGAAAGACCCGCTCGGCGCGCGGGCGCGGCTCGCCTATGTCCCCGAGACGGTCACGCTCTATGGCGCGCTCACGGGGCTCGAAAATCTTGGCTACTTCGTCGAGGTCTCGGGCGCCGCGACGCCGCGTTCCGAGTTTCTCCCGCTGCTGCTCGCCGCCGGCCTCCCCGAGGAGGCCGCGACGCGGCCGGTGCGCGCCTATTCCAAGGGCATGCGCCAGAAGGTCGGCGTCGCTATCGCGCTGGCGCGGCGCGCGCAGGCGCTGGTGCTGGACGAACCCACTTCCGGGCTCGATCCGCTGGCGGCGAACGAATTCGCCAAGCTGATCGAGCGGCTGCGCCGCGAGGGGCTCGCGGTGCTGATGGTCACCCACGATCTCTTCCTCGCCAAGCAATGCGGCGGGCGCATCGGCGTCATGGCGCAAGGGCGGCTCGCGCGCGTGTTCGGGGCCGAGGACGTCGATCATCTCGGGCTCGAACGCGCCTATCTCGATATCGTCGCTTCGGGAGGCACGGCGTGAGCGATCTGGCGCTCTCTCCCGCCGCCGCCTCGGCCCGTGCGCCCGGGCGCTTCAAGGTCATCCGCGCCGTCGCCGCCAAGGAATGGCTGGAGATGCGGCGCGACCGCCGGCTGGTCGCGCTGTTCGCTTTCGCCGCGCTCTTGATGCTCGCGGCGCTCGGCTTCGGGGCGGCGGAGAATGCGCGTCTTTCCCGCGAGCGCGCGGCCGCGGCCGAAGCCGATCGCGAGCTCTGGACCAGCCAGGGCGCCAAGAACCCGCACGCGGCCGCCCATTTCGGCCAATACGCGTTCAAGCCGGAAAGCCCGCTCGCGCTCGCCGACCCCGGCGTCGATCCTTATGTCGGGACGGCGGTGTGGCTCGAGGCGCATAAGCAGAACGAGGCGCAGTTCCGCCCGGCGCGCGACGGCGGGACGGCCGCCCGGCTCGGCGGCTTGTCGCTTGCCTTCATCCTGCAGGTCATCGCGCCGCTCGTCGTGTTGCTGACGGGCTTCGCGAGCTTTGCCGGCGAGCGCGAAAGCGGCGCGCTGAAACAGCTTCTGAGCCTCGGCGCGCGGCCGGGCGATCTTCTCGCCGGCAAGGCGCTGGCGCTCTTCGGCGCGGCGGCCGCGCTGCTCGCCCCGGCGTTTATCTGCGCCTTTGTCGCGGTCGCGCTGCTCGCCGATCCGTCGAAACTCTCTCTCGCCGACCAGTTCCTGCGCCTCGCCGTATTGACGCTCGGCTATGGCGTCTATCTGGCGGGTTTCGCCTTTCTCGCCCTCGGGGTCTCGGCGCTCGCCCGCGACAGCCGCGCGGCGCTCGTCGCGCTGCTCGCCTTCTGGCTCGTCAACGCCTTCGTCGCGCCGCGCCTTTCGGCCGATCTCGCGCGCGCGCTGGCGCCGACGCCGAGCGCGCAGGAATTCCGCGCAGCCATCGCCAGGGACAAGGCGAAAACCTTCGGCCATGACGAGACGCATCCCGCCTTCGTCGCCTTTCGCGACGAGACGCTCAAGAAATACGGCGTCTCGCGCGTCGAGGATCTGCCGGTAAGCTTTCGCGGCCTGACGCTGCGCCGCGACGACGAAAACGGCTACGCGATCTACGACAAGCATTTCGGCGCGCTGCAGGCGGCGTTCGACCGCCAGGACGCGCTGCGGACGGCGGCGGGCTTCGTCTTCCCGCTTCTGGCGATGCAGCCGTTCTCCATGGCGCTCGCCGGCGCGGACAGCCGCGCGCAATTCGATTTCGCGACCGCCGCCGAGGCGCATCGCCGGCTGATCCAGAACGAGGTCAGCGACAACATCATCCACTTCCAGCGCGACGAGAGCTACGTCGCGGGTCCGGAGCTGTGGCGGCGCATCGCCGCCTTTTCCTATTCGTCGCCCAAGGCCGGCTTTGCGCTTGCCGGCGCGCGCGAGGCCATCGCGGGGCTGCTCGGCTGGCTGGCGCTCACCGCGGTTTTCGCACGCGTCGCGGTTCGCCGCCTGAGGCCGCTATGACGAGCTTTCTCGCCGGGCTGCGCGCCGAGGCGCTGATCCTCAGCCGCGCGCGCGCCGTAGGGGTGGCGCTCGTCGCGCTCGCCGCCGCCGCGCTCTTTGCGCTTTACGCCGGCGCGACGCGCGTCGCTACGCAGCAGGAGATCGTCGCCGCCGCGCGCGCCGATGAGGCGCAGCGGATCGACGGCCTGAAGAAGACGCTCCTCACGCTCGAAAGCGGCGCCGCGCAGCAGGAGCCGCCGCCCTATCGCGACCCGCGCAACGCCGCCTTCATGGGCGCCGGGCCGGCCGCGCGCGTCGCGGCGCTCGCCCCGCAGCCGCTCGCGCTCGTCGCCGTCGGCCAGAGCGATCTCATGTCGTCGGCGATCAAGGTGACGAGCGGTTCGAAAGACGCTTTTCTTTTCGCCGACGAGATCGAGAACCCGGCGCTTCTGTCGAGCGGCGCGACGGATCTCGCTTTCATCGTCGTCCTTGTCTATCCGCTCGTCATTCTGGCGCTCGCCTTCAATTTGCTCTCGGGCGAGCGCGAACAGGGCACGCTCGTCATGACGCTCGCCGCGGCGCGTCGCCCCGGCGCGGCCCTTGCCGGAAAATTGGCGGCGCGCCTCGTCGCCCCCATCGCCGTCATGTTTCTGGCGAGCGCGCTGGGGGTCGGTCTTTTCGCGGGATGGGACGCGCTCGCGTCCACAGGCTTCATGCGGCTCGCCGCGGTCATTCTGGTCTATGGGCTGTTCTGGGCGGCGCTGGCGGCGGCGGTCGATGGGCTCGGCCAAAGCTCCGCCTCCAATGCGCTGACGCTCGTCGGCGCCTGGGTCGTGCTCGCCCTGCTGGCGCCGGCCGCAATCAACAGCGTGGCGGCCTACGCCTATCCCGCGCCCTCGCGCATCGACATGACGCTCGCCGCCCGCGCCGCCGCGACCGACGCCGACAAGAACCGCGACGCCATGCTCGCCCGCTATGTCGAGGAGCATGGAAGCGCGCCGCGCGGCGGGCCGCGGGAGGGGACGTTGCGCCGGATCGCGACCCAGGAAGCCGCCTTCGAACGCGTCGAAGGCGTCATCGCCGCCCATGACGCGGCGCTCGGTCGCCAACGCGCTCTCGTGGACCGCCTGAGCTACCTTTCCCCGACAATGCTCGCCTATGCGGCGCTTGCCGACGTCGCCGGAACGGGCGAAGCGCGCTACCGGGATTTTCAGGATCGCTTGGGCGCATTCCACCTCGATTGGCGGGCCTTCTTCCTCTCCCGCGCCAAGGCGGGGCAAGCGATGACGGCTCAGGATTACGATTCCTTGCCGCGCTTCGCGGCGGACGGCGAGGCTGAGGGGGGCGTCACGGCGGCGCTTCTCGGCATGGGGCTTCCGACCTTGCTTCTCGCCCTCTTCGCCTGGCGCGGTTTCCGGCGCGTCGCGCCCTGAAGCCGGGTGACGCGACCCCGTCGCGCCCGCGCTCTTGGGGCGCAGGGCGGCGCTGTTGCGTCGCAGGCGAAATGACGGCATGAAAGGCGCAAATTTGCTGACAGCCCTGCAACGGGCCTCTTTCACGGGTAGGAAAGTCCATGACCGCAGCCGTCGCGTTGAAAATCGAACCCGCCACCTGGCTCGCCGACGCCAAGGAGGCGCAGGGGGCCGTCGAGGCGCTCTACAATGAGGGGCTCGCGAGCGTCCGCGCCCGGGTCTCGCGCGACGGCAAGATCTCCAACGATCTTTTCGAGGCCGACCAGCACGCCGCCCACGGCCTCGCCTGGCTCGCGACCTATGTGCAGGGTCTGAAAGAGCTGATCCATTACGCCGAGCGCCTCCAGGCCGAAGGCGCCTATGGCGAGACCGAGGAGCTCTTGAACCAGATCGGCTTCGCCGAACTGCTCGCCCAGGTCTATGGCGGCATTCCGATGAGCCAGGGCGAATTCGTCCGCCTCTCGGATTTCGGCCTTTCCGCCCAGCAGATCGCCGCCAAGCGGCCGGCCTCGGTCGACCGACTGATCCTCTCCGGCAATACGCCGGCGAACCGCGCGCGCCTCGCCGAGCTGATCGACCATCACGCGGCCGCCGAGACCATCGGCGCGTCCGGCCTCGACGAGACACTCGAGGCGATTCGCAGCGAGATGCGCAAATTCGCCGCCGACCATGTCGTGCCGTATGCGCAGGAGTGGCACGCCAGGAACGCCTATATTCCGCTCGACGTCATCTCCGGCCTCGCCGAACTGGGCGTCTTCGGCCTAACCATTCCGGAGGAATACGGCGGCTCGGGCATGGGCAAGATCGCCATGTGCGTCGTCTCCGAGGAACTGTCGCGCGCCTATATCGGCGTCGGCTCGCTCGGCACCCGCTCCGAAATCGCCGGGGAGCTCATCCTCGTCGGCGGCACCGAGGCGCAGAAGAACAAATATCTGCCCAAGATCGCCAGCGGCGAAATTCTCCCCACGGCGGTCTTCACCGAGCCGAACAACGGCTCCGATCTCGCCGGCCTGCGCACCCGCGCGGTGCGCGAAGGCGACGTCTACAAGGTCACCGGCAACAAGACCTGGATCACCCATCCGGTCCGCGCCGACGTCATGACGCTGCTGACGCGCACCAATCCGAACGAGAAGGGCTACAAGGGCCTGTCCATGTTCATCGCGGAGAAGCCGCGCGGCACGGATGAGAATCCCTTCCCGGCCAAGGGCATGACCGGTGGCGAGATCGAGGTTCTGGGCTATCGCGGCATGAAGGAGTTCGAGATCGGCTTCGACAATTTCGAAGTGCCGGCCGAAAACCTGCTCGGCGGAGAGGAGGGCAAGGGCTTCAAGCAGCTCATGGAGACCTTCGAGTCGGCCCGCATCCAGACCGCGGCGCGCGCGCTCGGCGTCGCGCAATGCGCGCTCGATCTCGGCCTGAAATACGCCAAGGAGCGCATTCAGTTCGGCAAGCCGCTGTTCGCCTTCCCGCGCGTCTTCAACAAGATCGTCGCCATGGCGGTCGAGATCCACGTCGCCCGCCAGATCACCTATTTCGCCGCCCGCGAGAAGGACGAAGGCAAGCGCTGCGACCTCGAAGCCGGCATGGCCAAGCTTCTGGGCGCCCGCGTCGCCTGGGCGGCGGCCGACAACGCCCTGCAGATTCACGGCGGCAACGGCTTCGCGCTCGAATATCCGGTCTCCCGCGTCCTCTGCGACGCCCGCATTCTCAATATTTTCGAGGGCGCGGCGGAAATCCAGGCGCAGGTCATCGCACGGCGCCTGCTGGAGGGCTAACGACGCCACGCCGCTTCACCCGGCGCGTCCAGAGCCCCTTCCCCGCAAGGGGGGAGGGAGAGGATTTCGCGTCTCGCCGAAGGCGAGGCGGAGAAGGGGGCCCTCGCGAGGCCCCCTTTTCTGTTTGAAAACCGACAGACTTCCGACTGATTTTTGCGCGGTCTGCTCAATGCTTTTGCAGTGCGTCAATATAGCGCGGACCGTTGTAATCATTGGGATAGTTTCAGAGGCCAAGATTGATTTTAGACTGGCGAAAGCTTTGAAGCGCAGTATATGTTGCAGCGCACAAACAGCGCGGCGGACATGCGCTAAAAAGCCCGTCCACGAACCGGAAAGCTTTTTCCGGCCCTATGTTGGACGGGCAAGGAGGTCACCATGATGGAATCGGTCAGACAGTATCTCCAGGACTGGTCGGACGCCTGTGAATACGCCAATGAATGTGCGCCCGACCTGTCCGTCCTCGGCAATGGCGAGCCGTTCACGGCGCTCTTCTTCATCGCCGCCGTGTGCTACCTCGTTTACGCCTTCAACGAGGCGCGCATCAGCCGACGCGTGCATGCGACGTCTTCCGTCGCCGGCGCCGCGAGCGAACTCATCGGCGTCGTCGAGCAGATGCAGCAGAGCCGCGCGAATCGCGAAAAGCTCGCGGCCTGACCGCGGGCCTTCCTGTCGGACGCGCGTCGATGCGACGCGCCCGGCCAAGCTTGCTCTCCCCTCGTCCAACGGCCAAATGCACAGGCGTCAGTTATCTTCACGAGGGACGGTATGAGCGCGATTGCAGTGCACAATGGGGCGTGGGTGCTCGTCGGCGACGGTCGGCGGGCGTTGTTCTTTCAAAATCACGGCGACGCTCAACTCCTCGACCTGCGCGTCCTCGAGACCCGGATCGACCAGAATCCCGCGACGCGCGACCAGGGGTCGGACGCGCCGGGCCGCGCCTTCGCATCGGCCGGTTCGCACGCCCGCAGCGCCATGGGCAATGTCGACTGGCACGAGCTCGAGGAAGAGCGCTTCGCCCGCGCCATGGCCGACCGCATCAACGCCGCGGCGGAAAGCGGCGAGCTGAAGGAAATCGTCATCGTCGCGCCGCCCAAGACGCTCGGCGAAATCCGCAAGGATCTCTCCGTGAAGGCGCAGGGCAAGGTCGCCGGCGAGCTCGACAAGGATCTGACCAAGCATCCCCTTCCCGAGATCGAGAAGGCGCTGGCGCTGAAGCCCGCGGGTTAAAACTTCCGCGACGTCATGGCCGCGCATGTCGCGGCCATCTGCGGGAAAGTCATTATTCTTTCCCGCGCGCCAGAAGGTCCGGCCGCCTCGCGCGGGTCAGCGCCAGCGCCTGCTCATGGCGCCATTTGGCGATTTTGGCGTGATCTCCCGACAGCAGGATTTCCGGGATGGGTCGCCCCTCGAAGTCGCGCGGGCGCGTGTAATGCG
The DNA here is from genome assembly GCF_040687965.1 of Methylocystis echinoides. Classification (NCBI taxonomy): domain Bacteria; kingdom Pseudomonadati; phylum Pseudomonadota; class Alphaproteobacteria; order Hyphomicrobiales; family Methylocystaceae; genus Methylocystis; species Methylocystis echinoides. Next base: position 1,604,114 of record NZ_CP156084.1, read on the forward strand.
GATATTCGAGCAGGCCCGTCTCGAAGCTTTCCTCTTCCCCCGACAGCTCCTCGCCCATGACGCCCGGCAGCAGCCGCACGCAGGCGTCCATCAAGGCGAACGCCGCGACTTCGCCCCCCGAGAGGATGTAATCGCCGATCGAGACCTCCTCGAGCCGGCGCGCGGCGATGATGCGCTCGTCGACGCCCTCGAACCGCGCGCAGAGAATGACCGCGCCCGGCCCCTGCGCCAGATCGCGCACGCGCGCCTGGGTGAGGGGGCGGCCGCGCGGGCTCATGAGCAGGCGCGGGCGGGGGTCGTTTTCATCGGCCGCCGCGTCGATCGCCGCCGCCAGCACGTCGGCGCGCATCACCATGCCGGGGCCGCCGCCCGCCGGCGTATCGTCGACGGCGCGATGGCGGCCGATCCCGTGTTCGCGAATCTGGCGCGTCTCCAGCGCCCAGACGCCGCGCGCCAGCGCGTCGCCGGCGAGCGACAGGCCGAGCGGCCCCGGAAACATTTCGGGAAAAAGCGTAAGGATCGTCGCGCGCCACATGGGGCGCTTATGGCATGCGGCCGCTGCGCGCCGCTAGCCCTTACGGCTCCTGCGGTTCGCCTTCGACCTCGGCGGGCGGCTCAATGATGACGCGGCCTTCGGCGACGCTGACGATCGGCGCAATCGCCTTCGTGAAGGGGAAGAGCAGCGTCTCGCCGCCGGCCTTGGGCGCGACTTCGAGAATGTCGCCCGCGCCGAAATTGCGCACCGCGACAATCACGCCGAGTTCCTCGCCCGAGCGCGTCTCGGCGCGCAGGCCGACGAGATCGGCGAGATAGAATTCGTCCTCGTCCTCGGGGGCGGGCAGCTTTTCGCGCGCGATAAAGAGTTCGGCGCCGGTGAGCCGTTCGGCGCCCGCGCGGTCGCCGACGCCCTCGACTCGGGCGACCAGCATGTCCTTCCCCTGGGGGCGGACGGAGAGAAGGGTGAAGCTTCTCGCGCCGCTCTTGTCGCTGAGCGGGCCGTAATCGGCGATCGCCAGAGGGTCGGCCGTGAAACTCTGCAGTCGAATTTCGCCGCGCACGCCATGGGGCGCGCCGAAGCGGCCGAGGAGGACGAGGTTCTTTCCGGCTTTCATGGATTATGCAGCAGCTGAAACCATGGGGCCAAAAATCCCCTCCTCGCGGGGAGGCGCGCGCATAGCGCGCCGGGCGGGGACCGCGCGGAACGCGCGGCTGCAGAAGGCATTTTCTCGAGCGGGCTAAGCCCCACCCGACCCCGCTTCGCGGGGCCACCCTCCCCGCAAGGGGGAGGGATGGAGTCCCGCGAGCGGCGGCTCCGAAATGGAGGTGGAAACCTTACTCCGCCGCGTCGGCAGCGGCGCCGGCGGCTTCGGCCGCGGCGGCGGCGCGTTCCTGGGCCTTCTTCTTCGGCTTGGCCTTCTCGGGGTTGTTGCGGGCCTCGCGCTTCAGCAGGCCGGCGGCGTCGAGCAGGCGGGCGACGCGGTCGGTCGGCTGGGCGCCCTTGACGAGCCATTCCTTGGCCTTGTCCGCGTCGAGCACGACACGGTCGGCGGCGTCCTTGGCCTTCAGCGGGTCGAAGGTGCCGAGCTTCTCGATGTAGCGGCCGTCGCGGGGCGAGCGCGAGTCGGCGACGACGACGCGATAGAAGGGGCGCTTCTTGGCGCCGCCGCGGGCGAGACGGATCTTGAGAGACATGTCAGTTTCCTTGTGAGTTTATCGGTTACTTTTTCTTTCCGAACGGGTTGAGCCCGCTCAGCAGTCCGCCGCCGAGCCCGGGCAGGCTCGGCTTCTGCGCAAGGAGATCGGCCGGGGGAGCGGCCGGAAGGCCGGGAGCGCCGGCAGGCGGCCCCCCGAGCTTCTCCTGCATCTTCTGCAATTCTTCCTGTGACGGCATCGCCATGCCGCCGGGGCCGAGCCCCATCATCTGGGCGGCCTTGCCCATGAGCCCGCCGCGCTTGCCGGCGCCGAAGGACTTCATGAGATCGGCCATCTGGCGATGCTGCTTGAGAAGCTTGTTGATCTCCTCGACCTTCGCGCCGGCGCCCGCGGCGATGCGCTTCTTGCGCGAGGCCTTGAGAAGGTCGGGGTTGCGCCGCTCCTGCGGCGTCATGGAGAGGATGATCGCCCGCTGGCGCTTGATCAGGCTTTCGTCGAGATTGGCCTTGGCAATCTGGTCCTTCATCTTTGCGACGCCGGGCAGCAGCCCCATGATGCCGCCGAAGCCGCCGAGCTTCTCGACCTGCGCGAGCTGGTCGCAAAGGTCCTGAAGGTCGAATTTGCCCTTGGCGATGCGCGCCGCGGCCTTGCGGGCCTCCTCGGCGTCGATCGCGGCCGCCGCCTTTTCGACGAGGGCGACGATGTCGCCCATGCCGAGAATGCGGTTGGCGATGCGCTGCGGCGAGAATTCGTCGAGCGCGTCCATCTTCTCGCCGGCGCCGATGAGCTTGATCGGCTTGCCGGTGACGTGGCGCATGGAGAGCGCCGCGCCGCCGCGGCCGTCGCCGTCCATGCGCGTTAAGACGATGCCGGTGATGCCGACCCGCTCGTCGAAGCTCTTGGCGAGATTGACCGCGTCCTGGCCGGTGAGCGCGTCGGCGACGAGCAGGATTTCATGCGGGCTGGCGTAGGACTTGATGTCCGCCATCTCCTGCATGAGCGGTTCGTCGATATGGGTGCGGCCGGCGGTGTCGAGCAGCACGACGTCGTAGCCTTCCAGACGCGCCGCCTCCATGGCGCGGCGGGCGATCTGGATCGGCGTCTGCCCTGCGACGATCGGCAGCGTGTCGACCTCGACCTGGCGGCCGAGCACGGCGAGCTGCTCCTGCGCGGCCGGACGCTTCACGTCGAGCGAGGCCATGAGCACGCCCTTGCCGTGGCGCTCCTTGAGGCGCTTGGCGATCTTGGCCGTGGTCGTGGTCTTGCCGGCGCCCTGCAGGCCGACCATCATGATCGCGACCGGCGGCTTGGCGGCGAGGTCGATCGCTTCCGTCGTTTCACCCAGGGTCTCGATCAGCACGTCGTTGACGATCTTGACGACCATCTGGCCGGGCGAGACCGATTTGACGACCCCGGCCCCGACGGCGCGGTCGCGCACCTTGTCGGCGAAAGAGCGCACGACGTCGAGCGCGACGTCCGCCTCGAGCAGCGCCCGGCGAATTTCCTTGAGGGCCTCGTTGACGTCGGCCTCGGTCAGCGACCCGCGCCGCGTCAGCCTGTCGAATACGGCGGAGAGCTTGTCGGAAAGGCTCTCGAACATGTTGTCTCTCCCGCGGCGCGGGCTTGTCGCCAGCCGCCGCTCCAAAGCAAAATGCGCCCGGGGGCGCATCGCGCTGCCGGGCGTTGGCCTGCCGCCTCTATGGGACGGCTGGGCTGTTGAACAGTTTTCTCTTACCGAGATTGACCCGCTTTTTAGGGGCGGCGGGGCCGCTCTGTCAATGCTGTCGAGCCGGGCCGTCCGCGCCCCGCGGCGAAAGCGACGACAGATGCGACAGTCTGGCGTCGCGCGGGGGCTTCCCCGGCGGCGCCTGTCGGGCCATCATCTGTTGAAAATCCGACAGGCGCTCCTTGCGAGCCTCTCGGCCTTCGCGGATCATCGGCTTCTTATGCGCACACAGAGCTGGCGGGCCAAACCCGACGAGATCGCGGCCATCCTCGCCGCCCGCCACGGCGATCCTTTCGCGCTGCTGGGCCTGCACGAGACCCCCGAGGGCTTCGTAATCCGCGCCTTCGCGCCCGGCGCGCAAAGGCTCACGGCCGAAATGCCGGACGGGCGGGAAATCGCCGCTCTCGACCGCGTCCACGACGCGGGCTTCTTCGAAGCGCTGACGACGCTCGACAAGCGGGGCCCCTATCTCCTGGCCGCCGAAAACGAGACGGGCGCCTGGCGCTTCGCCGACCCTTACGCGTTCCCGCCGTTCCTCGGCCCACTGGACGACTATCTGCTCGTCGCGGGCGAACATCAGAAACTCTATGAGCGGCTCGGCGCGCAGCTTGTCGTTCATGAAGGCGTCGAGGGGACCAATTTCGCCGTCTGGGCGCCCAACGCGCAACGCGTATCAGTGGTCGGCGACTTCAACCAGTGGGACGGGCGCCGCGCGCAAATGCGCAAGCGGGTCGACAGCGGCGTTTGGGAGATTTTCATCCCCGGCGTCGGCGCAGGCGCCGTCTACAAATACGAAATTCTCGGGCGTCATGGCGAATTGCTGCCGCTGAAGGCCGACCCGCTCGGCTTCGAATCCGAACTCAGACCCTCGACGGCCTCGGTCGTGGCCGCCAACGCGCCTTACGAATGGGGCGACGACATTCATATGCGCGCGCGCGCCAACAACGATCCGCGCCGCGCGCCCATGTCGATCTACGAGGTTCATCTGCCGTCCTGGCGCAAGGCGGAAGGCTGGCGCTTCCTCACCTATGACGAACTCGCCGACGCGCTCGTGCCCTATGTCGCCGACATGGGCTTCACCCATATCGAGCTTCTGCCGGTCAACGAGCATCCGCTCGACGCGTCCTGGGGCTATCAGCCGATCGGCCTGTTCGCGCCGACGCGCCGGCACGGCGATCCGCAGGGCTTCCGCCGCTTCGTCGACCGCGCCCATCAGGCCGGCCTTTCCGTGATCCTCGACTGGGTGCCGGCGCATTTCCCGACTGATGAACACGGGCTGGCGCAGTTCGACGGCGGGCCGCTCTACGAACACGCCGACCCCCGCCGCGGCTTCCATCCCGACTGGAACACGGCGATCTATGACTATGGGCGGCGGGAGGTCGCCAATTTCCTCATCGCCAACGCGCTCTACTGGCTCGATCGTTTCCATATCGACGGATTGCGCGTCGACGCCGTCGCCTCCATGCTCTACCTCGATTATTCGCGCAAGGCGGGGGAATGGGCGCCCAATCCCGACGGCTCCAACGACAACCGCGACGCGGTGCGCTTTCTTCAAAGGTTCAACGAGCTCGTCTACGGGCTTTACCCCGGCGTCGTGACGGCGGCCGAGGAATCGACCGCCTGGGGCGGGGTCACGCTGCCGACCTCTTCCGGCGGGCTCGGCTTCGGCTTCAAATGGAACATGGGCTGGATGAACGACACGCTGCGCTACATGTCGTCCGATCCTGTCTATCGAAAATGGCGCCACAATGAGCTGACCTTCGGCCTGCTCTACGCCTTCGCGGAGAATTTCGTGCTGCCGCTCTCCCATGACGAAGTCGTGCACGGCAAAGGCTCGATCCTTTCCAAAATGCCCGGCGACGACTGGCGCCGTTTCGCCGGCGCGCGCGCTTATTACGGCTTCATGTGGGGGCATCCGGGCAAGAAGCTCCTGTTCATGGGCCAGGAGTTCGGCCAAACGCGCGAATGGGATTATGCGGGTGAGCTCGATTGGGGCCTGCTTCAATATGCGCCGCACTGGGGCGTGCAGGACTATGTGCGCGACCTCAATCGCCTCTATCGCAGCCGCGCGGCGCTCCATGCGCGCGACTGCGAGAGCGAGGGATTCGAATGGGTCGTCGTCGGCGACGCGGAGAGTTCGGTTTTCGCCTTTCTGCGCTACGGCGACGATCGCGCGCGGCCCGTTCTCGTCGTCTCGAATTTCACGCCCGTGCCGCGCCACGCCTATCGGCTCGGCCTGCCGCGCGCCGGACGCTGGCGGGAGATCCTCAATTCCGACGCCGCCGCTTATGGCGGCTCCGGCATGGGCAATCTCGGCGCAATTACAGCGCGGGCGGAAGGCTTCGCGGGTTTTCCGGCCTGCGCCGATCTCGAAATCCCGCCGCTTTCCACAATGTTCTTCGAACCCGACGATGGTCTGGAATGACGCTCTCACTTAAACAGGACGCACCGCATGGCCGCCTATGACAATGCGCCGCTCGCGCGCTACGCCATGGCCTATGTGCTCGCCGGCGGCCGCGGCTCGCGGCTGATGGAATTGACCGATCGGCGCGCCAAGCCCGCCGTCTATTTCGGGGGCAAATCCCGCATCATCGACTTCGCGCTCTCCAATGCGCTCAATTCCGGCATTCGCCGCATCTGCGTCGCGACCCAGTACAAGGCGCATAGCCTCATTCGCCATCTGCAGCGCGGCTGGAGTTTCTTCCGCACCGAGCGCAACGAGAGCTTCGACATTCTGCCAGCGAGCCAGCGCGTCTCGGAGGATCACTGGTATCTCGGCACGGCCGACGCCGTTTTTCAAAACCTCGACATCGTCGAGAGCTACGACCCCAAATACATCGTGCTGCTCGCCGGCGACCATGTTTACAAGATGGATTACGAATACATGCTGCAGCAGCATGTCGAGCAGGGGGCCGACGTGACGGTCGGCTGTCTCGAGGCGCCGCGCAGCGAAGCGTCGGGCTTTGGCGTCATGCAGGTCGATCACGACGACCGCATCGTCGCCTTCTACGAAAAACCCGCCGATCCGCCGGCCATGCCGGATCGTCCGGACCGATCGCTCGTGAGCATGGGCATCTATGTCTTCGAGGCGAAATTCCTCTATGACCAGTTGCGCCGCGACGCCGACGACGCCCATTCGACGCATGACTTCGGCAAGGACATCATTCCCTATATCGTGAAGCACGGCAAAGCCGTCGCGCATCACTTCTCGCGCTCCTGCGTGCGCGCGGCGAGCGAGCAGCACGCCTATTGGCGCGACGTCGGCACGGTCGACGCCTATTGGGCGGCGAATATCGATCTCACCGACTTCACGCCGCAGCTCGATCTTTATGACCGCAACTGGCCGATCTGGACCTACGCCGAAATCACGCCGCCGGCCAAATTCGTCCACGACCAGGTGGGCCGGCGCGGACAGGCGCTGTCCTCTCTCGTCTCCGGCGGCTGCATCGTCTCCGGCTCAACGCTGCGCCGCTCGTTGCTCTTTACCGGCGTGCGCGTGAATTCTTACGCCACGGTCGAGAACGCGGTGATCCTGCCCTATGTCGACATCGGCCGCTCGTCGCGCCTCACCAATGTGGTGGTTGATCGCGGCGTGCGCATCCCGCAGGGTCTCGTGGTCGGCGAAGACCCGGATTTCGACGCGCAGCGCTTCCGCCGCACCGAACAGGGCGTCTGCCTCATCACCCAGCCGATGCTCGACAGGCTTGCGACATGAAGCCGCTCGAGGTTCTCGCCGTCGCCTCGGAGATGAGCCCGCTCGTCAAAACGGGGGGGCTCGCCGACGTCGTGGGCGCGCTGCCGGCGGCGTTGCGCGCCGAGGGCGTCGAGACGCGCACGTTGCTTCCCGGCTATCCGGACGTTATCGCCGCGCTCGGGGCGGGCGAGACGTCGCTTGCCTTCGACGATCTCTTCGGCGGCCCGGCCTGGCTGCATGAGGGACGCCTGGGCGAAGATGTTATCTACACGCTCGTCGCGCCGCATCTCTATGCGCGCGCGGGCGGACTCTATACCGACGCGAATGGCGTCGACTATCCCGACAACGCCTTCCGCTTCGCCGCGCTCGCCTGGGTCGGCGCCGAGATCGCGCAAGGGGCGCTTGCGGATTTCCTTCCCGACGTTCTGCACGCGCATGACTGGCAGGCGGCGCTGGCGCCCGCCTATCTCCATTACAGCGGCCGGCCGCGGCCAGCGACCATCGTCACGGTGCATAACATCGCCTTTCAGGGACAATTCGCCAAGGAATTGCTCGACGATCTGCGCCTGCCGCCGCAATCCTTCCAGATGGAGGGCGTCGAATATTACGGCGCGATCGGCTTCCTGAAGGCTGGCCTCCAGCTTTGCGACCGCATCACGACCGTGTCGCCGAGTTACGCGCTCGAGATCGAAACCCCCGAATTCGGCATGGGGCTCGACGGCCTGTTGCGCGCGCGCGCGAATGTGGTCAGCGGCATCCTCAATGGCGTCGACGAAGCGGTATGGAGCCCCGCGACAGATTCCCGCATCGCCGCCCGCTATGACGCGGGGCGCCTCGACCGCCGCGCGAAAAACAAGGCGACGCTTCAGCGCCGATTGCATCTCGATGCGGACCCCGAGGCTTTTGTGCTGGGCGTGGTGAGCCGGCTGTCTTGGCAAAAGGGCCATGACATGCTGCTCGCCACGCTGCCCGCGCTGATGGCGCGCCGCGTGCAGCTTGCTTTGATCGGGACGGGCGACAAACATCTCGAGGAGAGCTTTCTCGCGGCGCAGGACGCCTATCCTGGCCGCGTCGCCGTCACCATCGGCTACAGCGAGGACATGGCGCATCTCATTCAGGCGGGGGCCGACGCTTTTCTCGTTCCCTCGCGATTCGAGCCCTGCGGCCTGACGCAGCTTTACGCGCTGCGCTATGGCGCAGTCCCAATCGTTTCGCGCCTCGGCGGCCTGAAAGACACGATTGTCGACGCCAATGAGATGGCGCTGCAGGCCGGCGTCGCGACAGGCTTTCAATTCTCGCCGCCCTCGGCGGAGGCGCTCGCCCTTGCGCTGCGCCAGGCCGAGAGGGTTTTCAGGGATAAAGAGACGTGGCGCAGCTTGCAGGTCAACGGCATGAAGACAGACGTGTCCTGGCGCCATCCCGCGCGGCGTTATGCGGCGCTTTACCGTGAGGCGGTCTCGGGGGACGCCGTCCCCTCCCTGTCCCTCCCCCGCTGAAGCGGGCGTGCTCATCCTCTTTGAAGTCGACGGTCTGATTTCCTCTCCCGCAAGGCGGGGGAGGGTTCGCGAGGGAGCCTGAATGCAGATCACGACAGGCGCACCCGAGCCGCTCGGCGTCACGCTCGACGAGACGGGCGCCAATGTCGCCGTTTTTTCCGCCCACGCCGACGAAATCGAGCTTTGCCTGTTCGACGCCGACGACCGCGAGACGGCGCGCATCAGGCTTCCCGCCCGCACCGGCGACGTCTTTCACGGCCATGTCGCCGGGCTCGACGACGGACAGCGCTATGGCTTTCGAGCTTATGGCCCTGACGCGCCGGCGGAGGGGCATCGCTTCAACGGCGCGAAGCTTCTCATCGACCCTTACGCGCTCGCGCTCGACCGGGCGCTGCGGCTGCATCCCAGCCAGTTCGCATTCGGCGAGACCGCCGCAGACGACAGCGCGCCCTTCGTCGCCAAAGCGGTGATGAGCCGGCCGCGGCCTGCGGCGCAGAAGCTTGCGCGCCAGGCGCCGCGAAATGCGATTATCTATGAACTTCACGTCAAGGGCTTCACCGCCGCGCATCCCGATATTCCGCAGCAATTGCGCGGACGGTTCGCCGGCCTCGCGCATGAGGCGGCGATCGCGCATTTGAAAAGACTGGGCGTCACGACGATCGAGCTGCTTCCCTGCGCGGCCTGGATCGACGAACGCCATCTGCCGCCGTTGGGCCTCGCCAACTACTGGGGCTACAATCCGATCGCCTGGATGGCCCCCGATCCGCGCCTGGCGCCCGGCGGGTGGGGCGAGGTGCGCGCAGCCGTCGAGGCGCTGCACGAAGCAGGCCTCGACGTGATTGTCGACGTCGTCTTCAATCATACCGGAGAGAGCGACGCATTCGGGCCGACGCTTTCCCTGCGCGGTCTCGACAACGCTACCTATTACCGGCTTGCCGAGGAGAAGTCGCGCTATGTCAATGACGCCGGCTGCGGCAATATTCTCGCCTTCGAGCGCGCAGCCGTCGTGCGGCTCGCCATGGACGCGCTGCGCGCCTGGGCGACCTTTGGCGGCGTCGACGGTTTCCGCTTCGATCTCGCGACCACGCTGGGGCGCTTCCCCTCGGGCTTCGATCCCGACGCGCCTTTCCTGACGGCGCTGCGGCAGGACCCGCTGCTGCGCGAGCTCACGCTCATCGCCGAGCCCTGGGATCTTGGTCCGGGCGGCTATCGTCTCGGGCAATTCCCGGCGCCCTTCGCCGAATGGAACGATCGTTATCGCGACAGCGTCCGGCGTTTCTGGCGCAAAGACGCCGCGGGCGTGGGAGAATTGGCGACGCGGTTCGCCGGTTCACAGGATTTGTTCGCACGCCGTCGTCCCTCGAGCAGCGTCAATTTCGTGACCGCGCACGACGGCTTCACGCTGCGCGATCTCGTCTCCTACGAACGTAAGCGCAATGAGGGGAACGGCGAGGACAATCGCGACGGGACAACTGACAATCTCTCCTGGAACAATGGCGCGGAAGGCGAGAGCGACGAGCCTGCAATCATCGCGGCGCGCCAGCGGGATCAGCGCAATCTGCTGGCGACGCTCTTCTTCTCGCGGGGAACGCCCATGCTCGCCATGGGCGCCGAGCTCGGCCATACGCAGAACGGCAATAACAACGCCTATGCGCAGGACAACGAAACGAGCTGGATCGACTGGACGCTGGCGGACGCCGGGCTGATCGAGGCGACGGCGAAACTCATTGCGCTGCGCAACGCGCATCCCGCGCTGGGGGACGATCGCTTCCTCGACGGCGCCGCCCAGGACGATTCCCTCATCCCCGATGTGGACTGGCGACGGCCCGACGGCGCACCGATGCGCGAGGAAGATTGGCGCCGAGGCGACGCGCCGACTCTGATCGCAACGCTTTATGCGCAGGGCGACCGCGTTCTCGTCATTCTTCACAGAGACGCCGCGCCCTGTGGCGTGACGGCGCCGGAGACGCGCGACGGCTATTGCTGGCGCCTGGCCTTCGACGCCTCTGAGGGCGAGGCGAGAGTTGAAGCGGGCGATGTGACGGCTCCGGCGCGAACGGCGGTCTTGCTCGTCGAAGAAAAGAGCGCTGCGCCGGCTCGCTTGCCCGCCCCCGACGACGCGCTGATGGCGCGGCTCGCAGAGGCGGCGGGCGTCGCCACGCACTGGCGCGACGTCGACGGCGTCGACCATCAGGTCCCGCGCGACACGCTGCTTGCGCTGCTGACCCGGCTCGGCCTGCCCGCGCGAAGCCGGACTGACGCGCGCGACAGTCTGCTGCGTCTGGCGCAAATGCGCGATCGCCGCCCCTTGCCGCAACATCTCGTCGGTCGCGAACATGCGCCTGTGACGCTGCGCCTCGGCGTTGAGGCTCCCGCGCGTCTGACGCTCGCGCATGAAGACGGACACGAAGAGCCGCTGGTCCTGTCGAACGTGGCGCCCTGCGCCTGGCTTGGCGCGGACGGCGTCCGGCGTCACGGCCGCCGCGCGTCATTGCCGCCGCTTCCGGCAGGTCGTTACGACCTCCGCGCCGAGGATGGCGCAACCTGTCGTCTCATCGTCGCGCCGGCGCATTGTCATCTTCCCGAAGGCCGCGCGTTCGGATTTTCGGCGCAGCTCTATTCTTTGCGCCGCGACGGCGATCAGGGCATGGGCGATTTCACGACGCTGCGTCGCCTCGCCGAGGAAAGCGCCAAGGCCGGCGCGGCGCTCGTCGCCCTCAATCCCCTGCATGCGCTGTTTTCGCAGGACCGCACGCGGGCGAGCCCGTATTACCCTTCCGACCGGCGCTTTCTCGATTCGCTTTACATCGACCTCGCCGATTGCCCCGGCGCCGCATTCGACCCTGAAAACGCCCGCGCATTGTCCTTGCGCGACATGGTCGAGTATCCGGCCGTTCAGGCGCTCAAGCAGCGCGCGCTCGAAACGGCCTTCGCGCAATTCGACGATCTGGCGCGACGCCAGCCGGACGCCGCGCCCGTCGCAGGCTTCGCCCGTTTTTGCGCCGATGGCGGCGAGGCGCTGACGCGCTTTGCGCTTTTCGAGACGATCAGCGAGACGAGGCGCGGCGAAGATTGGCGGCGCTGGCCGCAGGCCTTGCGCGACGCGCAAGCGGCCGCGCTCGCCGCTATCGCGGATCAACATGCGACGCGTCTGCGATTTCACGCATTCCTGCAGTGGGTCGCCGATCGTCAATTCTTTGGGGCCGCCGCGGCTGCGCAGCGAGCGGGTCTTTCGCTCGGCTTTTGCCGCGACCTCGCCATCGGCGCCGCTCCCGACGGCGCGGAAAGCTGGCGCAAGGCCGCGCATCTCATCGCGGGCTTTTCGATCGGCGCGCCGCCCGATCCCTTCAGCCGCGACGGCCAGAATTGGGGCTTGCCCGCGCCCAATCCGCTGGCGATCGAAGCTGACGGCGGCGCCGACTTCGCCGAGCTGCTCAGCGCCAACATGCGCCACGCCGGCGCGCTGCGCATCGACCATGTGATGGGGCTCGCGCGGCTCTTCCTCGTGCCGGAGGGCGCAAAGGCCGGCGAGGGCGCCTATGTCTCCTATCCGCTCGACGCGCTGCTCGCGCAGCTGTCGCTCGAAAGCGTCCGGGCGCGCTGCGCCGTTATTGGCGAAGACCTCGGCACGCTGCCCTGGGGCTTCAGGGAGCGTCTCGACGCTGCGCATGTCCTGAGCTATCGGGTGCTCTGGTTCGAGCGCGCCGGCGCAGGCTTCGTGGCGCCGCGCGACTATCCGGAAAAGGCCATGGCCTGCGTCTCGACACATGATCTGCCGACGTTACGAGGCTGGTGGGAAGAAGCCGACATCGCCGAGAAAGAGCGTCTCGCGCTGCTTTCGCCGCAAACCGCCGCGGAGGAGCGCGAGGCGCGGGCGAGAGACAGGCGCGCCCTCATCGACGCCTTGCAGGCCGAGAGACTTATCGCGCCGCGCGACGTAGAGACGCCGTTCGACGACGCGCTGGCGCAGGCGCTGCATGCGTTCGCAGCGCGCACGCCCGCGCTTCTCGCCGTGGCGCAGCTCGACGATCTCGCCGGCGAAGCCGTCGCCGTCAATCTGCCCGGAACCGACCGCGAGCGGCCGAACTGGCGACGCAAGCTGCAACCCGCAATCGAAGCGCTATTTACCTTGCCGCGGGCGGGCGCGGTTGTTTCCGCCCTCCGCCGCAATGTGGACCAGATTGCCGGGCCATAGTTCCGGCCAGTTTTTTTCAAAGACGAAGGATCTGCGGCGCGCATGACGGCATCGGCGGAGCGGTTTCGGGTTGGCGACATGCGCAGGCGCGCGGTCGGCGGCCTCGCTTTCGCCTCCGCGGTCGCCGTCGCCTCGCTCGCCGCGCGCGCCGAGGAGAAGGCGGCGACGCCCGCAGACGGTTCTGATCTCACCATCCGGCGGCTCGAGCTGCGCGGCGTCGAGGACGTCATCGGCGAAAGCAAGGAGCGCGCGCGCAAGCTCGAACAGGACGTGGCCGCCCATGCGGCGATCCGCGAAAATCTCAACAAGACGCTGATCGAGGCGACGGGCCGGCTCCAGGAGACCGAGGCCCGCGCCGCCGAGATCGAGACGCGCCTCGAAAAGCTCGGGCTGCAGGAAAAGGCCATCGTCGATTCACTTGAAGGCCGCCGCGCCACGATCGTCGAAGTGCTGATGGTTCTGCAGCGCATGGGCCGGCGTCCGCCGCCCGCGCTGCTCGCTCGGCCGCAGGACGTGCTCGACGCGTTGCGCGCCGCGCTGGCGCTCGGGGATCTGTTGCCGCAGATGCGCGCGGAAGCGCAGGCGCTGCAAACGGATCTAACCGAGCTCGTGCGGCTGCGCGACGGCGTGCGGCAGGAGCAGGCGCGCCTGACGAAAGAAAAGACGGCGCTCGCCGAGCAGCGCGAAAAACTCGGCGCGCTCATCGACATGCGCCAGGAAGCCCTCTCCGCGGCGCAGTCGGCGCTGCAGAGCGAAAGCGCGCGCGTCGAGAAACTGGCGCGCCAGGCGACGAGCCTGAAAGAGCTCATCACGCGCATGGAGGCCGAAAGCGAGGCCGCGCGCCAGGCCGCCGAGGCCGCGCGCAAGGCCGACGCCGAGCGGGCCGCCGCGCAGGCGAAGCTCGACGAAGAGCAGCGCCAGAAAGCGCTGGCCGCCCCCTTCAAAGACCCGGCGCGGCTCGCGCCCGCCGTTTCCTTCGCCGATCTCAAGGGGAAGCTCAATTTTCCGGTCGCGGGGTCGGTGCTCAAGCGCTACGGCGCGCCCGACGGTTTCGGCGGCAAGGAAAAAGCCTATTTCATCGGCGCGCGCGACAATGGCGTGGTGGTCGCGCCCTGCGACGGATGGGTCGCCTTTTCAGGTCCTTACAGAACTTATGGACAACTCTTGATCATTAACGCGGGCGGCGGCTATTATGTGGTCCTGGCCGGCATGAGTCGCTCGAATGTGAACGTCGGACAATTCGTCCTGGCGGGAGAGCCGGTGGCCAGCATGGGAGACGGAGCCGCGCAGACGGCGGCGACCATCGCGATCGGCGCGAAACAACCCATTTTGTATGTCGAGTTCCGCAAGGACGGAACCTCGATCGACTCGAGCCCATGGTGGGCCAGGTCAGACAGTCGGAAGGTCGGCGGATGATTCGCAAAACTGCTCTACTCGCTACCGGAATCGCCATCGGCGCCGGTTGCGCGACGCTTGGCCAGCAAGCGCGGGCGTTGATTGGCACGCCGGCGGTGGCGGCCACCGCCGACACCTATAAATTCCTGAGTCTGTTCGGCGACGTTTTCGACAAGGTTCGCGCCGACTATGTCGAGAAGCCCGACGAGCAGAAGCTTGTCGAAAACGCCATCAACGGCATGCTGACCTCGCTCGATCCGCATTCGAGCTACCTCGACGCCAAGGGCTTCAAGGACATGCGGACCCAGACCGAGGGCAAATTCGGCGGGCTCGGCATCGAAGTGACGCAGGAAGACGGCCTCGTGAAGGTCGTGACGCCGATCGACGACACGCCCGCGTCGCGCGCGGGCATCATGTCCGGCGACCTGATCGGCGCCATCGACGACGAGAGCGTGCAAGGCATGACGCTCAATCAGGCCGTGGACAAGATGCGCGGCGCCATCAACACGCCGGTGAAGTTGACGATCTACCGCGGCAAGGACAAGGACAAGCTCGACGTCAAGCTGACCCGCGCCGAGATCCACATCAAATCCGTGCGCGCGCGCAAGCAGGACGACGACATCGCCTATGTCCGCATCTCGCAGTTCAACGAGGAGACCGCGGACGGCCTGCGCAACGCCATGGCCAAATATGCGCAGGAAATCCCGGCCGACAAATTCAAGGGCTATATCATCGACCTGCGCAACAATCCGGGCGGCCTGCTCGACCAGTCGATCCAGGTCGTCAACGCCTTCATCGACAAGGGCGAGATCGTGTCGACGCGCGGCCGCAACGCCGACGAGACCCAGCGCTACAACGCCCGTCCCGGCGATCTCTCCAAGGGCAAGCCGGTCGTGGTGCTGATCAACGGCGGCTCGGCCTCGGCGTCCGAGATCGTCGCCGGCGCGCTGCAGGACCACAAGCGCGCCACGCTGATCGGGACGCGCTCCTTCGGCAAGGGCTCGGTGCAGACCATCATCCCGCTCGGCGGCGCCAGCGGCGCGCTGCGCCTCACCACGGCGCGCTATTACACGCCGTCCGGCCGCTCGATCCAGGCCAAGGGCATCGATCCCGACATGGTGATCCTGCAGGAAGTCCCGGACGAGCTGAAGGGCAAGGACGACACCAAGGGCGAAGCCTCGCTCAAGGGCCATCTGAAGAACGGCGAGGACGAGAAGACGGGCTCGCAGGCCTATGTGCCGCCGGACGAGAAGAAGGACAAGCAGCTCATCGCCGCCATCGACCTGCTCCATGGCAAGTCCAAGGCTCAGATCCTGGCGGAACAGTCCAAGGACGTCGCCAAGGACTCGACAAAGGCCGCGACCAAGGCCAATTAAGCGCGGCGGACCAAAGGCTCCAGACAGCGGGCGCCGTGCAGCGGCGTCCGCTTTCGTTTATCAGGTCGGAAGATGCCGAATATTCTCGACTACGCCAATCCGACGCGCTTTCTGAATTTCGCGCGCATCGTCCTGCCGTGGCTCGCCGGCGTCACGCTGGTCCTCCTTGCCATCGGGCTCTACGGCGCCTTCACCGCGCCGCCCGATTATCAGCAGGGCGAAACCGTGCGCATCATGTATATTCACGTGCCCGCGGCCTGGCTGGCGCTTTTCGCCTATGTGGCGATGACGTCCGCCTCGCTCGGCGTGCTCGTGTGGAAGCATCCGCTCGCCGACGCCGCGCAAAAGACCGCCGCCTCGCTCGGCGCCGCCTTCACCTTCGTCTGCCTCGTCACCGGGTCGTTGTGGGGCAAGCCGATGTGGGGGACCTATTGGGTGTGGGACGCGCGGCTCACCTCGATGCTGGTGCTGTTCCTGCTCTATCTCGGCCTCATCGCCGTGCGCCAGACGATGGACGACACGCCGCGCGGCGCGCGCGTCGCCTCGATCATGACGCTGGTCGGCGCGATCGACATTCCGATCATCAAATATTCGGTCGACTGGTGGAATACGCTGCATCAGCCGGCCTCCGTCTTCCGCATCGGCGGGCCGACGATCTCGGGCGCGATGCTGTGGCCCCTCCTGGTGATGGCGCTCGCGGCGACGCTCCTGTTCCTCACCCTTTATTTCATGGCGATCCGCAACGAAATCCTGCGCCGCCGCCTGGCGCGACTGTCGCTTCAGGCGCTGCAGGAGGGCGCGCGAGACGAAGGTGGCTCGCCCTCGCTGGAGGCCGCGCAATGAGCGACCACGCAAGCTACGTCGCGGCTGCCTATGCGATCGCCTTTCTCACCATCGGCGGCATGGCGGCGCGTATCATCCTCGATTATCGGCGCCTCAAGGCGGAGCTCGCGCGCTTTACGGCGCGCGACCAGGACGGAGGCGCTGCGTGAGCGAGCCGCTGACCGCGTCGCAGCGTTCGCCGCTGCGCTTCCTGCCGCTCGTTCTCTTTGCGCTGCTCGCGGCGCTGTTTCTCGTTCGGCTGTTCTCCGGCGACGCCTCGCGCATCCCTTCCGCGCTGATCGGCAAGCCCGCGCCGCAGTTCGATCTGCCGGCGCTTGCGGGGCTCGACGCTCCCGGCCTCGCCACCGCGGATTTGCGTAAGGGCCATGTCAGCCTCGTGAATGTCTTCGCGAGCTGGTGCGCGCCCTGCCGCCAGGAGCATGTGACGCTGATGTCGATCGCTCGCGACGAGAAGCTGAAGGGCAAAGGCGTCGAGCTCTACGGCCTCTCCTACAAGGACGAAGCCGCCAACGCCCTGGGCTTCCTTCAGGAGGCGGGCAATCCTTTCCAGCGCGTCGGCGTCGATCCCGCCGGCCGCACGGCCATCGACTTCGGCGTCTATGGCGTGCCGGAGACCTTCGTGATCAAGGGCGACGGAACCATCGCCTATAAATTCATCGGTCCGCTGACGCCCTCCGCCGCGGCGACGGTTCTCGTCCCGGAAATTGAAAAAGCGATGGCGAATTAGGCCTCCGCCACGAGCTTCGGGGCCGCGCCCGCGCGCGGCCGACGAACGCCCTTGCGGAAGGCGACGCCGAAGAGCGTCTGACGGCGCCAGACGACCTTGGCCAAATGCCGCGCTTGGCCGAAGACCAGAATGAACTGATCGGGTAATTCGGCCTTGCAGTCGATCCGGGCGCCCGTCGTCGAAATGTCGATCACCACGCAGGGGATCGCCGGCTTGACCCCGCCGGGATCGGCCCAGGCCTCGACATAGGATTTCAGGCGCGCGGCGACGCGCTTTTCCTCCGTGGGGGCAATTTTTTGTCGCAGTCGGTCAGCGGTTGAAAGACGCATGGCGGTTCAATCACGGCGGCTCGTCGACACGATCATCGCGCCGAAAGCTTGACAATTCGTCACCCGCGAGCGTTGTGTTTCAAGGAATTTTCACGGCGCTTTGAGGAACAGGCCGACCGTGAGCGCCGAGCCGACGCCGATGATGAAGAGGCGCAAGACCCGCTCGTCGATCACATGGATGAGCCGCGCGCCGGAGACGCCCCCGATGGTTGCGCCCGCCGCGGTGACCAGCGCCTGCGTCCAGTGCAGATCCGGCGAAAACAGGAAAATTGCGACGGCGGAGGCGTTCATCACCCCGGCCAGCACGTTCTTGGTGGCGCTGGCGATGCGCACGGCCTGTCCCGCCATGGTCAGCGCGGCGACCATGAGAAAGCCGGCGCCGCCGCCGAAATAGCCGCCGTAGGTCGCAATCAGAAATTGGACGAACCCCGCGCCCCCCGGGCTCAGATGGCCATGGGCCTCCCCTG
The DNA here is from genome assembly GCF_040687965.1 of Methylocystis echinoides. Classification (NCBI taxonomy): domain Bacteria; kingdom Pseudomonadati; phylum Pseudomonadota; class Alphaproteobacteria; order Hyphomicrobiales; family Methylocystaceae; genus Methylocystis; species Methylocystis echinoides. The sequence goes on from NZ_CP156084.1 coordinate 1,622,015, forward strand.
GCTTCCTGAAAAAGCTGCCCCAGGCGAAAAGGCCCGTCGCAAACAGCACGAGCCAGGGCACGAGGTGGGCGAAGAGGCCGCGGGGCGTCGCCAGCAGGATCACCGCGCCGATGGCGCCGCCGACGATGCTGATGGCGAAGAGCCAGAGGAGCGACACGGTCCCCACGCCTCTCGCATGCGTTCGTCCGGTCCACCCGGTGGCGACCTGAGCGGGAAAAAGCGCGACGCAGGAGGTGATGTTCGCGGCGAGCGCATCCATCCCGGTGAACATCAACGTCGGCAGAATGAGGAACGACCCGCCGCCGGCCAGCGCATTTTGCGCGCCGGCCCAAATCGCGACGACGAAGAGCAGAAGGAAAGCCATGCGCGCCTATGTCAGGTCGCGCCGCGCCTGGCAAGCGATCCGGGCGCGTTACGCCTGGGCTTCCTTTTCGAGGCCGGCGGCGATGAGGCGGACCAGCGCGTCGAGCTGGGCGTCGAGCGTCTGCGGCGGGGTCGCCGCGAGCTTCTGTTCGAGGCCCAGCGCTACCACGCCATGCACGGCGGAAAACAGGGTGCGGGCGAGGCGGGCGCGAGACTCCTGGTCCTGACCGGGAAGCAATTGGCCGAGCGGCGTCTCGAGGCGTGAGAAAAGCTGGTTGCGGGCGTCCACATACCAGTCGGGCACGGGCGCGCCGCCGGAGAGGCGATGCTCGAACAACGCCCGCCAACTCGGCTCCTCGGCGCGGGCGAAATCGAGATAGGCGCGGGCCATCGCGCGCAGGGAGCCGGCCGGCTCTGCGTCCCGCAGGGCGCCGTCGAGCGCTTCGCCCAGACGCTGCAGCGTCGACAGATTGACCCGCAGGATCAGCTCGTCGAGATCGTCGAAGGCCGTGTAGATCGCGCCCAGGGCGCACCCCGCCTCCGAGGCGAGGTCGCGGGCCTTCAGTCCCGCAAGCCCCCGCGCGGCGATCGATTGGCGGGCGACGTCCAGAAGACGCTCGCGCAATTTCGAGCGGCGCTGCGCGCCGGCCTCGGTCCTGGTCTCGCTCACCCAAGGCATCCTTTCGGGTTCCGCGCGCAGTCGGCGAGGGCCGGCGGCGGCGCCGGACACGGACATTTGTTCAAACCGCCAAAGCGGGCGCGCGGTTCCAGCATGGCTCAACCGTTAAGCACGCCTTCGAACGCAGTTCAACATTTCTCTTGAACAAAGTTCAAAGTTGGGCTACCTCTCTTTCTTGAACGAAGTTCACACCGGAGCAGGTCATGCTGAAGACCGTGATCACCTTGCTGAGGGGGCGGGCGTTCGAGGCTGAGGAGCGCTTCGCGGACCGCCATGCGCTGGTCATTCTGGACCAGCAGATCCGAGATGCCGCCTCAGCCCTCGCGCGCGCCAAAAAGGCGCTCGCCCTCGCGACCGCCCAGGATGGGGTCGAAGCGAAAAAACTTTCTGCGGTGCGGGCCGAGATCGAGGCGCTCGAAAGCCGCGCGGTCGAGGCCCTGAGGGGCGGCCGCGAGGATCTCGCCGAAAAGGCCGCGGCCGCCATTGCGGCGCTCGAAGCCAACGCGGCCGCCGCCGACACGGCGCGCCAGACTTTTGCGGTCGAGATCGGCAAGCTCGAACGCGCTCTTCAGCGCCAGACCGCGCGGCTCGCGGAACTCGACCGGGGACGCCGGATCGCCCGGGCGGCCGAGGCGGTGCGAATCGCCCGTCAGGGACGACTGGAGGAGCCCCCCTGTCATCGCGCCACCCTTTCGGAAGCCGAGGCGACGCTCGCGCGGCTGCGCGAGCGTCAGCTGGAGGCGAGCGCCGCAGAGGCCGCGCTCGATTCTCTCGACGTCGCGGCCCCCGCCGAGACGCTTCAGGAGACCCTCGCGGCGGCCGGCTTCGGTCCGCCAGCCGCGCCCCGCGCCGCGGATGTTCTCGCCCGCCTCAGACGGAGGGCTGCGGCGCCGAGCGCGCCCGCGTGATCAAAGCCCGCCATGCGCTGGGGACTTCGCATGCAACAAGGAGAAACGACAATGACCGCACAGCCGATCAAGCACTCCGCCGCTTTCGTGACCTTCTCCTACGCCGCCTTCGGCCTCGCCGCGGCCATGATGGCCGGCGGCGTGTTTGTCATGCCCATCGATTACTGGATGAAGGGCTTTCTACTCATGGGCATGGTGATGCTGGTGCAGTCCTGCATCGTCCTCGCCAAGACCATCCGCGACAATGTCGAGGCGGAGAAGCTCTTGAACCGGATCGAGGACGCCAAGGCCGAGCGCCTGCTGATGGACGTCGCCAAGGTTGGCGGCTGAAAACCGATCATGTTGAAAGGGGCCGGCGTCTTGATCATTGGTCAACATTGGTCAAATGTCGCCGGCCCGCCTGTTGGAACAAAGCTCATGTCGCAATCGCTTCTGGCCACGCGCCGTTTCGCGCCGCTTTTCTGGCGCCAGTTCTTCGCGGCGTTCAACGACAATTTCCTCAAGAACGCGCTCGTCCTGCTTATCCTGGCGAAATTCGGCGGTTCGGAGGGCGCGTCGCTGGTGACGCTCGCCGGCGCCATCTTCATCGCGCCCTTCTTTCTGCTCTCCGGGCTTGCCGGCGAGATGGCGGATAAATTCGACAAGGCGCGAATCGCGAGAGCGCTGAGCCTGGCGGAAATAGGGGTCGCGAGCATCTCGGCCGCGGGCTTTTATTTCGAGAATGTGCCGACGCTCTTCGCCGCGCTGCTGCTCTTCGGCGTCACCGGCGCGCTGTTCGGGCCGGTGAAATATGGCATTCTGCCCGACCATCTGACGCGGGAGGAGCTTCCCGCCGGCAATGCGCTCGTGGAAAGTGCGACCTTCTTCGCGATTCTCACGGGCACGATCGCCGGCGGCCTCGCCATGCAGACCCATGACGAGCGGCTCGGGGCCGTGGGCTTCGTCGGCGGGGTCATGGGCGTGGCGCTCGCGGCCTACGCCGCCGCCTGGTTCATCCCCTCGACGCCGCGGGGCGCCGCCGATCTCAAGATCGACGCCAATATCGTGCGCTCGACCTTCCGGCTGCTCAAGGCGCTGCGCGCCGCGCCGCAGCTCAAGCGCCTCACCACGGTGACGAGCCTGTTCTGGCTCTACGGCTCGATCGCCATGTCGCTGATGCCGCCGCTCGTCACCCAGTCGCTGCATGGCGCCGAAAGCGTCGTGACGCTGCATCTCGCGATCTTTGCGATCGCCATCGGCGTGGGCTCCGGCCTCGCCGCCTTTCTGCTCAAGGGGCGCATCGTGTTGCTGCCCGCCGTCGTCGGCGCGGCCATCATCGCCGCGGCTTCCATCGATCTCGGCGTCATGGAGCTGCGCCGCGCCGCCGAGGGCTCGGTTTCCAATCTCGACATCGCCGCCTATTTCGATCAACCCGGCGCGCTGCGCGCCTCGATCGACCTTGCGCTGCTGGCGCTCGCCGGCGGGCTGATGATCGTTCCGTCCTTCGCGGCCATTCAGGCGCAAAGCCCGGCCGATCAGCGCGCCCGCACCGTCGCGGCGGTCAATGTCCACAACGCCGCCTTCATGGCGCTGGGCGGGGCCGGGGTCGCCTTTCTGCAAAGCAAGGGCGTGACGCTCGCCGAGCTTTTCCTCGGCATGGGCGCGGTCGCCTTTCTCTCCGCGATCTGGATCAGGAGGAAAGTCGTCACCAACCCTTTTCTTGACGCGCTGTCGATCTTCTTTCGCGCCTTCTACCGGCTCGACGTGAAGGGGATCGACAATTTCGACAAGGCGGGCCCGAACCCGATCGTCGCGCTCAATCACGTGAGTTTTCTCGACGCGGCGGCGATTCTCTCGGTCATGCCAAGGGATCCCGTCTTCGCGATCGACTCGGGCATTTCCAAACGCTGGTGGGTGAGGCCTTTTCTCCACTTCACCCGCGCCATTCCGCTCGATCCGACGAAGCCGATGGGCACGCGCACGCTCGTCAACGCCGTGAAGGCGGGCGATCCGCTGGTGATCTTTCCGGAAGGACGCCTCACCGTCACGGGCAGCCTGATGAAGGTCTACGACGGCGCCGGCCTCATCGCCGAGAAATCCGGCGCCCTCGTCGTGCCGGTGAAGATCGACGGCCCCGAGGCGACGATGTTTTCGCGCCTGACCCGCGAGCAGGCGCGGCGGCGCTGGTTTCCCAAATTCACGCTCACCATTCTGGAGCCCGTGCGCCTCACGGTCGACGAGGCGCTCAAGGGCAAGACGCGCCGCATGGCGGCGGGCGCGGCGCTTTATCAGATCATGTCGGACCTCGTGTTCCGCACGACGAAGGTCGACGAGACGATCTTCGAGGCGGTCGTGCGCGCCGGCGACACGCACGGCTTGTCGCGCGTCGCGCTCGAAGATCCGCTCACCGGCCAGCTCACCTATCGAAAAATCCTCGTCAGCACGCGCGCGCTCGCCGAGCGGATCGCCAGTATCGGCGCGCCGGGCGACGTCGTCGGCGTCATGCTGCCGAACGCCAATGCGGCCGGCGTCGCGTTTCTCGCGACGATCTCGGCCGGGCGCGTTCCCGCCATGATCAATTTTACCGCGGGCGCGAGCAATATCCTCTCGGGCTGCGAAGCGGCGCGGGTGACGACCATTCTCACCTCGAAAAACTTCATCGAGAAAGGCAAGCTCGACAGGCTCGCGGCCGCTCTCTGTGAAAAAGTAACGCTCGTCTATCTCGAAGACATGCGCGCAAGCATCGGCGCCGTCGACAGGCTCGGCGCGCTCCTGCGCTACAGAAAGCCGGTCCTCCCCCGCAAGTCCGACGACATGGCCGCCGTGCTGTTCACGTCGGGCTCGGAGGGCGCGCCGAAAGGCGTGGCGCTCTCGCACAGAAACATGCTGGTCAACGCGGCGCAGGCGGCGGCGCGCATCGACTTCGGCCGCAAGGACAAGGTCTTCAACGTGCTGCCGGTGTTCCACTGCTTCGGCCTGACGATCGGCTTCATGCTGCCGCTCATCTCCGGCGTGCCGGTCTATTTCTATCCGTCGCCGCTGCATTACCGCATCGTGCCGGAGATGATCTACGGCACCAACGCCACGATCTTTTTCGGCACGGACACGTTTCTGGCGGGCTATGCGCGCTCGGCGCATCCTTACGACTTCCGTTCGATCCGCTATGTCGTCGCGGGCGCCGAGCCCGTGAAGCAATCGACCCGCGACGTCTGGTGCGAAAAATTCGGCATTCGCATCCTCGAGGGATACGGCGTCACCGAAACGGCCCCCGTGCTCGCGCTCAATACGCCGATGTTCAACAAATTCGGCACGGTGGGCCGGCTCATGCCCGGCGTCGAGGCCCGGCTCGAGGCCGTGCCGGGCGTCGAGGAGGGCGGCCGTCTCCTGGTGCGCGGCCCCAATGTCATGATGGGCTATCTCAAGGCCGAGCGTCCCGGCGAACTGCAGCCGCCGCAGGGCGGCTGGTACGACACGGGCGACATCGTCACGATCGACGCCCAGGGCTTTGTGACGATCAAGGGCCGCGCCAAGCGCTTCGCCAAGGTCGGCGGCGAGATGGTGTCGCTCGCCGCCGTCGAGCAGCTCGCGGCCGAACTCTGGCCCAAGGCGATTTCCGCCGCCGCGACGGAGATTGACGCGCGCAAGGGCGAGCGCGTCGTGCTCGTCACGCAGGAGAAGGAGGCGAGCCGCGCCGAATTCATGGCCTACGCCAAATCGAAAGGCGCCTCGGATCTCTCGATCCCGGCCGAGGTCGTCTGCGTCGAGCGCGTGCCGCTGCTCGGCTCCGGCAAGATCGATTTCGCCGGCGTGACGAAAATGGTGCGTGAGCGCAACCGCTATCTCGGCGGCGGTCCGCGGCTGCCGAACGGCGTGCTCGGCCGCATCGACGGCGACGCCGCGTCATCGGTTTCCGGGTGAGGCGCGCCGCCCTGGCCCTCGCCGTGACGCCGAAAAAGGGCGGGGGAGTCAACTCCAGAACGGCTTGAGCTTTTTGAGTTTCTTTTCGGTCTTCCGCGCATGCGCCGCGCCCTCTTGCGCCGCATGGGCGAACCAGCCGCGCACGAAGCCGGAGGGGCGCAGGCTCGTGGCGCTTTCGGCGTCGACGTCGTCCAGCAGCCGGCCCGCCATCGCGATGTCGTTGAAGGCGCCGAGCCCGTCCTGACTCTTGGCGAGCGCCGCCGAGAACTCGGCGGCCGCGTCCGCGTCGAACAGGCTTTCAAAAAACTCCGCGCCATAGCGGGCTTTCTTTAAGGCGATACGGGCGGCGTGGCGCTCTTCCGGCGAGCGCTTGGCGAGGCCCCTGGTTTTCTTCAGGACGCGCTTGCGCAGCCGCGAGAGCGTCTCACGCGCGAAAGCGCGCGCCGATCCTTCATCCGACATGCCGGCCGCCGCGCGCCAGTCCCGCTCGGCGATAGCTTTACGGAAGTCGCCCAGGAAATCTTCGAGCCGCGGCCCCTCCAGCTCCGCCCGGGCCGCGCGATAGGCCTTGGCGCGCCGCAACTCGAGCGCGTCGAGCAGCGCGTAAAAGCCCGGATCGTCGCTCAAGGCCTCGCCCGGCGCCGCCGTGAGCATCTCGTGAAAAACGTCGAAATTGCGCGCCGCGCCGAGGACGGAGCCGAGGTCTTTGGCCCGCGCCCGCGCCGCCTCCAGCGCCTCGCCGAACAGCGCGTCCTTGAAGAGACCCATCGCCGCCCGCAGCCGCCGCAAAGCGACCCGCATTTGATGAACGGCTTCCGCCGACTGGTCCCCCTTGAAGGCCGGCAGATTGGCTTCGAAGTGGTCGAGCGACGCCGAGAAGACGCAGACCGCGGCGTCCTCGACCGAATCGCTCGCAAGAAGCTTCACCGGCCTGGCCTTTTGGGGCTCCTCGGCGGCGGCCGGCACGAGGCGTAGCGTCGCCCCGCGGCCTGCTCCGCCCTCGACGCCGCCGTGCTTCGCGGGTTCCATCGCGCTCGTCTCCCTTGGCCCGTTGATTCTGGCGGCCGGCCGGCGGGGGTCAAGAGCGCGAGAACGCCCGCACTTGATTAAGACGCCCGCTCTTGCTTTATCGCGGCGCAACATTCGTTAAGAAGCGCAGGAGACCGCACCTATGTCCGTCTGGCCCGTCTATGGCAAAATCACCGGCCCGATCGTCTTGATCGGCTTCGGCTCCATCGGGCGCGGCATCCTGCCCCTGATCGAACGCCATTTCGACTTCGACAAGCAGCGCTTCACGGTCATCGACCCCGTCGATACGCATCGCCGCCTGCTCGACGAGCGCGGCATTGCTTTTCTCAAGGAGAAGCTTACGCCCGAAAATTACCGCGAGGTGCTGACGCCGCTCCTCGCCAAGGGCGGCGGACAGGGCTTTATCGTCAATCTGTCGGTCGACGTCTCCTCGCTCGCGATCATGAAACTCGCGCGCGAGCTGAAGGCGCTTTACGTCGACACGGTGGTCGAGCCCTGGCCGGGCTTTTATTTCGACAAGTCCATGGGCAATGAGGCGCGCACCAATTACGCGCTGCGCGAGACCATTCTCGACGAGCGCCGCAAGAACCCCGGCGGGACGACGGCCGTCTCCTGCGTCGGCGCCAATCCGGGCATGGTGTCCTGGTTCGTGAAACAGGCGCTCGTGAATATCGCGAAAGATACGGGCGTTTTCGACAAGGAGCCGACGACCCGCGCGGAATGGGGCGCGCTCGCCCAGAAGCTCGGCGTCAAGGGCGTTCATATCGCCGAGCGGGACACGCAGCGCGCCCGCGACCCCAAGCCGCTCAATGTCTTCGTCAACACCTGGTCGGTGGAGGGCTTCGTCTCGGAGGGCATGCAACCCGCCGAGCTCGGCTGGGGAACGCATGAGAAGGCGTTGCCGGAGATCGGCCGCACCCACCCGACGGGCTGCGGGGCGGCGATTTACCTGCTCTCGCCCGGCGCCAATACGCGCGTGCGCAGCTGGTGCCCGACGCCCGGCGCGCAATATGGCTTCCTGGTCACGCATAATGAATCGATTTCCATTGCAGATTACTTCACCGTGCGTGACGACAGCGGCAAGGCGGTCTACCGGCCGACCTGCCATTACGCCTATCACCCGGCCAATGACGCGGTGCTGTCGCTCCACGAAATCTTCGGCGCCGCCGGCAGGATGCAGCCCGAATGGAAGATCCTCGACGAGCACGAGATCGTCGACGGGATCGACGAACTCGGCGTGCTGCTCTATGGCCACGCCAAGAACGCCTATTGGTACGGCTCGCAGCTCTCGATCGAGGAGACGCGCGACCTCGCGCCCTATCAGAACGCCACCGGCCTTCAGGTCTCCTCGGCGGCGCTCGCCGGCATGGTCTGGGCGCTCGAAAATCCGGAGGCCGGCATCGTCGAGGCCGACGAGGTCGACTACAAGCGCTGCCTCGAGGTCCAGCTCCCCTATCTCGGCCCTGTGAAGGGCTATTACACGGACTGGACGCCGCTCGAGGGACGCCCCGGCCTCTTCCCTGAGGACATCGACGAAACCGACCCCTGGCAGTTCAAGAATATTCTGGTGCGCTGAAGGCGCTCCCTGGCGGACGCGCCGCGCGGGCGCGCGGGCGCGGAAATGTAAACAGGTCGACGCACGACCCCTCCTGCTTCGAGGGCCTCCCAAAGGAGGCCTCCGCCAAGCCGGAGGGGTTATTTCTTTTGAGCTTCACGGCGCACGCAGCCGCTTGTTCCGACCCCTTGCCACGGCCAGATTTGTTCTATATCTGTTCGTTATTCGCGCTTTGTTCCGCACTGGCAGGTCGAGCCGGGGCGGCGCGTAAGTCCCCGAAGCGTGATCATGGGAGGCCGGGCGACCGGCCTCCCCAAGCGCGATTATGGGAGGCCGGGGGACCGGCCTCCCGGTCGACGGCGGGAGTTCGTCATGGCTCGGCTCGCGGAAATTTCGCCCGACGCGGAGGGCTCCGCTGGCGTCGGCGCGCACGTCGGATCGGAGCGCCGGCGCGGGCGCGGCGCGCTCTCCAAGCGCAGCGGGCGCTATGAGAAGGAAGTCCGCGAGGAGGTCGATGACGGCTGGGGCTCGATGGAGGGCCTCGAGGCGCTCAAGACCAATTTCCACGTCGAGAAGCCCCGCACGATCATCACCAGGAATGATTCGCCGGACATCTCCTTCGATCGCTCGATCAACCCCTATCGCGGCTGCGAGCATGGCTGCGTCTATTGCTTCGCGCGACCGACCCACGCCTATATGGGCTTCTCGCCCGGTCTCGATTTCGAGACGGAGATTTTCGTCAAGGAAGGCGCGGCCCAGCTCCTCGAACGGGAATTGTCCGCTCAAAATTACACGCCGAAGGTCATCGCCATCGGCGCCAACACCGACCCCTATCAGCCCGCCGAGCGGCGCCATCGGGTGATGCGCAGCGTTCTCGAAGTGCTGGCGCGGGCGAAACATCCGGTGGCCATCGTCACAAAATCCGCGCTGGTGCTGCGCGACCTCGATCTGCTGGCCCCCATGGCGCAAGAGGGCCTCGTCAAGGTCGCTCTTTCGGTCACGACGCTCGATCCCAGCCTGGCGCGGGTGATGGAGCCCCGCGCCGCGACGCCCGAACGACGGCTCGACGCGATGGCGAAACTCGCGGCGGCGGGCGTGCCGGTCGCGGTGATGACGGCGCCGATTATTCCGGCGATCAACGACGATGAAATCGAGGCCATCCTGTCGAGGGCTTACGCCGCGGGCGCGCGCGAGGCGGGCTATGTCATGCTGCGCCTGCCGCTCGAACTGCGCGATTTGTTCAGCGAATGGCTCGTCGCCAATTTCCCGGACAAGGCGCGCCGGGCGCTCTCGCTGGTGCGCTCGACGCGCGGCGGCAAGACTTATGACGCGACCTTCGGCAAGCGCATGACGGGAGAGGGGCCCTATGCCTGGATGATCGGCCGGCGCTTCGAGCTCGCCGCCAAGCGGCTCGGCTTCTCCTCGACGACGACGCGGCTGCGCGCCGATCTCTTCGAACCGCCGCGCAAAGGGCCCCAGCAACTCGCGCTTTTTTAAGGGGAAAAGGGCAAGCTTTCTGTTGCGCTTCGACGGCGCAGGCGCTTTGCTAAGCAAATGCGCGCCAATGCGAAAGACCCCGCCCTCCGGTCGCGCCGCTCTGGAGCGGCGGAGCGATGAGCGCGGGTCCGGATTTCCGCATCGAGGGCCGTCTGTTCCGACAGGGGGTGTGGCCGGTCGCCGGCGTCGACGAAGTGGGCCGCGGGCCGCTCGCCGGGCCTGTCGCGGCCGCCGCCGTCATTCTCGACCCGAAGCGCCTGCCGCGCGGCCTCGACGATTCCAAGGCGCTCACCCAGAAAGAGCGCGAAGACGCCTTCGAGCGCATTATGAAGAAGGCCCTTGCGGTCAGCGTCTCCTTCGTCACGCCGGCGGAAATCGACGCCATGAACATCCGGCAAGCCTCGCTCGCCGCCATGACCCGGGCCATCGCCGGGCTCTCCCGCGCGCCGGCCTATGTCCTCGTCGACGGGTCCGATCCGCCGCGCCTCTCCTGCCCCTGTCGCGCCATCGTCAAAGGCGACGCGGCGGCGCTCTCCATCGCCGCCGCCTCCATTGTCGCGAAGGTCGCGCGCGACGCCATGATGCGGCGGCTCGGCGCGCATTTCCCCCCTTACGGTTTCGAGACGAATGTCGGCTACGCCGCGCCACGCCATCTCGACGCGCTGCGCGAGATCGGCCCAACGCCTCTCCACCGCATGAGTTTCTCGCCGCTGCGCGAGGGCTGAGCGTCGCCGTTAGCTTATTGCTAAGCTTGTTATTTCATTAACAGAATCGTTCGAAAAAGGGACGGTCCGGCGCTGGCTCTCTATACGCGGCCTTTACCTCGTTTGGGCATCATCCTGCGTGTTCGTAGCGTTTGTGGTGTTTGCGTAAATGAGTAGCGCGCGCGTCGGGGCGGCCCGCCTCACAACCCGGATAAAGGTCACGCGTACCGGGGATTTAAAGGATGGGCCGCGCCGCGCGCGGCCGGCGCGCAACATGATCCTGCAAGGCGATTGCGTGTCGCTGATGAAGGGTCTCGACGCCGAAAGCGTCGACCTCGTCTTCGCGGATCCGCCCTATAATCTCCAACTCGCGAGCAAGCTCACGCGGCCCGATCAGAGCCTCGTCGACGCGGTTGACGACGACTGGGACAAATTCGCCGATTTCGCCGCCTATGACGCTTTCACCCGCGAATGGCTCTCGGCCGCGCGGCAGGTGATGAAGCCCCAGGCGACAATCTTCGTCATTGGCTCCTATCACAACATATTCCGCGTCGGCGCGATCATGCAGGATCTCGGGTTCTGGATCTTGAACGACATCGTCTGGCGCAAGAACAACCCCATGCCGAATTTCCGCGGCCGCCGTTTCACCAACGCCCATGAAACGATGATCTGGGCCGCGCGCGACGCCGGCGCGAAAAATTACACGTTCAATTACGAGGGGCTGAAGGCCGGCAATGAAGACTGCCAGATGCGCTCGGACTGGCTCCTGCCGATCTGCACCGGCGCCGAGCGCTTGAAGGACGCCACGGGCCGCAAGACGCATCCGACGCAAAAGCCCGAGACGCTGCTGGCGCGTGTGATTCTCTCGGCCTCTAAGGCGGGCGATCTGGTGCTCGATCCGTTCTTTGGGTCCGGCACAACGGGCGCCGTCGCCAAGCGGCTGCGCCGCGATTACATCGGTCTCGAACGCGATGGGACTTACGCCAATGCCGCCGTCGCGCGCATCGCCGCAGTCGAGCCGCTGCCCGAGGAGGCCGTCGCGACCGCGCCCTCGAAACGCAGCGAACCGCGTATTGCCTTCGCGAGCCTCGTCGAGGCGGGGCTCATTGCGCCCGGCGCCGTGCTGCGCGACGCGAAGAAGCGCCACGCCGCGGTCGTGCGCGCGGACGGCGCGTTGTCGCTATCGGGCTTCGTCGGCTCGATTCACAAGACAGGCGCGCTGGCGCAGGGCCTGCCGGCCTGCAACGGCTGGACCTTCTGGCATTATGAGGACAAAGGCCGCTTGGCGCCCATCGACGAACTGCGCACGCAAATCCGACAGAGCCTGCGGGCGGCTGCGGAATAAGAGCGCGATCCGTGTGATTCTTGAGCCAGGACTTAAGGCCTCATCCTGATGAGGAGCCGCCTGAGGCGGCGTCTCGAAGGACGAGGCCGCCTCAGGCGCTTCGTTTGCGCTCTTAAACGAGCCAGCCGGCGTAGAAGCCGACGAGCAGCACGACGCCGATGATTCCGCGATAGGCGACGAAGGGCCAGGCGGAGAAACGCTCGAGAATGCGCAGAAGGCCCCAGATCGCGACGAAGGCGGAGATCGAGGCGACGATAAGGCCGAGCGTGAGCACCGACCAGCCGTGCAGATCGAGGTGCGCCTTGTGCAGCTCCCAAAGCTCCTTCAATCCCGCAAGCGCGATGGCGGGCAGGCCGAGGAGGAAGGAGAAGCGTGCCGCCTCCTCGCGTTTCAAATCGAGAAACAGCGCCGCCGTGAGCGTCGAGCCCGAACGCGACACGCCGGGAATGAGCGCGCCGACCTGGGCGAAGCCGACGATCATCGCGTCCTTCAGCGTCACGTGATCGAGCGTGCGCTTGTGGTTGCAATAAAGCTCCGCGAGCGCGAGCAGCGCCGCCATCACGATGCACGAAATGCCGATCACCGGCAGCGTGCGCAGCGGCGAGCCGCAGGTATTGAGCGTGTGCGACAGCAGAAGGCCGGCGACGCCGATGGGGATCGTGGCGAAGCCGACCCACATGACGAAGCGGAACGTCCAGTCGTTGAAGTCGCGCCGTTTGAGCGCGTCGATGGAGCCGACGGCGAGGGATCGAATGTCGTCCCAGAAATAGCTGACCACCGCGGCCAGAGCCGCGAGCTGCATGGCCGCCGAAAAGGCCGAACCGGGGTCCTTCCAGCCGAGCAGCGCGGGGACGATGCGCATGTGCGCGGTGGAGGAGATCGGCAGAAGTTCGGTGATCCCCTGCACGACGCCGAGCGCCGCCACTTTCATATAGCCGAGGTCGACGAAGCCCGTGTCGAGCCCATTGGTGCAAGCCGTCGCCATTTTCTCTCCCGCCGGAAGCGGCCGCTTTTTTTAAGCGGGCCGGGGCATTACGGAATTTTCACTGTGCCGATATTTGGTTAATGGAGAGAAAACATGGCGGGGCGAGGCTCTCGCCGGGAAAAAATGCACGCCGCCCCGCACGGTTGGCTTCGCCCGCAAGCGCCTAATGGAAGAGCGCCAGCGCCTTCAGAAGGGTGATGGAGACCCCCCACGCCAGGGGAACGCCGACCGCGGCCCAGGCGAGCAGCAGCACCGGGGAGAAGCCGTTCGGCAGGGCGCGCAGGCGCACGGCGGCGACTGGCGCGTCGGCGGGTTCGAGCGCGTCCTCGATATAATCCTCGAAATCCGCGTGCGGCTCTTTCTCCTCTTCCCGAACAGCGGCGACCGTCGTCTTCTTGGCGGCGGCGACTTCTTCGTCCGTCATGTAATATTTTTCGGCGACAGGGCGGACGAGAAGATTGCAGACGAGGCCGAAAAGCAGCAGGCCCGCGAGGACATACATCGTCTGATTATAGGCCGCCTCGCGCGGCACGCCGATCGAGAGCTGATATTCGCGAATATAGTTCACCAGCACCGGGCCGAGCACGCCCGCGGTCGACCAGGCGGTGAGCAGGCGTCCATGAATGGCGCCGACGTAATGCGTGCCGAAAATATCCGCGAGATAGGCGGGAATGGTCGAGAAGCCGCCGCCATACATGGTGATGATGACGGCGAAGAGCAGCACGAAGAGGAAGACCACGCCGCCCTTCGCCGCGAAGGGAACGGCGGCGTAGAGAACGAGGCCCAACACGAAGAAGATGGCGTAAGTGGCCTTGCGCCCGAATTTGTCGGAGGCCGACGCCCAGCCAATGCGGCCCCCGATGTTGCACAGGCTCAAGAGACCGGTGAAGCCCGCCGCGATGGCGGCGATCTGCTTCTTCTGGTCGGCCGTAAGGCTGTCATAGCCGATGTCGAGGCCAATGAGCTTGCCGCCGAACACCTCCTGCAGCATGGGCGACGCCATGCCCAAGACGCCGATGCCGGCGGACACATTGAGGCAGAGGACGCCCCACAGCAGCCAGAACTGCGGGGTCTTCCAGGCAACGTCGAGATGCACATGGCGGTGCGTGACCATGGCGTTGGCGGCCGGCGCCGGCGGCGCAAAGCCCTGCGGCGACCAGCCGTCCGGCGGCACGCGATAGCCGAGCGCCCCGGACACCATGAAGAGAAAATAGATGCCGGCGAGGGCCACGAAGGTCTGCCAGACGCCGGGCGAGGTGGGCGTCGCGAAATAGCCCATGAGCCTGTCGGCGAGCGGCGCGCCGATCATGGCGCCGCCGCCAAAGCCCATGATGGCGAGGCCTGTCGCGAGCCCGCGCCGGTCGGGAAACCATTTGATGAGCGTCGAGACGGGCGAGATATAGCCGAGGCCGAGGCCAACGCCGCCGATCACCCCGGAGCCGAGCCACAGCATCCAGATCTGGTGCAGATACACGCCCAGCGCCGAGATCAGCAGGCCGCCGCACCAGCAGAAAGCCGCGGCGAGGCCCGCCTTGCGCGGACCGGCGGTCTCGAGCCAATGCCCAAAAATCGCCGCCGAGGAGCCGAGTAGCACGAAGAACAGCGTGAAGGTCCAGCCGAGCATGCTGATCTTCCAGTCGCAGTCTGTCGCGACTAGGGTCGAAAAGAGCCCCATGTCGGCCGGGCATTCCTTTGGCGCGGCGCCGCCAACGACGCGCGACAGCGGCAGCCAGAAGACCGAGAAGCCATAGGCCATGCCAATGCAGAGATGGATCGCGAGCGCGGCCGGGGGCACGAGCCAGCGATTGAATCCGGGCGCAGCGATGGACCGTTCGCGGGAGAAGAAACTCGGCTGCGGCCCGACGGCGACGTCCATCCTTCAAAATCCTTCCCGGCGCGCAAGACGCCGATTGACGCTCATGCAAAGATTGCAGCGGCTGGCTGCCTTACTGCATATCGCGCTGCGAAAGATTGTTCAATTGAAGGCGACGCGCGCATCTCCATAAGGCTGCGCGCGAGTGCGGCCCCGCCCCCCACCCTTCATCCCTCCCCGCCGCTTCGTGGGGGGAGGGAGGCGAGAACGTGGCCGGCAAGCGCCTGATAACGCCGCTTCGAGAGTCTGCGAACCCTTAGTTCACGCTTCGCTCGATGATCTGCGCGAGGTCGGTCATGATGACGTTGAGGTCGTAATTCTTCGGCGTATAGACCGCCGCAACGCCCGACTCGAGCAGGAGCTTCTCGTCCGCTGGCGGAATGATGCCGCCGACGACGAGCGGGGCGGACACTCCCTCTTCCTTCATCAGCCGCATGACCTCATGGGCGAGCGTCACATGCGAGCCGGAGAGGATGGAGAGCCCGATGCAATGCACGCCCTCCTTCTTCGCGGTCTCGACGAGTTCCGCGGGCGTCGAGCGAATGCCGGCGTAGATCACGTCGAAGCCGGCGTCGCGGGCGCGCACGGCGATCTGTTCGGCGCCGTTGGAATGGCCGTCGAGGCCCGGCTTGCCGACAAGGAACTTGGCGCGCTTGCCGATCTTCTGCGAGACGCGCTCGACCTCGCCGCGCACCTTGTCGAGCTGGCCGCCGACCTGGCGCGCCGTCGAGGAGACGCCCGTCGGCGCGCGATATTCGCCGAAGACGCCGCGCAGCACGCCGCCCCATTCGCCCGTCGTGACGCCGGCCTTGGCGGCGGCGATCGAGGGCTCGACCATATTGCGGCCTTCTTTCGCCGCGCGCGCCAGCTCCTCGATGGCGGCTTTCGCGGCCTTGGCGTCGCGGCGCTCGCGCCAGGCGTTCAGCCGCGCGATCTGGTCGGCCTCGACGCCCTCCGGGACGACCATGATGGCGTCGCTGCCGGACGCGAGCGGCGACGGCTCGGTCGAGGTGAATTTATTGACGCCGACGACGATCTGCTCGCCCGCTTCGATCGCCTCGAGACGCGCCGTATTCGCTTCGACGAGCTTCGACTTCATATAGCCGATCTCGACCGCCGCCGCGGCGCCGCCGAGCTCGTCGATCTTTTTGAGTTCCGCCCTGGCTTCGTCCTTCAGCGCCGCGACCTTGCGGGCGATCTCCGGATTGCCGTCGAAGATGTCGCCGTATTCGAGCAGGTCCGTCTCATAGGCCATGATCTGCTGCATGCGCAGCGACCATTGCTGATCGAAGGGCCGCGGCAGGCCGAGCGCCTCGTTCCAGGCGGGAAGCTGCACGGCGCGGGCGCGGGCGTTCTTGGAGAGCACCACCGCCAGCATTTCAATGAGGATGCGATAGACGTTGTTTTCCGGCTGCTGCTCGGTCAAGCCGAGCGAATTGACCTGCACGCCGTAGCGGAAGCGCCGCAGCTTCTCGTCTTTGACGCCATAGCGGTCGCGGGTGATCTCCTCCCACAACTCCGTGAACGCCCGCATCTTGCAGAGTTCGGTGACGAAGCGCATGCCCGCGTTGACGAAGAAGGAAATGCGCCCGACGACCTGCGCGAAGTCCTCATCCGACATGCCGGCTTTCTTCACCCCGTCGAGAATGGCGACGGCGGTGGCCAGCGCATAGGCGAGTTCCTGCGCCGGCGTCGCGCCCGCTTCCTGCAGATGATAGGAGCAGACGTTCATCGGATTGAACTTGGGGCATTCCTTCGTGGTGAAGAGAATGAGGTCCTGCGTCAGGCGCAGCGACTGCGCCGGCGGGAAGACATAGGAGCCGCGCGAGAGATATTCCTTGATGATGTCGTTTTGCGTCGTGCCCTGCAGCTTGGCGCGGGGCGCGCCCTGCTCCTCGGCGGCGGCGATATAGAGCGCCATCAGCCACACGGCGGTGGCGTTGATGGTCATCGACGTGTTCATCTCGGCGAGCGGAATGCCGTCGAAGAGGGTGCGCATGTCCCCAAGATGCGAGACCGGCACGCCGACCTTGCCGACTTCGCCGCGCGAGAGGATGTGGTCGCTGTCGTAGCCCGTTTGCGTGGGCAGGTCGAAAGCGATCGAGAGACCCGTCTGGCCCTTGGCGAGATTGGAGCGATAAAGCCGGTTCGACGCCTCGGCGGTCGAGTGACCGGCGTAGGTGCGAAACATCCAGGGCTTATCGCGGCGCGGCGCAGACGTGTCGTTCATTTTTGTCCTCCTCGCCGCTGCGATAGCATGGGCGCGGCGCAGGCGGAAGCGGGCGAGACGCCGCGAGGCGCCGTCGCGACTTAGCGCCAGAGCGACGAGGCAAAGCTGACGCTAGGCCAAGCGAGCGCCGCGTTTCGGCGTCACTCTCCCGTCCGCGCCGCTGCGAGGCTGCGCGCTTCCTCGGGCCACAGCTCCCGCAGCGGCGTCGGCAGGTCGGAGACGACCTTGGCGGTTTCGTTGAAGTCGATCTCCCGCCAGATCACCGCGAAGACGGCGCGCGCGGCGGTCGCGGTGTCGACCGGAAAATTGTACGGTAATTCCTGGGCGATCCGCGCTTCGAAGTCGTCGAGCCGCCGCGAGACGTCCGGCGTCCCGGCGGGGCGCCAGCCGGCGTAATAAATTCCGCGCACGAGCAGCGGAAGCTGGGCGCCGAGGTGAACCGCCTGCTCGGGCGTCAGCCGGTCGCGCAAGGCGTGGAGCACGGCGCGCAACGCGCTATAGGCGTGCGGCCGGTTGCCGAGACGATGCTCTTCCGCCAGCGCCTTCAGCCAGGCGTTGGTCTGCTGGATCGTGTGGTCGAGGGCCGAGACTTGTGTTTCGCTCATGGCTTTCCGTCTCCAGGAAAGAACCGCGCCGCCGGCGGGAGTCGCGAGGGGTTCGCACCCCACGCGAGCGCCTGTTTGCAGCACGATATCTATCGCGCGTCGGTCCGCAGAACGCTCCCCCGACGATCGGTTTCCCGCCGGGCATAGGCAAAACCTGCCGGGCGCATCGCTATTTTCACCCTATGCCAGGCGGCGCCGGACCATTATAAGCTCGCCCGATATTCTAAAAGCAGCATCCGGCGACCGGAATGGAGGGAGCTTTACCTTGAGCGAGAAGAAAGACCTTTACGAGTTGGGCGAAATCCCGCCGCTCGGGCATGTTCCCAAGAACATGTACGCCTGGGCGATCCGGAAAGAGCGCCATGGGCCGCCGGAGACGGCGATGCAGCTCGAGGTTCTCCCCACCTGGGAGCTCGACAGCCATGACGTGCTCGTCCTCGTAATGGCCGCCGGCGTCAACTACAACGGCGTCTGGGCCTCGCTCGGTGAACCCATCTCCCCGCTCGACGGGCATAAAATGCCGTATCACATCGCGGGCTCCGACGCCTCGGGCATCGTCTGGGCGGTGGGCTCCAAGGTGAAGCGCTGGAAGGTCGGCGACGAAGTCATCATCCACTGCAACCAGGACGACGGGGACGACGAGGAGTGCAACGGCGGCGACCCGATGTTCTCGCCGTCGCAGCGCATCTGGGGCTATGAGACGCCCGACGGCTCCTTCGCCCAGTTCTGCCGCGCGCAGGACCGCCAGCTCATGGAGCGCCCCAAGCACCTCACCTGGGAAGAGTCGGCCTGCTACACCTTAACCCTCGCCACCGCCTATCGCATGCTCTTCGGCCATGAGCCGCATGAGTTGAAGCCCGGCCACAATGTGCTGGTCTGGGGCGCTTCGGGCGGCCTCGGCGTTTTCGCCGTGCAGCTCTGCGCGGCCTCGGGCGCCAACGCCATCGGCGTGATCTCGGACGAGTCCAAGCGCGACTACGTCATGTCGCTCGGCGCCAAGGGCGTCATCAACCGCAAGGACTTCAAGTGCTGGGGCCAGCTCCCAAAGGTCAATTCGCCGGAATTCCACGAATGGACCAAGGAAGCGCGCAAGTTCGGCAAGGCGATCTGGGACATCACCGGCAAGAAGGATGTGGACATCGTCTTCGAACATCCCGGCGAACAGACCTTCCCGGTCTCCTGCCTCGTCGCCAAGCGCGGCGGCATGGTGGTCTTCTGCGCCGGCACGACGGGCTTCAATCTCACCTTCGACGCCCGCTATGTCTGGATGCGCCAGAAGCGCGTTCAGGGCTCGCATTTCGCGCATTTGAAACAGGCTGCGGCGGCGAACCAGTTCGTCATCGACCGCCGCCTCGACCCCTGCATGTCGGAGGTCTTCGCCTGGGACAAGATCCCGCTGGCGCATACGAAAATGTGGAAGAACGAGCATGCCCCCGGCAATATGGCCGTGCTCGTGAATGCGCCCGAGCCCGGCCTGCATACGGTCGAGGACGTGGTCGAGGCGTATAACAAAAAGAAGTAAGAACCGGCGGCGACGCCCCTCGCGCCGTTGAGACGCCGGCGTCGCCGGCTCCTCGGCATGAGGGGCTTTTACTCTTGTCACAATTACTTAGGCCTCATCCTGAGGAGCCCGCGAAGCGGGCGTCTCGAAGGACGAAGCCGCCTTGCAGCTGAGGCTGGCGGCGCGTCGGGTAAACCCGGCGCGCCGCATTTTTCTCCCGCTTCATCGGCCGTGCGAGGTAATGTGCCCTATGGCCATCGCCCCGCCGCCCGACCTCCGCGACGCGCTCCTCGCCCTGCTCGACTGGCATGTCGAGAGCGGCGTCGATCTTGCGCTCGACGACGCGCCGCATGATCGCTACGCCGAAAGCGCGCGCGCGCCGGCGCCTGCCATCGACCCCACGCCGATCGTCGCGCCACGCGAGTCGCCGGCCCCCCTTCCGCTGCAACCCCGCCGGCCGGCGTCGGTCGTCGCCGCGCCGGAGGACGCCGCGCGCGCGGCGGAGGCGGCGGCCGCCGCGGCGTCGGATCTCGACGCGCTCGCCCTGCGGCTCGCCGAATTTCCGCACGCGCCCTTCCGCGACATGGCGGAGCATTTCCTGTTTGGCGCCGGAGCGCCGGGGGCGCCGCTCATGGCGCTCGACGCCGCGCCGGGCGTGACGGAGGAAACGACCGGCGAGGCGTTCAGCGGCCTGCAGGCGCGGCTTCTCGACAATATGCTCGCCGCAATCGGCCTCGACCGGAAAAGCGCCTATCTGGCTTACGTCGCGCCCTGGCGGCCGCCGGGCGACAGGGCGCTCACGCCGCAGGAAATAACGATTCTTGCTCCGTTCGCCCGCCGTCACGTCGAACTTGCGCGGCCGCGGGTCGTACTCCTCTTCGGCGAAGCGCCGGCGCGGGTGACGCTCGCGACGCATGAACCGGTCGCGAAGCTGCGCGGCAAGCCCTTCGACCTTACAGGCGGGGCCCGGGCCTACGTGTTCAACAGCCTCGACGCCATGCTGAAAAGCCCGACGCTCAAGCGGGCGGCGTGGCGGGACCTGCGCGCGGCGGCAGATAAGCTGCGGGAGTGAGGCGCCGGCCCCTTACTCCGCCGCCGCGCCTTCCTTCGCGCCGCCATAGCGGCGGGCGATATAATCGTCGACGATGCGGGTGAATTCCTCGGCGATGCCCTCGCCGCGCAAGGTCATGGCCTTCTTGCCGTCGATGAAGACGGGCGCCGCCGGCGTCTCGCCGGTGCCGGGGAGAGAAATGCCGATGTCGGCGTGTTTCGACTCGCCGGGGCCGTTCACGATGCAGCCCATCACCGCGACGTTGAGCGTCTCGACGCCGGGATATTGCGCGCGCCAGATGGGCATGCGTTCGCGAATATGCTCCTGAATGTCGCGGGCGAGCTCCTGGAAGACGGTCGAGGTCGTGCGGCCGCAGCCGGGGCAGGCCGCGACGAGCGGGACGAAGGTGCGAAAGCCCATGGTCTGCAGAATTTCCTGCCCGACGCGCACCTCGAGCGAGCGGTCGCCGCCGGGTTCGGGGGTGAGCGAGACGCGGATCGTGTCGCCGATGCCGTCCTGCAGCAGCACGCCCAGCGCCGCGGCCGACGCGACGACGCCCTTGGAGCCCATGCCGGCTTCGGTCAGCCCCAGATGCAGGGCGTAGTCGCTGCGCTGCGCGAGCATGCGGTAGACGGCGATCAAGTCCTGCACCGCCGAGACCTTCGCCGAAATCACGATGCGGTTCTTCGGCAAGCCGATCTCCTCGGCGCGCGCCGCCGACATCAGCGCCGAGCGCGCCAGCGCCTCGCGCGTCACGGCGCGGGCGTCGATCGGCCGGTCCGAGGCGGCGTTGATGTCCATGAGATGCGTCAAGAGCTCCTGATCCAGCGAGCCCCAATTGGCGCCGATGCGCACCGCCTTGTCGTGCCTGGCGGCGAGTTCGACGATTGCGCCGAACTGGCGGTCCCTCTTGTCCTTGAAGCCGACGTTGCCGGGATTGATGCGATATTTGGCGAGCGCCTCGGCGCAGGCCGGATGATCGGCGAGGAGCTTATGGCCGATGTAGTGAAAATCGCCGACGAGGGGGACATTGATCCCCTTCGCGTCGAGCTTCTCGCGAATGTGCGGCACGGCCGCCGCCGCCTCGTCGCGGTCGACGGTGATGCGGACGATCTCCGATCCCGCCTGGGCGAGCGCCGTCACCTGCGCGACGGTCGAGTCGACGTCGGCGGTGTCGGTGTTGGTCATCGACTGGACGACGATGGGCGCGCCGCCGCCAACCGTCACGGCGCCCGCGCCCGCGCCGATCCGCACGGCGCAGGTCTTTTTGCGCGGCGCCGGTTCGGCGGAAACGGGATCGGGCAGGCGGGACTCTGTCGCGTCGGTCATGGCTCTGGTCGCGGCTCCGTTGATGCGTTTCGCCCTAGGTCGCGCGGAAATCGCCGCGGGTCAAGCGCGCGGCGGCGGCCGGCTGTGACGACGATTGCGTTACGGCCGCCGGAAAAGCGCCAGGCAGCCAAAAACCGACCTCGCTTAGCCCATCTTCCGGCGCGGATCGTAATGATGGCGCTCCCGCAGCTCGCGCAGTCTCGCCTCGAATTCGGCGTCGGGCTCCTCCGGCAGCATGATTTTCAGCGCCACATAGAGGTCGCCCGCGGGCTTGCTCTCGGTCGCCGGCAGACCCTTGCCGCGCAGGCGCAGCACGCGGCCGCCGTTGGAGCCGGCCGGGACCGCGAGCTCGACCTTGCCGTCGAGCGTCGGCGTCTGGACCTTCGCCCCCAGCGCCGCCTCGTAGATCGTCACCGGCAGATCGAGGCGCAGATCGCGCCCCTCGAGCCTGAAATAGGGATGCGCCGCGATCTTCACGGTCACCAGGGCGTCGCCCGACTCGCCGCCGCGCAGGCCCGGCTGGCCCTGGCCGCGCAGGCGGATTTGCTGACTGTCCTCGACGCCGGCGGGAACTTTGACTTCCAGCGTGCGGCCGGAGGGCAGAATGACGCGGGCCGAGCCGCCCTTCGCGGCGGTTTCGAGCGGCACGGTCGCCGTCGCCGCCACGTCCTCGCCGCGCTCGGGCGTCTGCTGGGCGCGCCGGCGGCCGCCGAAGAGATCGGCGAAGAGATCGCTGGGATCGAAACCGCCGGCGCCCCCCTGACCGCCGCCGCCGCCAAAATTGAATTCGTAATGCTGGTTCGCCCCGGGCCCGCTGCTCGAGCGCCAGGCGCGCGAGAAGCCGCCCGGTCCGGCCCCAAAGCCTTCGAAGCCCTTGGGCTTGCCGTCCGGCCCGATCTCGCCGCGGTCGAACTGGGCCTTCTTTTTCTCGTCGCCGACGATCTCGTAGGCCGTGTTGATCTCCGCGAAGCGCTCCTTGGCCTTCGCGTCGTCCCTGTTGCGGTCGGGGTGGTATTTCTTGGCGAGCTGGCGGTAGGCCTTCTTGATGTCGGCCGCGCTCGCCGATTTGGAAACGCCGAGTACGTCGTAGGGGTCGCGCATTTTGGTCCAATCAGCCCATGGAAGCGCCCGCCCGAAGCGGCGCGGGCGCAAATGTCTGAATTACTATGTGGGAGAAGCGCGGAGCTAACGCAAGCGCGAGCAGGGCCGAATCAAAGCTTCGTCGGCGCGCGAGCAAAGTCGTCGAGCGCCCTGCCCTCGGGGTCGAGGCGCGCGAGCGCCTCGTTCACGGCGTCGATCTCGCTCGGTTCGCCGCCGGCCATATTTTCCTCCGTCGCCCGCAAAAGGGCGCGGGCGTCGAGCTCCCAGCGCTTGAGGATTTCGATCTTCATGATTTTGGCGAGGGCCGGCGTATCGACCACTTCATGAGGCGCGTCGAAAACCGACGCCGGGGAAATCAAAGCCTTTTCGATCTCGGCGTGACCGAGCGCAGGGACTTTCATGGGGTCTTTCCTGTTTTGAAATTGTTGCGTTTTTGAACGCGCAAGCTCCCGCCCATGTTCCGGCGGCTGGACGCCTGTTGGCGTTTTGGCGTGGACACGGATTTCATCAGGCTTGACCTGCAGTCAGGTCGGACCTGACGGAGGCGGTCTTGGCGAAGAAACTGCACTGTTCCTTCTGCGGCAAGTCGCAGGACGAGATCGAGAAATTCGCCGCCGGCCCCGCCGGCGTGCATATCTGCAACGAATGCGTCGGGGTCTGCCAAGCGATTATGCACGGAGACGGCCCCGGGGCCGACCGCTCCTTCGACCCCAGGGCCTGGCCGCGGGAGCGATTGCTCGCGCTTCTCGCGCCGATCAACGCCGCCGCGGACGGCTACCGGGATCAACTTCAGGTCATGGTCGAGACCCTGCGGGAACAGGGCGTGAGCTGGTCGGAAATCGCCAAGAGCCTCGGGGTTTCGCGGCAAACGGCTTGGGAGCGCTTCTCATAGCGCGGCGCCGGCGAGGGCGTCCCACAGAAGCTTCAGATTGAGCCCGATAACTGCGACGGCGATGACGGCGGCGACGAGCGTCGTTCGCCTCGGGGCGACAAGATCGCCCATCACCTTGCGGCGGGCCGTGAAGAGAACGAGCGGAACGACGGCGAAGGGCAGGGTCACGCTCAGCACCACCTGGCTGAGCACGAGAAGCCGCGCCGTCGCGCTCTCACCGGCATAAAGCGTCACCGCAATGGCGGGCGCAATCGCGATCGCCCGCGTCACGAGCCGGCGCGTCGCGGGGGCGAGGCGAAGATGGACGAAGCCTTCCATGACGATCTGCCCGGCGAGGGTGGCGGTGACCGTCGAATTGAGCCCGCACGCAATGAGCGCCACGGCGAACAGCGTCGCCGCCACAGGCTCGCCGAGGAGCGGCGCGATGAGCCGATGCGCCTCGCCGAGCTCGGCGACGTCAGTTAGGCCCCGCGTGTGAAAGACCGCCGCCGCCAGGACGAGGATCGCGCCATTGACGAGCAATGCGAAGAACAGAGCGAGCGCGCTGTCGATCACGGCGAAGCGGATCGCCTCACGCTTCTGGCGCGTCGAGACGCCCACGGCGCGCGTCTGCACCACGAAGGAATGGAGAAAGAGATTATGCGGCATCACCGTCGCACCCAGGATGCCGAGGCCGAGATAGAGCATCTCGGGGTCGGTGACGAAGCGCGACGTGGGGACGAGCCCCCGCGCGACCTCGGCCATGTCGGGTCGGGCCATCACCAGCTGCGCTGCGAAGCAGAGACCGATCAAGGCGAGCATCGCGACGACGAACAGCTCGATCTTGCGAAAGCCGAGACGCTCGAAAGCGAGCACGAGAAACGCATCGAGCGTCGTCACGACGATTCCGATCGCCAGCGGCAGGCCGAAGAGAAGCTGAAGCCCGATCGCCGTGCCGATGACTTCGGCGAGGTCCGTTGCAAAAATCCCGGCCTCGGCGAGGATCCACAGCCCGACCGCGACGGGGAAGGGCGTATGGGCCCGGCAGGCCTGGGCGAGATCGAGCCCGGCGCCGACGCCAAGCCGCGCCGAGAGCGATTGCAGCACGACGGCCATGAGGCTCGACAGCACGGCCACGAACAGCAGGGCCGTCCCGAACTTCGAGCCGCCCGCCAGGGCCGTCGCCCAATTGCCAGGGTCCATATAGCCGGTCGCGACGAGATAGCCGGGGCCGAGAAAGACAAAGATGCGTCTAAGGAGCTTCCCGCCATCGGGGACCGCCACGGAGCGGCGCAATTCGCCGCGCATCGAACCCGCAGGCGCGGACGTCAGCATAGAACCTCCCCAGACGCGCGCCCGTTGGCGGAGGCGGGGGCGTTATGGATTGACCTTGCGCAGCAACGCTTCGAGGCCCTCGGGGAAGATGAGCTCCTGAGACGCCGCGATCTCGTCCGCCGACCACCAGCGCCAACCGAGCAGGTGCACCTTTTCTTCCGGCGTAAGGCTTTGCGGCGCAGGCGCGAACTCTTCCGTTCTGATCAGGAAATAGCGCTCGATCGCCTGGTGCCAATCTTCGCCGAGCTCCATCGGGAACTCCCGCGTCGCGACGACGGGGCCGACGTCGCCGCGCAGGAGGAGACCGGTCTCCTCGGCGACTTCCCGCCGCAGCGCCGCCTCGAACGTCTCGCCCTCCTTGAGCGCGCCGCCCGGCGTCGCCCAGAAGTGGTGATGCCCCAGCGCCAGAAAATGCGGCGACAGGCCGCCGGCGTATTGCATGAGCAGCGCACGGCCGGCCGGCTCGACGATCAGCGCCCGGGCGGCCTCGCGCCGCGGCAGCGCCACCCCGTCCCAGGGCGCTGCGATTTCCGCCCGCCCCTCCGGCCGCGCCCAATCGACGAGCGACCATTCGCCGTCGTCATAGGCGATCCAGTTCGGCGTCGCGTTCAGCACCGGATGCTCGCGCTTCTCGGAAAGCGCCTTGCCGGTGGCGATCCGCCAGGCGATGTCGAGCACGCCCGCATGGGCGACGACGAGCACCGTGAGGCCGGCGCTCTCGCGGGCGATGTCGGTCAGCACCAGGCGGACGCGGCGGGCGAATTCTTCGAGCGTCTCGCCCTCGGGCGCCGCGAAGTCGGGCTTGCGCGAGAGATAATGCGGATAGTCGTCGGCGTATTTGACCTGCACCTCGGCGTGGGTGTGGCCTTGCCAGGCGCCGTCGTCCTTCTCGCGCAGCCGCTGCGTCGCGCGAACCTCGAGCCCGCGCGACGCGGCGATGGGCGCGGCGGTGGCGAGGGCGCGGCGGAGATCGCTCGCGTAGACGCGGTCGAAATGGGCGCCGTCCAGCTCATGCGCGAGCGCCTGCGCCTGGGCGCGGCCGCGCGCATTGAGGGCAATGTCGAACTGGCCCTGGAAACGACGTTCAATATTCCAATTTGTCTCGCCGTGGCGGGCGAGACAGATGATCGTTCGGGTCATCGCTCGTCTTGGCGCGGCGCACGGGCCGCTCGCGCGCGGGCTCTCGCGCAAAATTCGCCCGCCGCGCCGTTACGCGACGGCTGTTCTGCCCTATCCCGCCGGAAAAGTCAGTCGCCTTTTGGCGAAAACGCCTGCCCTTGACTTGCGTCAATGCCGCGCGGCGTAGGTGAACTCGCCGGCGCGAATGTGGCCGGGCAGCGTCTCGACGAAGCGCGCGACCGCCTCTTCGCCATAGGTCGCGACGAGCTCGCGCAGCGCCGCCGACAACGCCGCCTGGGCGAAGGACTCGCTTTCAATTCCCGCCAAAATCGCCTCGGCGAAGGCTTCGGTCACATAGGCCAAAGCGGCGCGCTGCTGCTCGCCGCCGGTGTCGTCGAAAGTCGCTAGGTTCAGCTGCATCATGCGATGCACTTTAGACAAGGCGCCCGCCGGGCGCGACCGGCCTCTTTCCAAAAGGTTAATTCCAGCTTGCAGATAATCTTAAGGACTGCCGAATCGATAACTCACGTCGCGCGAGATTTTGGCGGCCTCGTCGAGATAACGCGCGGTCGCGTCTTTGGCGTTCTGCGTGCAGACCCGATAGGTCAGCTCATAGCCGCGGAAGCCGCGATTGAAGGCCGCGACGTATTTGTCGCGCCGCGGCCCGCTCGGCGCTTCCGCCTCGAGCAGCGCGGACATTTTGTCGCGCCAGTCGCCGCCGTCCTTCGCCTGGCAGAGATCGCGCAGAAAGGCGAGCGCGCCAAGCACTTCAGACAGCCTCATAAGCTGCCCCGCATAGGGCGGGGGCGGGGCCTCGCCGCCCGGAGCGCCGGGCTTGGCGGCGGTCTCCGGCTGCCCCTTGGCGGGCTCGCCTTTTTTCTTGGCCTTGGCGGCGGCCGCGGCGTCGGGACGTTTTTTCTCTTTCTGGGGAACGTCGCGCGCCGGGGCCGAGCGCGGCGCCGCGCGTTCGGGCCGGTCGGGGCCGAAGAGATTGTCGAAGATCCCCTGCGCCCCGGCTTCGAAGCTCAAGAGAGAGGCGCAGGCGAGCGCCAATGGGGCGACGCTGCGTCTCATGGATAGAGGCGCTCCTTGCGCCAGTCCTGGCCAGGAGCCTCACGGAAGAAGCGCAGGCGGTCGTGCAGACGGAAGGGTCGGTCCTGCCAAAACTCCATGGCGATCGGCTTGATGCGGAAGCCGCGCCAATAGGGCGGCCGCGGAATGTCGCCAATCGCATATTTCGCCGCATATGACGCCACCGATTTCTCCAGCGCGAAGCGGCTCTCGAGCGGGCGCGACTGCTGGCTGGCCCACGCCCCGATGCGCGAGTCGCGCGGGCGGCTGGCGTAATAGGCGTCGGATTCCGCCTCGCTCACCGCCTCGACCGGGCCGCGCAGGCGCACCTGACGGCGCAGCGATTTCCAGTGGAAGAGGGCCGCCGCCTTCATATTGGCGGCGAGCTGTCGCCCCTTGGCGCTCTCCGCGTTGGTGTAGAAGACGAAGCCCTCCGGGCTCCACTCCTTCATCAGCACCATGCGCGCGTCCGGCAGGCCGTCGGCGTCGGCCGTCGCCACCGCCATGGCCTCGGGGTCGTTAACTTCCTTGGCCTGCGCATCCTCAAACCATCTTCCGAAAAGATCAAACGGCTCTACGGCTTCGACAAAGTCACCCGACGTTAACGCGTTCACGGGAAAATCCTCTCCTGGGAGGCGCCTGATCCGGGCGCGGCGCGTTGGAAGGCAGCCCTTTGCAGTTCTTGAGTATCAGACATATAACCGACAGCCTCATTGCTCAATTCCCGCGCTTCGGGGCCGTTGGCGCCATCATGCTCGCCTGCGCCGCCTCTGGGTGCTCGATCGCCATTCCGATGGCGTCTTCTCCCAATTCAGCGCTGTGGCGGGGCGCGCCCGACGACGCGACCGGCTCCATCGCCAAGCCTGCGCCGAAGCTCTCCCGCCATCTCGACGCCGAAGACCTGCGCCGCGCCATGGCGGCGATGAGCACCGCGCTCGATCCGCAAGGCTCCGGGGCGAGCGTTCATTGGGACAATCCGCAGACTGGCGCCAAGGGCTCCTTCACGCCGCTTGGACAGGCCTATCCGCTCGACGGCAAAATCTGCCGCGCCTTTGTCGCCGACATAGAAGCGGGCGAGACCGACGAGAAATTGCAAGGCGCCGCCTGCCGAGAGAAGTCGGCCGACTGGGCGCTGACCGAGGCCAAGCTCCGGAAAATCTAATTCTTGCGGTCGATCAGCCACAGCGCCGCGACGAAAAACCCCTTTGAGATCGGCAGAAAGAGCAGCGTGGCGACGATCGTCACGACCACGAGAATCGCCGCCTCCTGCCAATAGGGCATGAGTTCGCCGCGCTCGAGGACGATGAGCAACGGCACGACGATATGGGCGACGAGGCCGATGGTGAGCCACGCCGGGCCGTCGTCGGCGTCCAATCCCTCGAAGGTCTCGCCGCAATGCGCGCAGCGGTCCCGACGTTTCAGGTAGCCTTGAAAAATGCGCCCTTCGCCGCAGCGGGGGCATTTCATCGACGCGCCGCGCCACAGCGTCAGGGGCGCCGAGGCTGCGGCGCGCGGGGAAAGGTCTTTCTCGGTCATAAGGCTTTGTTCACCTTCGGCGGGCGCGAATCAAGGGGGCCCGATTCGACCCCGTTTTGTGCGCCTTTTCTTCTCCCGGCTCCCAAAACGGGGCGCCCCCGCGACCGAGCCGCTAAAGCGTCCGATAAGGTTTCTCATTCACGCCGCGCGGGGTAACCTTTCATCTAAAGCCATTTGGAGCCAGACATGTCCGAGCCCTTCGGCAAGCGCCGCCTCATTGTGACCAGTCTTCTCGCGCTGCTCGTCATCCCGGTCTTTTTCCTGTCGGTGCGCGCCTTCGCCGCCTGGCGGGCGGGCTATGGCTGGGAGGAGATGGACTGGGACGGCAAGGGGCATACGACCGTCCTCGACTTTCTCAAGGCCGCCGAAATCGGCAAGCGGCCGGTGCTGGTCAACGACCGCAGCTGCGTCGAATATTACCTGCATCGCGACGGAATCATCGTGAAGACCGCTTGCCCCTAGCCCCCCGCGGCCGGGCGCTTGGCCGCTGCGCGCATCAGGCTGAGGCATTCGAAGGTCGACGCCATGTCGAGGGCGGTCAGGCCGAGCCCGGTCTCGAACAGCGGGTCGGCCCCCGCCGCCAAGAGCCGCGCGACCGCGCGCGCCCGGCCCGAAGAGGCGGCGAACATCAGCGGCGTCGCGCCCGTGGCGTTGACATGCTGCACGTCGATCCCGGCGGCGATGAGCAGCTCGATGGTCTCGATGTTTTCGGTGACGCAGGCGAGCCACAGCGCCTGATTGCCGTCTGCGTTCTCGGCGTCGAGATCGGCGCCCGCGTCGAGGAGCTCCTGCGCCAGCGCCGCCGTCGCGCGCCGCGCCGCGACCATCAGCGGCGTCGCGCCGTCGCCGTTGCGGCCATTGACCTCGTCCGGCCCGAAGCCGTGTTCGGTGAGAAAGTCGCGCAGCGCGTCGCTCGGCATGATGTCGCTTTCGTCTTGTCTGGTTGGCCGGATCGGCTCGAGAGATGCGAAGTCGGGGCCAGTCGCCCCCGCCATTGCCATTCGGGCCGGTCTGCGCTAGCTCGACGCGTCATTTGAAACGCGTCCTCATGGCCCGTCGGCCGTTTTTCGTCCCCCAAGGAACGCGCGATCCGGAGCTCTCCCGCATGAAACTGCCCAATCAGTTCTATCGTCCGCTGGCCATTGGCGCGCCGTCGCCCTATCGCGAGCTTCCGGTCAAGGTCGAGCGGATGATCCATTTCGTGCCGCCGCATGTCGAGAAAATGCGGGCGAAGGTTCCGGACATCGCCAAGCAGGTCGACGTGGTGCTCGGCAATCTCGAGGACGCCATCCCCGCCGACGCCAAGGAAGCCGCGCGCGCCGGCTTCATCGACATGGCCAAGTCCACGGATTTCGGCTCCACGGGCCTGTGGACCCGCATGAACGCCTTGAACAGCCCCTGGGCGCTCGACGACATGATCGAGATCGTCGGCGCCGTCGGCGACAAGCTCGACGTCGTCATGCTCCCCAAGGTCGAAGGTCCCTGGGACATCGCCTATCTCGACCAGCTTCTGGCCCAGCTCGAAGCGAGAAACAGCGTCCAGAAGCCCATTCTGATCCACGCCATTCTGGAGACGGCGGAGGGCGTGAAGAACGTCGACGCCATCGCCGCGGCCTCGCCGCGCATGCATGGCATCAGCCTCGGCCCGGCCGATCTCGCGGCCTCGCGCGCCATGAAGACCACGCGCGTCGGCGGCGGCCACCCGGAATATAAGGTGATCGCCGACGCCGATCCGGGCGCGGGCCTGCGGGCGAGCTTCCAGCAGGATCTGTGGCACTACACCATCGCCAAAATGGTCGACGCCTGCGCCTCCGCCGGCATCAAGGCCTTCTACGGCCCCTTCGGCGATTTCTCCGACGCGCCGGCCTGCGAGGCCCAGTTCCGCAACGCCTTCCTGCTCGGCTGCGCGGGCGCCTGGTCGCTGCATCCGACGCAGATCGACATCGCCAAGCGCGTCTTCTCGCCCGATCCGAAGGAAGTCGCTTTCGCCAAGCGCGTGCTCGACGCCATGCCCGACGGCACCGGCGCGGTGATGATCGACGGCCGCATGCAGGACGACGCCACCTGGAAGCAGTGCAAGGTCGTCGTCGACCTCGCCAAGCAGGTCGCCGCCAAGGACGCCGATTTCGCCAAGATCTACGGCTTGTAATTTCGGCTGAGCGCCGAGGCGCCGGTTGACAGGCCCCCGCCTTGCGGCGCTAAACTCGCGGCAGGCGATGGGGTTCGCCTTGTAACCGCCCTCGGGGCCGATGACTCCTGTTTGGCCAGCCGCCAGTCGGAGTCTGTCGTGCAAAACCCAATCAACGCAAATACGATCCGCCTCTCCGCCGCCGGGCGCCGGAGGGGCCCCTGATGCTTACCGTCGACGAGAAGCTCACGGGCTGGCGCTTCCTGCTGTTCAACGTCGCCGTCGCCGTCGGCAACGTCATCGCCCTTTCGAATGTGCCGGGTTACACGGTGCTCGTGCCCTATGCGGCCGGGAGCCTGCAGGGCGTCAATCCGAGCTTCGGCACCTGGGGCACCACCGACCACATGATGGGCGTCGTCCTGGGCCTGCCGCTCGCGCGCTGGCTCGCGGGGCGCTATGGCGACTACCGGGTCTACTGCTGGGCCTTCGTCGCCTATGCGGTCTTTTCCTTCGCCTGCGCCACGAGCGAAACCATCTGGTTCTTCGTGCCGATGCGCTTCCTGCTCGGGCTGGCGGGCGGGATCATCCTGCCGCTCGGGCAGACGCTCGTCTTGACCGAGCTTCCCGAGAAATATCGCGTTTACGGGGTCGCCTGGTGGGGCGTGCTCAGCATGGCGCCCTTCACGCTGGGCGTCTTCATGGGCGGTTTCTGGGCGGAGTATGTCGACTGGCGGATGCTGTTTTACTCGAACATCATTCTGGGCTTGCCCATCGCCGGTCTGGTTTTCGCGCTGTTCTACGGCCGCCCTGTCAAGCGCAGAATCGTGCGCTTCGACGCGGTCGGCTTTGCGCTGATCGCCGTCACCCTCGTCGGCGTGCAGACCATTCTCAATCAGGGCAACGACTTCGACTGGTTCGGCTCGGCCGTTCTCGGCGCGGTCATGGTCGTCGTGGTCGTCGCCTTTCCGGCCTTCATTCTGTGGGAGCTCGGCGAGCGCAATCCGGCGCTCGACGTCAGGCTGTTTCGCCACCGCAATTACGCGGTCGCGACCTTCTGCTCAGTCGCCGGCTTTCTCGTCATTCAGGGCACATTGTCGGTCTTCGTCGGGCAATTGCAGACGCTGCTCGGCTATACCTCCTCGCTGGCCGGCCTCGTCTATCTCACCATGGCCGTCTTCGCCGCGCCCGTCGTCTCGGTCGTGCACCTGCTCACGAAGCACATCGAGCTGCGCTATCTCGCGAGCCTCAATTTCATCGGCTTCGCGGTGACGCTGACCTGGCTCGGCGAATATGACAAGGTCGCCTCCTTCGACCAGATCACGGCGCCGATGCTGTTCTTCGGCTTTTTCCTCGCCACCTTCTTCGCGCCGCCCGCCGCGATCGCCGTGCAGGGGCTCCCCGGCAAAAAGCTCATTCGCGCGGCGGAGGAGCTCGCCATGCTGCGCACGGCTTTCGGCGCCTATGGCATCACCTCGCAGGCCGTCGTGCAATTTCGTCGCGCGCCCTTTCATCAGCTGGGCATGGCGGATCAGTTGGGCGGCCGCCGTTTCCCGTCGCTCGACGTTCTGGGCGCGCTCATGAGCAAGCTGCAGGATCTCGGCATGAGCGAAGCGGTGTCGCGGCTGCAGGTTTCGCGGTTGATGCGGCAGCAGTCGCTGCTGCTCGCCCTCGATGACGCCTTCTATTTCGGCGCCTTCATTTTCGTCTGCCTTGCCGCCATCATCTGGCTCGCGCGGCCCGCGCATCTCGACAAGCCTGCGAAAAAGCCCACCCTCACCGAGCTCCAAGCCGAGGAGTTGATGGAGCAGCCGTGAATCGCGGCGCTGCTTTCCCTCTCGCCGTGCGCCGCGCGCGCG
This sequence comes from Methylocystis echinoides, assembly GCF_040687965.1. Taxonomy (NCBI): domain Bacteria; kingdom Pseudomonadati; phylum Pseudomonadota; class Alphaproteobacteria; order Hyphomicrobiales; family Methylocystaceae; genus Methylocystis; species Methylocystis echinoides. Next base: position 1,654,583 of record NZ_CP156084.1, read on the forward strand.
CGCGTCACGACCGCACGTCGGAGGTCTCGAGCGCCTTCTCGACCTGTTCTTCCCGCGCCACGGCGCCGTCGTCTCGCGGCAGCAGGTGACGGGGCAGGAAATAGCGGTTGGCGATGAGCGTGGGAACGACCGCGGTGCCGATGATGGCGGCGACGAGGGTCGAATATTGCGCCTGGTCGATGATGTTGTTGGAGAGCCCGAACAGCGCCGAAATTGTCCCGAAGGTGAGGCCCGACGCCATGAGCAGCGTCGTATACATCGCATCCTTATGCGGCGCGTCGAAGCGCCGCGCCACCGGATAGACGCTTGCGACCTTGCCGCCGATCTCCACGGCAAGAAAGATCACCACGCCGACCGGCGCGGCGATCACGGCGGGCAGCGACACGAAATAGCCGGCGCGAATGAAATAGAAAGGCGTCAGCAGGCCGATCGTGATGGTCCGCAAGCGTCGGATGAGGGCGCTGTCGCGGCCGACGCTGCCGGCGAGCGCCATGCCGATGAGATAGGCCGGCAGCACCGCTTCGCTCCCCGCCCATGTCGCCAGCGCCCCGAGGCCTAACAGCGCGAAAAGCAGGAATTTTGCTTCGAACTCGGAGGGTCGGCCGCCGAATCGCGCGAAAGCGATGGGCGTGATTTTCGGCAGACAGATAAAGGCCCCCGCCAGAGCGGCGACGAACAGCAACGTCTTCCAGGTGAAGGGCGCAAAGACGAGGCCGAGCGTCACCACCGTGCCGAGATCGGTGATGAAACAGGCGGCGAGAATCGTCTTGCCATAATCCGTGCGGTTGAAGCCATATTCCATCATCACAGTGTAGACGACGGCGACGGACGTGGCGGCGAGCGCGATCCCGGCGAGCAAAGCGGGCGACGAGTCCCAGCCGAGCAGAAAATGCGCCGCCGCGAAGCAGGCGACGGAAGGGACGAGGAAGCTCGCGCCGCCGATGGCGGCCGCCTCCTTCCATTTGCGTCTGAAGACGTCCGGATCGAGCTCCGCGCCGGCGAGAAAGGTCAGGAGAATCGCGCCGACGCCCGCCAGCGTCTTCACCCAGGGCTCCTGAACGGCGAAAATCCATTCATAGCCGATGAGGCCGAGAAGGGCCTGCGCGCAAAGTCCGACACTAATCTCGACGAGCGCCGTCGACAGGCGAAAGCGATGCGCGATCAGGCCCGCGAGGAGCGCGAGCCCGAAAACAAACGCCGCCTGCGCCCAGATCGAAGTCATGGCGGGTGTGCTCCTTGCCGGGTCTAGCGGACGTCGTCCGCCGCGGCCTTCGCCCGCCCCGGCCCTTCCCGCGCGGGGGAGGGAAGGGCGCGCGACCAGCCGTGGCGCTTACTTCACGCCGAGCAGTTCGACGTCGAAAATGAGCCAGGAGTTGGCGGGGATGGCGTTGCCCATGGCGCGGGCGCCATAGCCGAGCTCGGGGGGAATGATGAGTGTGCGCTTGCCGCCGACTTTCATGGTCTCGACGCCTTCGTCCCAGCCCTTGATGACCTGGCCCATGCCGAGCGGGAATTCGAAGGGCTCGCCGCGGTCGCGGGAACTGTCGAATTTCTTGCCCTTCGCGCCGTTCACATAGAGCCAGCCGGTGTAATGCACGGTGACCGTCTGGCCGACTTTCGGCGAAGCGCCGGAGCCCGGCTTTACGTCGATATATTTCAGACCGTCCGCGGTCAGCGTCGTTTCGGGCTCGGCGCGCAGCGCCGTCGGCGCGAGGGCGAGGCCCGCGGCGGCGGCGACAAGAGCGGCGGCGAACGTCTTTTTGACCATGCGCATATTCTTCCTCCCGTTCATTCAGGCGAAAATGCCGTTGTCGCGGGCGAGCTGCAGCAGATTTTTCTGCGGCCGCGCGCCGACATGAGAGATGATTTCCGCCGCCGCCATCGCCCCGAGCGCGGCGCTCGTCTGATGCGGCAGCCCCCTCGCGTAGCCGGTGAGGAACCCTGCGGCGAAAAGATCGCCGGCGCCGGTCGTGTCGACGACTTCATCGACCGGATAGGCCGGCGCCGCGATGAGCCTGTCGCCATTGGCGACGACGCAGCCTTTCTCGGAGCGCGTCACCACGCCGAGCAGCCCCGGTTCGGCGCCCAGCGCCGCGACGGCCGTGTCGAAATCGGCGGTTTCGTAAAGCGCGTGCAATTCGCTCTCATTGGCGAAGAGAATGTCGACCACGCGCTCCCGGACGAGCGACAGAAACTCGGCCCTATAGCGGCCGACGCAGAATGAGTCGGAAAGAGTCAGCGCCACCTTGCGCCCATTGGCGCGCGAGACCTTCGCCGCGCGCAGAAACGCTTCCTTGGCCCCCGGCGGATCCCAGAGATAGCCCTCCATGTAGAGGACGCTTGCCGCGGCGACCGCCTTTTCGTCGATGTCGTCGGGCCCCAGCGCCTGACAGGCGCCGAGGAAGGTGTTCATGGTGCGCTGGCCGTCGGGCGTCACGAAGATCAGGCAGCGCGCCGTGGCCGCGCCGTCCGTCGCCGGCGGCGTGTCGAAGGCGACGCCCGCCTTGCGAATGTCATGGGTGAATTCCTGGCCCGCCGCGTCCGCCTTGACTTTGCCGACAAAGCCGGCGCGCCCGCCGAGGCTGGCGATCCCCGCCATCGTATTCGCCGCCGAGCCGCCGGAGATAACCGTCGTCGGCCCCATCAGTTCATAGAGCTGGTCCGCGCGCGCCTCGTCCACGAGCGCCATGGAGCCCTTGATGAGCCCGGCGGAGACAAGGAGGTCGTCCTCGGCGCGGGAAATCGTGTCGACGATGGCGTTGCCAATGCCGAGGACGTCGAGGGAAGCTGACATGAGAAAACACACCCGCGCTGGAAGCCGCGCCGCAATCGGTCGAACGGCCAAAAAAATGAAGCGCGGGCTTCCTAACATCCCTCCCCACAAATAAACAGAGGCGCCGCTGGCCGCGCCTCCTCGAACGCTTCCCGGGCTGCAGGCGTCAGTTCGTCGTCACACGGAACCCCACCCGCACTTCCTGCGACGTGATGTCCCTGGTCATGGGGGGGACATAGACGCCCTGGGGCGTATAGGCCGGAAGGCCCGTATATTTCCCGGCGTTGAGGTAGCGGTAGCCGACGTCGACCTTGAAATTCTGGGTGACGTCGTAGCTCACGCCGGCCATGACGTTCCAGGCGAACTGCCAGGAGGTTCTGGTCTCCCAGGTGTTCCAGTTCGTCAGGTTGAAGGGAAGCTGGATGGGGTAGGACCCGCCATTCGGGTAGAGCCAAACGGCAGGGTAGCCCGCTGGGAGGGTGAGGTCCGGCCCCCACAGACCTCCGTCGGCGTTTCTGAAATAGCCCACGCTCGACGAGGCGGAGCCATAGGTCATGCCGACGCCGGCGCCGACATAGGGCGTGAAGCCCCAGAAATGGCCGAGGTCCAGATAAGCGTTGGCGAGAACGCTCGTGCGGCTGAGGGTGGCCTGGCTGTATTGCGAACAGGTGTCGTTTGGATTGGCAAGGACGCCGACGGCAGCTCCGCTCACCAGATTGTTGAGGCCAACCATCTGATAGGGGCACCAGTATTGGCCGGTCACAGCGGCCTTGCGGAAGACGCTGCGGTCGATGGTGACGTCGGCGCGCAGCCAGTCGTTGAATTGATAGCCGCCGCCGAGACCGCCCGAGACAAGGGTCTGATTGGCGAGCGGCGCGAAATAGGCGGAAAGCGAGGGAACATGAACCTGCTGGATGCCGACGTCGCCGCGCAGATACCAGTTCGAGCCCCATTCGACCGGCTCCTCCGGCAGCTCCGGCGCCTCGGGGAGGGCGAAGAGATCGGCGGCCTGGCTTTCGGGCGCGAAGACGCTGAGGAGCGCGGCGAGGAGCGTCGCGCGGGCGCGCAAAAACTGGGGGAACATGGTCTCTTCCTTGCTGACGCCGGCTCGCGCGGCCACGTGGCGCGGCGATGAAGGAAGAATGAGCGATTATGCTTAATGCGCGCTTAACATGCTGAAATGGTTAGCGTTCGTCGCCGACGCCCGCTCTCGGACGCCGGCTAAGTTCAAGTCCGATCGGGTGATTTCGTTCTTTAGAACTTCACCGCCGAGAGCACGATCTCAATCGCCAGCACATAGAGCGACGCCGTCACGAAGGCCGGAATCGGCCGCAGCGACACATGGCGCAGCAGGAAGGCGTACATGAACACGATCCAGACGATGATCGGAAACAGCAGGAAGCGGGCCAGACGATCGGTCGGCAGCGGCGGCGGCAGGGCGACGCCGACGATGACGTGCAGGATGATGTAGGCGAGCGCAGCGATGGCGCCCATGATCGCCATTGCGGTGAGCGTCTTGACGAATTTTTCCTCCTGCTTGAGGTAGCGCAGGAGATAGAAGGTCGCGCCATAGAGAACGGCCGCGGTGGCGACGCCGTAGAAGATGCTGGCGAGAAGGGAGTGCGAGAAAAACTGCGCCCCCGTCTGCAGCACGACATAGGCCGCGAGCGCCCCTTTCATGAGTTGCTGCGACTCCGGCAGCGACAGTTGCGACGCCTCGAGATTGAGCATCTTGAAGACCGTCTGGGCCGTCTGATCTTTTACGAGCGGGATATTGAGCGCCATTTCGAGAGCGTCCTCTGGTGCCGGCCCGCCGTCGGCGGCCGCAAAACAAGCGAAAAGCCGCAGCCTCCGGGATAGAGCGCCCGGAAAGCGCGACCGATTGTCGCCTCTCTAACATGCTTTGGCGCGGGGCGGAAACGGCTCGTTGTCGGCTGCGGGGAAGGCCGCCGCTCAGGCGAGCCGCGTCAGCCAGTCGTCGCGGGCGATGGTCTCGACGATTTTGCGGGCCGCTTCCGCCCAGGAAACCCTGAGCGCCTGCGCCGGATCGGCCCGCCGCGCGCCGGAGAGAAAGTCTTCGATCGCCGCCGCGAGCGCCATCGGGTCGTTGACCCGAAAATACAGCGCGCCGTCGCGCCCCACCTCGCGAAACACCGGGATGTCGCTGCAGATGACCGCGCGTCCGCGCAGCGCCGCCTCCACGATCGGCAGGCCGAAGCCCTCCGCATAGGAAGGCAGGATCAGCGCGCGGCTGTGGTCGTAAAGGTAGGAGAGCTCTCCGTCGCCGACGTCGTCGAACCAGAACAGCCGGCGGCCCCGCTCGGGGTGGCCCAGAATCTCGGCGACGACCGCCTCCTCCAGCCATCCGCGCCGGCCGACGATGACGAGCCGCGCCTCGACGCCCCGCGCCCACAGCGCCTCGAAAGCTTTGAGCGCGACCCGGTGGCCCTTGCGCGGCTCGATCGTGCCGACCATCAGAAACACCGGCGTCTCGCCGGAGACGGCCTGAGCGATCTTGGGACGCGGGTTCTCGGCTGAAGGCGCGGCGAGATCGGCGCCGCACTGGAACCAGCCGATCTTGAGCCCCGGGCGATGCGGCAGCCGCTTCTCGGCGACGAAAGCCGCAAGCTCCTCCGCGACGGTGCGCGAAATCGCGAGGAAGGCGTCGCTTTCGACAAGCGCGCGGCGCAGCCAGGCTCGATAGCGCGGCGGCGTCACCTCGTGACAGGCGTAAGGGTGCAATTCCGGGATGAGGTCGAAGATGCAGGTGACGATTTCGCCGCCCTCGCCCCGTATTCGGTCGAAGATGGGCGCAAGCTCGTCGAAGGCGTTCCAGCTGTCGGCGAGGGTGAGGAGACGGTCGCCGGGTTCGATCGCGATTTCGACGTCGGGTCCGGTCTCGGCGCCGCCGAGCTTGGCCGTGAAGGCGTTCGCCGAATAGAGGCGGCCGCCCTCGCAGCGCACGGCGCGGGCGGGAATGTCGAACCCGCCTCCGCTATGGCAGGCCCGGGCCACTTCCTTGACGACGCGCTGAATTCCCGTCCCGCCGTCGAATTTCGCCGTGGTGGTGACGTCGAGCAGCAGGCGGCGCGCCGGCCGCGGGGCCGTTGCGGCGACGGGGGTCGACGCCGGGGCCGGGGCTGCGGGGGCGGCGGCCTGCGGCTGCTTCTTTCGAAACGGCGCGAGGAACCGCGCGCCCGCTTGGGCGATCTTGCGTTCGATCGGCAGCAGGACATCATAGAGGCGGCCGGCGACCGAGTAGATCAGCCGCTGCCGTTCATGGGTGAGATGCAGGGCCTCGCGGCGCAAATGCTCGAGCTGGAATTCGAGCAGCCGGATGCGCGCGCGCCTGTCGTCTTCGGGCGTAGCGCCGGGATCGTTCACGAAGGCGTCCCCGGCCGTGCGAATTCGGCGCGCCATTCGTCGAGAAGGGCGCCCAAAGTCTGTTCGATGGCGTAGTTCGGTCGCCAGCCGGTGGCGGCGGCGAGGCGCGAGGCGTCGCAGGCGACGCGGGCGATGTCCGTCGACGAGGGGCGCAGCAGCGCAGGATCGACCTCGACCTCGAAGGGCCGCCGCGCCATCAGGCGCAGCATCTCCAGAAGCGCGGCGATGGTCCGCGCCTCGCCGCTGCCGATGTTGAACACCGACACGCGGTCGGGGAGTTCGCGGGCCTCGGCGACGAGCCGCATATAGGCGTCCACGACGTCGCGCACGTCGAGAAAGTCGCGCGCCTTCGACAGGTCGCCGACCTTCATGCGCGGTTCCGCGACCCCCGCTTCAATAGCGGCGATCTGCGCGGCGAAGGAAGCGAGGACGAAACTGCGGCTGCGCTGACCGGGTCCGGAATGGTTGACCGGGCGCGCGATCACGAGCCGCGCCCGCGGCCCCAGCACATCGGCCATGGCGCTTTCCGCCGCGGCCTTGGAGCGGCTGTAGACGTCCATCGGGCGCAGCGGCGCGTCTTCGTTGAGAACGCCGTCGCGGAAGCTCGAACCGTAGGCCATGGCCGTCGAGCAAAACAGCACGACCGCCTGCGGCGCATGGCGGGCGACGGCCGCCGCAAGGCCGAAGGCCCCATGGAAATTGACCCGCCAAGTCTGTTCGGGGGCCCCGGCCGCCTGTCCGATCGAGGCCTGTCCGGCGAGATGGAGCACGAGATCGGGCGCGAGATCGGCAATGAGGCGGTCGATCGCGTCCTCGTCGAGAAGATCGGCGACGGCGACGGAAAAGTCGGGACGCGCGCCGCTTTCGCCCGGCCGCATCAGCATGACGCGGCGGGCGTCGGGATAGGCGTCCGCCAGTCTGGCGGCGAGATGCGCGCCGACGAAGCCGGAGCCGCCCGTCAGCAGAATGCGCTCATAGGCCGCCATGCCGGGCGCTCCCAAGATTTAGGATTCGCGCCGCAGCCGCTCGAGATCGGCGTCCACCATCTCGCGGATCATCTGATCGAGGGTGATTTCCGGGGCCCAGCCCAGAACCTTGCGCGCCTTGCTCGAGTCGCCGAGCAGCACGTCGACCTCCGCCGGGCGGAAGAAGGCGGGATCGATGACGAGATGCTTCTCCATGTCGAGGCCGGCGTGATCGAAGGCGATGCGGCACATGTCGCGCACCGTCGTCGTCACGCCCGTCGCCACCACATAGTCGTCGGGCTTTTCCTGCTGCAGCATCATCCACATGGCGCGGACATAGTCCTTGGCGTGGCCCCAGTCGCGCTTGGCGTCGATGTTGCCGAGCCGCAGCTCGCTCGCCTGGCCGAGCTTGATCTGCGCCACGCCGCGCGTGACCTTGCGGGTGACGAATTCGACGCCGCGCAGCGGGCTCTCATGATTGAAGAGAATGCCGGAGGAGGCGTGCAGGCCGAAGCTCTCGCGATAATTCACCGTGATCCAGTGGCCGTAAACCTTGGCGACGGCGTAGGGCGAGCGCGGATAGAAGGGCGTCTTCTCGTTCTGCATCGGCTCCTGGATGAGCCCATACATCTCCGAAGAGGAGGCCTGATAGAAGCGCGCGCCCGGCGCGCCGAGCCGCATGGCCTCGAGCATGTTGGTCACGCCCACGGCGGTGACATTGGCGGTCAGGATCGGTTGGCGCCAGGAGGAGGCGACATAGGACTGCGCGGCGAGATTGTAGATCTCGTCGGGACGGACGTCCTCGATGGTGCGCAGGAGACTCGACAGGTCGATGAGGTCGGCGTCGTGCAGATGCAGCTTGCCGCTGATGCCGAGCCAGCGCAGACGGTGGTCCTCGACGCCGCGATGCGACGAGCGGCGGACCACGCCATGCACTTCATAGCCCTTTTCGAGCAGAAATTGCGAAAGATAGGCGCCATCCTGCCCGGTAACGCCAGTTACAAGCGCGCGCTTGGTCATCAATCGTCCTTGTCCAATGGTGTGATCGAAGGCTCTACTGAAAAGGTCCCCCCGAGGCAAGCCAGGGCGGGCCATGGTCAAGCTCAAGCGGCAAAAGAAAAGCCGCCGGAAACTCCGGCGGCTGCTCGTCTTAATAACTAAGGCACAGTCAGTAAAGAGATTTCTTCACTTCTTTCTCGGGCGCGGGCAACTTGCCCTCCGGCGTCGCCTTGTCGATGGCGACGGGGAGATATTCGGCGAGAAGATCGCGGGCCTTGTTGAAGTCGATCCCGGTCGCCTCGGCCAGTTTCTTGAGCTTTTCGACGCCGACGGCCTGGCCGACCTCGATGCTGCTGATGGCCTGGTTCTGGCCGGTCGAAATCCACGACTCGACCTGCTGCTTGTAGCCGCCGTCCCTGAATTTCTTGACGACGGCGTCGAGGCCGCCTTCCTTCTCGACGTAATCCTTGATGAGGTTCAACGCTTCTGCGCCAATGACGCCGCCCACGATTCCCTTGAACCAGCTCATGCGAAATCCTCCAGACTCTAACAGAGACGGCGCTCCGCCGCAGAAACACAGATAGGGGGCAGGCTGTGCCCCTACAATAAGCCCGGCGGCGCTTTTTTCGCTTCGCAGGCTTTTCAGAAAAGCGGATCGCCGGCCTCTTGCCGCCAGCGCAAAATTCCCTCCCAAATCTCCCGGGCCGTCTCGGCGTACCAGAACAGATCGCGGTCTTCCGGCGCGATGACGCCTTCCTCGACGAGAAAGTCGGGATCGAAGACGCCGCGCCAATAGGCTTCGCCGACGAGAATAATCGGCAGGGGCTTCATCACCCGGGTCTGGGCGAGGGTGAGGGTCTCGAACAATTCGTCGAGCGTCCCGAAACCGCCGGGAAAAGCGACCAGCGCCCGCGCCCGCAGCACGAAATGCAGCTTGCGCATGGCGAAGTAATGAAAGCGAAAACAAAGCTCCGGCGTCAGATAGGGGTTGGGGAACTGCTCGTGCGGCAGCGTAATGTTGAAGCCCGCAGTCTCCGCGCCGACGTCATAGGCGCCCCGATTCGCCGCCTCCATGATGCCGGGCCCGCCGCCGGTGACCACCGCGAGCCGGCCGCCGTCCGGCAATTGGCCGGAGGCGCCGACGATCCGCCCGAATTCGCGGGCGACGTCGTAATAATGCGCCTTGCCGGCGATGCGCTCGGCGATCTTCAGGCGCCGCGCCGCTTCCGGATCGTCGGGGGCGGCGGCCGCGAGGCTGCGGGCCGCGTCGAGCCGGGCCTGCGCCGCCTTGGGCTCCACGATCCGGGTCGATCCGAAGACGACAATGGCGTCGGTGACGCCGTGCTGGCGCAACAGCAGCTCGGCTTTGAGATAGTCGAGCTCCAGTCGCGGGCCGCGGGCGTCGTCGCTCGTGAGGAAGTCAATGTCCGAATCCGCTACGCGGTAAGCGGGGCTGGCGAGCAGCGTCGCCACGCGCGCGGCGGCCTGAGGATCCTCGTAAACCGGCTTGGGGCGCTGATCGGGCAAAGGCTCGCGGCGGCGCAGCGGATCGGCCGGGCGCTTCGCGGGACCCTTCTTTTCGTCTTTGAGACTCATCCAGGCGCCTTTCTTTATTTCCGGCGCCGCGAGGGTTATAGACGGCTTGAACGCCAGTCGCGGCGGTTTTTAAGAGGACCAAGGGCAAGAGACGATGGCCGGGCATAGTCAGTTCAAGAACATTATGCACAAGAAGGGCAAGCAGGACGCGATCCGCTCCAAGCTCTTCTCCAAGCTCGCCCGCGAAATCACCGTCGCCGCCAAGACGGGCCTGCCCGATCCCAACATGAACGCCCGCCTGCGCGCTGCGGTTCTCGCGGCCAAGGCGGAGAACATGCCCAAGGACAATATCGAACGCGCGATCAAGAAGGCCTCCGGCGCCGACGCCGAGACCTACGACGAAGTGCGCTACGAGGGCTATGCGCCGGGCGGCGTCGCCGTCATCATCGAGGCCTTGACCGACAACCGCAACCGCACGGCGGGCGAGGTGCGCTCCTATTTCACCAAGGCGGGCGGCGCGCTCGCCGAGACGGGCGCGGTTTCCTTCATGTTCGACCGTGTCGGGATGATCGAGTTCGACAAGAAGGTCGCCTCCGAGGACGCCATGATGGAAGCCGCGATCGACGCCGGCGCCGACGACGTCTCGGCGACGGAGGAGGCGCATGAGATCGTCACCTCGGTGGAGACCCTGCGCGACGTCGCCAAGGCGCTCGAGGAGAAATTCGGCGAGCCGAAGAAGGCGGCGCTGGTCTGGCGTCCGCAGAACACGATCAAGGTCGACGACGAGTCGGGCGAAAAGATCTTGAAGCTCGTCGGCACGCTCGAGGACAATGACGACGTGCAGAACGTCTACGCCAATTTCGAGATCTCGGATGCGCTGATGGCCAAGCTCGCGGGGTGAGGTTTCAGGCGCCGTCTTACGAGGCTGGGTCCCATACCTCCCCTTTACGGGGAGGTCGGCGGCCGCAGGCCGCGGGGTGGGGTCCGCGCCGCTTGTGTTGCGACAGGGGCTTTGACCTCGCCCGACCTCGCCTGACGACGGCCCGAGCGAATCGATGCAGGTGAAACGCGGCTATCATCACGGTTCGCTCAAGCAGGCGCTGGTCGACGCGGGCGTCGAGCTTCTCGCGGAAGGCGGCCCCGCGGCCTTGACCCTCACCGAAGCCGCGCGGCGCGCCGGCGTCACGCCCGCGGCCCCCTATCGCCATTTCTCCGGCCGCGACGCGCTGCTCGCCGAAATCGCCCGGCAGGGCTTCGAAACCTTCGGAGACAAGATCGAGGCCGCCTGGAACGAGGGCCGTCCCGACGCGCGAACGGCGATGCGCGCCATGTGCGCCGCCTATCTGGCCTTCGCCCGCGAGGAGACCGGGCTTTACGCCGCCATGTTCGGCCAAGCGGCGACGCTCGCCGATCCGCAGGCCGGCGGCGCCGCCGATCATGCGCTGGAAATCCTGTGGCGCGCGGTCGTCGCCTGGCTGCAGCAGGCCGGCGCCCCGGCGCAGGGGGCGCGTCATGTGGCGCTGCAGATCTGGGCGCTTGCCCATGGCGTCGCCATGTTGACGATCTCCGGGCATTTCGATGCTGCGAAGACGGCCGACCCCATGATGGTGCTGGAGGGCGCGGTCGAGGGGGTGATGGCGGCGGCGGTCGGGAGAACCGCGGGGACGCGATAATTCCCGTCGAAAATTGGCCATGCCCCCGAGGCGCGTCGCTCCGGCGAGAGGCGTTCACTCTGTTGGGGCAGATCGAGGCTCTGCCAGGCCGCTACGCCTCCATGGAGCTCCTTGACGCGATAGCCATTCTGGAGAAGCGCCAGCGCAGCGGTGGCGGCGAGGCTGCGCCAGCCGTCCCAGCAGTAGAGGACGATCAGCTTCTCTTTCGGGGCGCCAAGGCGGCGCTTTCGGCGGAACGGCTGCGGGCGCCCTCTACTTGTCGCAGGGTTCCTCATTGGGAGCCCCCGCCATGTTCACGCTCTACTACCATCCCGGCGCCTGCTCGCTCGCCGCCCACATCGCCCTCGAATGGATCGGCGCGCCCTACGCCACGAAGGAAGTCGAATTCGGCGACAAGGAATATCTGAAGATCAACCCCGCCGGGGCCGTGCCCGCGCTCGACGACGGGTCGGGCTGGATCCTGACCCAGGACGCCGCGATCCTGCGCTACCTCGCCCATCGCCACCCCCAGGCAAGGCTTGCAGTCGAGGGCGGCGACAAGGAGCAGGCGGAAGCCGACCGCTGGAGCTTTTTCATCACCGGCGACCTGCACCCGGCCTTCTTCCCGCTCTTCGTGCCGAATCGCTATACGCGGGCGCGGGAGAAGGAGGCCTTCGACGATATCCGCGAGGCGGCGAAGGCGCTTGCGCACAAGAAATTCCTGCTCGTCGACGCGCAGTTGACCGGGAAGCGTTTTTTCCTGGGCGACAAGCGCAGCTATCTCGACGCCTATGTCTTCCCGATGGAGCGCTGGGCGCAGACGCTGCTCGACGACGGGCTTTCCGCCTTTCCGGCCGTGCGCGCCCATCACGACATGATGGCGGCCGACCCGGCGGTGCAGCGGGTTCTCGCCGCCGAAGGCGCCTGAAGCGGTTTGGCGCCCCCGCGCGGTCGGTTAACATCGCGCCCTGACGAACTTTTCGGGGAGGGGGACGTGGGGCGGTTCGACAATAAGGTCGCGCTGGTCACGGGCGCGGCGCGGGGGCTCGGCCGCGTCACCGCGCTGGCTTTTGCGCGAGAGGGCGCCAAAGTCGCGGTGGCCGATATCGACGAAGCCGGCGGGGCGGAGACGCTTTCCATGATCCGCGCCGCCGGCGGCGCGGGCGTCTTCATCCGCGCCGATATGCGCATCGAGCGGGAGGTCGAGGCGATGGTGGCGGAGACGGCCCGCGCCTTCGGCCGCCTCGACTGCGCCGTGAACAACGCCGGCGTGGTGCGCTTTCAGCCGATCGTCGACGAGACGGCGGAGGGCTTCGACTTCCATCTCGACGTCAATCTGCGCGGCGTCTTCTTCTGCATGAAGCACGAGATCCGGCAGATGCGCAAAAACGGCGGCGGCGCCATCGTCAATCAGTCGTCGATCACGGGAAGCCTCACCGGCAATCCGGGCGAGGGCGCCTATGCGGCGAGCAAGGGCGGGGTCGACGGGCTCACCAAGACCGTCGCGCTCGAGGTCGCCAAGGACAATATCAGCGTCAACGCCATCTGCGCCTGCGGCATCGACGCGCCGGGCGACGTGTTTCACCAATGGATGGAGAAGGAGGGGATTACGCCCGAAGCCGCCGGCAGGCTCTTCCCGATCGGCCGCATGGGCCGCGCCGAGGAGCTGACGGAGGCGGCGCTGTTCCTTTCCTCCGAACAGGCGCGCTTCATTATCGGCCACCTGCTCGTCGTCGACGGCGGCTGGATCGCGCGATAGAACCGGCGGAAGCGCGCCAACTCGCCGCTTGATTCTGGCGCCCGCCTCCCGTAACGTCTGCGCGTCAAGATAGTGGGGCGCGATGCGCGGTCTTCTCGTCGTAGAATTGGCGCCGGTGTCGGAGCGGGGGTAGGGCCCGCCTTCCGTCGACGGCGCTTGACCCAAGGCCCCGAGAGGGCCTTTTTTCTTGCCCGCAGCGGGTCTCGACCCCGTGAGATGAATAGATCGGAACGAAGCAATGTCGAAGGAAATGACCGGCGCAGAAATGGTTGTCGAAGCCCTGAAGGATCAGGGCGTCGAGATTATTTTCGGCTATCCGGGCGGCGCGGTGCTTCCGATCTATGACGTGCTCTTCCATCAGGAGCGGGTGAAGCACATTCTCGTGCGCCACGAACAGGGCGCGGCGCATGCGGCCGAAGGCTATGCGCGCTCTTCCGGCAAGGTCGGCGTGCTGCTCGTCACCTCCGGCCCCGGCGCCACCAATACGGTGACGGGCCTCACCGACGCGTTGATGGACTCGATCCCCGTGGTCTGCATCACCGGACAGGTGCCGACGCATCTCATCGGCTCCGACGCATTCCAGGAATGCGACACGGTCGGCATCACGCGCCACTGCACCAAGCACAATTATCTCGTCAAGAACGTCGCGGATCTGCCGCGCATTCTGCACGAGGCGTTTTATGTCGCGCGTTCCGGTCGTCCCGGCCCGGTGGTGATCGACATTCCCAAGGACGTGCAGTTCGCCCGGGGGGTCTATACGCCGCCGCGCGGGGCGCAGCACAAGACCTATCAGCCCAAGCTCGACGCCGACATGGAGCAGATCCGCGAGGCCGTGAAGCTGATGGCCGCCGCCAAGCGTCCGATCTTCTATACGGGCGGCGGCGTCATCAATTCCGGCCCCTCGGCCTCGACGCTGCTGCGCGAGCTCGTGAGCCTCACAGGCTTTCCGATCACCTCGACGCTGATGGGGCTCGGCGCCTATCCGGGTTCGGGCCAGAACTGGCTCGGCATGCTCGGCATGCACGGCACCTATGAAGCCAATAACGCCATGCATGACTGCGATCTGATGATCGCGGTCGGCGCGCGTTTCGACGACCGCATCACCGGCCGCCTCGACGCTTTCTCGCCGGGCTCGAAGAAGATCCACATCGACATCGACCGCTCGTCGATCAACAAGAACGTCAAGGTCGATCTCGCCATCGTCGGCGATTGCGCCCACGTGCTGGAAGCGCTGGTGCGCACCTGGCGCGCCGAGGCGATGCACGCCGAGAAGCAGCCGCTCGATCATTGGTGGGCGCAGATCGACGACTGGCGCGGCAAGAAGTCGCTCGCCTTCCGCAATTCCGATACGACGATCAAGCCGCAATACGCCGTGCAGCGCCTCTATGCGCTGACCAGGGATCGCGACGTCTATATTACGACCGAGGTCGGCCAGCACCAGATGTGGGCCGCCCAGCATTATCATTTCGACGAGCCCAACCGCTGGATGACGTCCGGCGGCCTCGGCACGATGGGCTACGGCCTGCCCGCGGCGATCGGCGCGCAGCTCGCGCATCCCAATGCGCTCGTCATCGACATCGCCGGCGAAGCCTCGATTCTGATGAACATCCAGGAGATGTCGACGGCGATCCAGTATCGTCTGCCGGTGAAGATCTTCATCTTGAACAACGAATATATGGGCATGGTACGCCAGTGGCAGGAGCTTCTGCACGGCGGCCGCTATTCGCACAGCTATTCGGAGGCGCTGCCGGATTTCGTGAAGCTCGCGGAAGCCTTCGGCGGCAAGGGCGTTCGCTGCTCGGACCCGAAGCTTCTCGACGCGGCGATCCAGGAGATGCTCGACTACGACGGGCCGGTGATCTTCGACTGCCTCGTCGACAAGGTCGAAAACTGCTTCCCGATGATCCCCTCCGGCAAGGCGCACAACGACATGCTGCTCGCCGATCTCTCCGACGACGCCGGCGTCGACATCGGGGCGATCATCGACGAAAAGGGCAAGATGCTGGTGTGACGCGGCCGCGTCACGTGGAAATTCTGGCCGTCATGCGGGCCGCGGGCGGAAGCGCTGGATTGCTTCGCTCCGCCCGCCATGACGGCGTAAAGACAGGTCGATCATGAACGCTCCCGCCACGCCGCCTTCTCCCTATTCCGCCTCGACCAGCAATTCGAAAGTCGAGTCGCATACGCTTTCCGTGCTCGTCGACAATGAGCCCGGCGTGCTCGCGCGCGTCGTCGGCCTGTTTTCGGGGCGGGGCTATAACATCGAGAGCCTTACCGTCGCCGAGGTCGCCCATGCCGAGCATCGCTCGCGCATCACCATCGTGACCTCCGGCGCGCCCGAAACCATCGACCAGATCCATCACCAGCTCGAGCGCATCGTCCCGGTGCGGCAGGTCACCGATCTTACCGTCTCCAAGCGCTCGCTCGAGCGCGAACTGGCGATGGTCAAAGTGCGCGGCCGCGGCGAGGATCGCACCGATGCGTTGCAGCTCGCCGAAGCCTTCCGCGCCCGCGTGGTCGACGCCACGACCGAGAGCTTCATTTTCGAATTGACCGGCAGGCCCGACAAGATCGACGAATTCGTCGATCTGATGCGCCCCATCGGCCTCGTGGAGGTCTCGCGCACGGGGGTCGCGGCGATCTCGCGCGGGCCCGAGCCGATCTAAAGCTTGCCCTTCCCATCCCGGCCTTGCGGCGGAAAGAGCCGAAGCCGCCCTCCAATGCGGGTGCGGCGTTGCGCGCTTTCCCTTTGGCGCGCAGGCGGAGGAGGGACAGGGGGCTTTGACCTTCGGGGCGCCCCCGCGTAAAAGGGCCGCGATATTCATGACGTCACGCAAGGGCGGTCCCGTCATCCGCCACGCCACCAGAGACCCAGGGGAACGACAGGAAATGCGCGTTTACTACGATCGGGACGCCGACATCAATTTGATCAAGGGCAAGAAGGTCGCCATCATCGGCTACGGCAGCCAGGGCTTCGCTCACGCCCTCAATCTCAAGGAAAGCGGCGTTCCCGAGGTCGCGGTCGGCCTGCGTTCCGGCTCCGCCTCCGCCGCCAAGGCCGAAGCCGCCGGCCTCAAAGTGATGTCGGTGCCGGAGGCCGCCAAATGGGCCGACGTCGTCATGATGCTGACGCCCGACGAGCTGCAGGGCGAGATCTACGCCAATGAGCTGGCCCCCAATCTCAAGCAGGGCGCGGCGCTCTTCTTCGCGCATGGCCTCAACATCCACTTCAATCTCATCGAGCCGCGCAAGGATCTCGACGTGCTGATGGTCGCCCCCAAGGGCCCCGGCCATACGGTGCGCGGCGAATATTTGAAGGGCGGCGGCGTGCCCTGCCTCGTCGCCGTGCATCAGGACGCCTCCGGCAACGCCAAGGACATCGCGCTCTCCTATGCGTCCGCCATCGGCGGCGGCAAGGCCGGCATCATCGAGACGACCTTCCGCGAGGAATGCGAGACCGATCTCTTCGGCGAGCAGGTCGTGCTCTGCGGCGGCCTCGTCGAACTGATCCGCAACGGCTTCGAGACGCTGGTCGAGGCCGGCTATGCGCCGGAGATGGCCTATTTCGAGTGCCTGCACGAAGTGAAGCTCATCGTCGACCTCATCTATGAGGGCGGCATCGCCAATATGAATTATTCGGTCTCCAACACGGCTGAGTATGGCGAGTACGTCACCGGCCCGCGCATCATCACGCCCGAGACCAAGGCCGAGATGAAGCGCGTTCTCGAGGACATTCAGTCCGGCAAATTCACCCGCGACTGGATGCTCGAGAACAAGGTCAACCAGACCTCCTTCAAGGCGACCCGCGCCCGCAACGCCGCGCATCCGATCGAGGACGTCGGCGCGCGCCTGCGCGCGATGATGCCCTGGATCGGCAAGAACAAGCTTGTCGACAAAGAGCGTAACTGATCCCATCATAAGACTATGCGGCGCGCAGCGGGCAGGGCGCGCGCGCCGCCGATTTGGCGAATTGTTTTCAGGGCGGGGGATGGCGACATGCCGGTTGAGGGGAACCGAGCTGTCGCGCTGAGCGCGACCGACATACGCTTCATCATCGCGGAAATGCTCGATTGCCGGATGCGCCGGCACTATGACCGTTTCGTCTCCTTCGTCGACCCGACCGTCGTGCTGTCCTGCCACAGCTGGCGCGAGGGCATGATCGGTCCCGGCGTTTGGAACGGCGTCGAGGGTCTGCGCGACCTTTTCCGTCGCACGGACGAAAATTACCTGCCCGGCGATCATGAGATCATCGACATTCTGGTGGATGGCGATCAGGCGGCGGTGCGCTGGCGCGCCGACTGGCGTCGGCATGAAAACGGGCGGGTCTATACCAATGACGCCGCGCATTTTCTCCGGTGGAGCAACGGCCGCGTCGTCGAAATGCACGAGTTTTTCGACGCTTATTGCCAGCCGGCGCCCGCCTCCGTCGGTCTCCCCTCTTTCGAAGCGCTGCTGACGCCGCGGCAACCCGGCGTGCTGCGCGAGGAAATGGAGCGCTGCGCGCGCCGCCTGCTGCAGCTGGAGACGGGGCGCCCCGAACCCGACCTCGTCCGCAAATGGTGCTCGCCCGATATTGCCTGCGTTTTTGCAGGCGATCGAGCCCGACTGCCTTACGCCGGGAGCCATAAGGGCCTCGACGCGCTTTTGGGAATCATACGGGCGGTTCATGTGGATTTCGAGCAGCGGGCGCTTGGGCTGTCGAAGATCCTGATCGAGGACGCGCGCGCCGCCTGTTGGCGACAGGTCGAGTGGCGTCACCGCGGCACCGGCCGGACCGGCGTCTGCGAGCTCGCGGATTTCGTGCGGTTCGACAACGGACTGATCGCCGAACTGACCGAATTTCGCGATACGGTCTCGCTGGTGCGGATGCAGGACTGACAGACAGCCGCGCGGATCGCGCGCCGGTTGGGAAACAAAGTGTCGACAACCCGGGATGCAGGGGCTCTAATGCTCCCAAAAACAATCCTAAAGCGCTGCCTGGCGGCGCGTGAGGAGGGGGCAGAGTGGCGATGTATGACTTGGGCGGGCCGGCTGATCGTGCTGTCGAGAAGGAGACGCGCCGGCGCGTTCACGAGCTGATCCACGCGCGCATGTCGGGCGACGCCGAGGCGTTCCTGAAATTTTTTGTCGAGGATGTGGAGCTGCGGCATAACTGCGCCAAGGTCACGCCTTATCCCGCCGGCGCGTGGTCGGGGCGCGACGCGCTCCGGGAGGATATGAGGCGCGCGGACATCGAATTCGAGCCGCTCGACGCCGAGATTCTGGACGTGCTGGTCGAGGGCGACCGCACGGCCGTGCGCTGGCGGGGGAGCTGGCGTCGCCGCGGCTCGGGCGGGGTGCTTTGCAAGGATCTGGCGCATTTTCTGCGCTGGCGGAACGGCCGCGTCGCCGAGATGGACGAGTTCATCGACGATCATGCGCCCGAACGCGAGACGGGCGCGCGGTTGAGAAGCTTCGCGGAGATGCTCGAGCCCCCGCCGCCCTGTCTCAGCCGCGAGGAAATGGCGCGCCGCCTGATGGAGCTCGGCAATTTCTCGCGCGAGGGGCCGGACATCGATCTGTTTCGCGTCTATTGCGCCGCTGACGTCGTGTGCGAATTCGTCGGCGATCCGGCGACCATCTTCTACGCGGGTCGGCACGGCGGCGTCGACGCGCTGACGCGCATCATCGGCGCGATCAACGTCGACTTCGAGCAGGTGGGCGCGGCGACGCCGCGCATGATCGTCGACGGCCGGGCCGTCGCCGCGCGCCGCGCGGTGGAATGGCGTCATCGCGGCACGGGCCGGCGCGGCATCGTCGAACTCGCCGACTTCGTGCGCTTCGAGAATGGGCGGATCGTCGAACTGGTCGAATTTCGCGACAGCGTCGCCGTCCTGCAACTGCAGGGCTGACCGCAGGGACATGACCGGCCTCGCCTACCATCTCGTCGACGTCTTCACCGATCGCCGATTTAGCGGCAATCCGCTCGCGATCGTCGAGGGCGCCGACAGGCTGTCGGCGGAAGCGATGCGCGCCGTCGCGCGAGAGTTCAATTTAAGCGAGACGGTGTTCCTCTGCGAACCGCGCGACCCCGTCCACAGCGCCCGCCTGCGCATTTTCACGCCCGAGCGGGAGCTGCCCTTCGCGGGCCATCCGACGATCGGGACGGCTGCGCTGCTCGCCGAGACCCGCGCCGGCGACGCTCTGGCCCGCCATGGCGTCGTCGTCGCGCTGGAGGCCGACGTCGGCCTCTTGCGCTGCGAGGCCTTGCGCGGGCGCAGCGGCGTCGCTTACGCTGAATGCGCGCTGCCCATGACGCCCCGCCAGGCCGGGCCGGCCCCTACGGCGGCGGCGCTCGCCGCCGCTTTATCGCTCAAGCCCGCTGACATCGGCTTCGACGCCCATGTCCCGAGCGCCTTCGCGGCGGGGCCCGCCTTCGTCTTCGCGCCCATAGGCTCCCGCGCCGCGCTCGACCGCGCCCGCCGCGCGCCCGCCGCCTTTGCGGCCGCGCTCGGCGACGCCGCCGGGGTCTTCCTCTACACGCGGGAGACCGTCGATCCGGCCGCCGCCGTGCACGCGCGCATGCTGGCGCAGGGGCTCGGCTTCGAGGAAGACCCGGCGACGGGGTCGGCCGCCGCCGCCTTCGCCGCCGTGGCGCTCGCCTTCGAACGCCCCAGGGATGGCGAGCATGAAGTGTTCATCGAACAGGGCTACGCCATGGGGCGGCCCTCGCGCATCACCCTGCGCATGCGGGTTGAAAACGGCGCGTTGGCGGGCGTTGCGATCGGCGGCCAGGTCATGCGCGTCGGCGAGGGGAGGCTGCGTCTTTGACGGATGAGCCGAGCTTCCTGGCGATCGACCGCCTGGATTGCCGCCTGGTCTCGCACGACTGGGCCTTCGCCCGAGAGGCGGCGGAGCCGATTGCGCGTCACTGGGCCGCGCGATGCGCCGTCAACCCCACGCTCTATGACGGGCCGGTGCTGCTCGCTTGTCGCGTCGCCGTCGAGACCGAGGCGGGTTCGAGCGCGTTGAAACTCGACGCCTTCGAGACGCGCTTTTCGCATTTCCTCGCCTGGCGGGATTTCGGCTGGCCAGACGCCACCGTTCATAATTGCTTCGCCATGCCGGCGGTGCGCTCGAGCGACGGCGCCTATCTTCTGGGCGAAATGGGCCCGGGCCATTCCGCCGCGGGACAGCGTTACTTCCCCGCCGGCACCCCCGATCTCGACGACGTGCTCCCGGGCGGCGTCGTGGATCTGTCGGGGAGCCTCTGGCGCGAGCTTGCCGAGGAGACCGGCCTGCCCGCCGCCGAGGGGGTCGCCGCAGAGGGCTGGACGGTCATTTTCGATCGCCAGCGCGTCGCCTGCATCAAGCGCATCGACTGGCCGGAGCCGGCCGAAGCGCTCCGCGCCCGCGTCCGCGCTCATCTCGCCGCCGAGGCCGCGCCGGAGCTTTGCGACGCCCATCTTCTGGCGCCGGGGCGCCACGACGATCCCCGCCTGCCGACCTTCATGTCGGCCTTTCTCGCGCGCGCCGCCGAGACGGGCTGAATTTTCCGCGCGCTTTAGTGTAAATTGCCGTCCATGACACGACCGCAACCTCTTGGCCCGACGCCGGCGCCGACGCCCGGCGGCGCCGACGAGCGCATTGTCGCCGTTCGGGCGGCTCTGGCTGGCCGCGCCCTCGTCTTCGTCGGCATGATGGGCTCGGGCAAGAGCGCCATCGGCCAGCGCCTCGCCGCCCGCCTCGGCCTCCCCTTCGTCGACGCCGACGCCGAGATCGTCGCGGCGGCCGCGGGCATGACCATTCCCGAAATATTCGCCAAATATGGCGAGCGCTATTTCCGCGACGGCGAACGCCGCGTCATCATGCGCCTCCTCAACAGCGGCCAGATCGTGCTCGCCACCGGCGGCGGCGCCTTCATGGACCCCCGCACCCGCGAGCGGATCGGCGAGCGCGGCGTCTCGATCTGGCTCGACGCCGACTTGAAGACGTTGATGAAGCGCGTGCGTCGCAAGAACGACAGGCCGCTCCTGCATACGGACGATCCCGAGGAGACCTTGCGCCGCCTGCTCGAAACCCGCCGGCCGCTCTATGAACTCGCCGACATTCGCGTCGAATCGCACGACGAGCCGCAAGACGTCATGGTGGAGGCGACGCTCGACGCCTTGATCGCCGAATTGCCGCGTCTCAACGCCACGCGCCGCGCCGCCCACAAGAAGGATTTCGCCAAGGCCATGACCCACCTCAATCTCGAGCGCATTCAGGCGGACCAGGGCGCGACCCATCGCGAGAGCGTCCATGTCGCGCTCGGCGGGCGCTCGTACGACATTCTCATCGGCGCGGGCCTTCTGGAGGAGGCGGGCGATCATATTTCCACTGTCGCGCCGGGGGCCGCCTGCGCGATCGTGACGGACGAAAACGTCGCGCGGCTGCATTTGCCCACGCTGGAAAAAAGCCTGTCGAAAGCGGGCGTTCGCCATAAGACGATCATCGTCAAGCCCGGCGAGGGCTCGAAGTCGCTCGCAACCTTCGGACGCGTCTGCGACGAGGTCCTGGCGGCGAAGATCGAGCGGCGCGATCTCATTGTCGCCTTCGGGGGCGGCGTCGTCGGCGACCTTGCGGGCTTTGTCGCAGCGAGCGTCAGGCGTGGCTCGCGCTTCGTGCAGATCCCGACGACGCTGCTCTCGCAGGTCGATTCGTCGGTCGGCGGCAAGACGGGGATCAACTCCGTTCACGGCAAGAATCTCATCGGCGCCTTTCACCAGCCCGCGCTGGTGCTCGCCGACGTCGACGTGCTGCGCACCCTGCCGCTGCGCGAATTTCGCGCCGGATACGCCGAGGTCGTGAAATACGGACTGATCGGCGACAAGCGCTTCTTCGAATGGCTCGAGGCGGACGCCGAGGCGGTGTTCCACAGCCGCGCCGAGCAGATTTGCGCCGTCGCGGTGAGCTGCGAGACCAAGGCCGCCATCGTCGGACGCGACGAGACGGAGCAGGGCGACCGCGCGCTGCTCAATCTCGGCCACACATTTGGCCACGCCTTCGAGCTTCTCGCGGGCTATGACAGCGAGCGCCTCGTGCATGGCGA
This sequence comes from Methylocystis echinoides, assembly GCF_040687965.1. Taxonomy (NCBI): domain Bacteria; kingdom Pseudomonadati; phylum Pseudomonadota; class Alphaproteobacteria; order Hyphomicrobiales; family Methylocystaceae; genus Methylocystis; species Methylocystis echinoides. The sequence goes on from NZ_CP156084.1 coordinate 1,676,721, forward strand.
GGGCGTCGCCATCGGCATGGCCTGCGCCGCACGTTTTTCGGCGCGTCTCGGGCTGTGCGCGCCGCAGGACGCCGAGCGCGTCGCGCGCCATCTCGCAAGCGTCGGCCTGCCGACGGAGATTCGCCAGATTCCCGGCTGGCGCGACGACGCGCAGGCCGTTCTCGCCGCCATGTATCAGGACAAGAAAGTCGAGGGCGGCGCGCTGACCTTCATCCTGATGCGCGGTGTCGGCGAGGCGTTCATCGCCAAATCCGTCGAGCCCGCAGAGGCTCTGGGCTTTCTGAAAGACGAACTCGCGCGGTAACGAACATGCATGGGCTTGGAACCGGCGGCGCGGCGTTCGAGTGGTCCGATGTGCTGATCGTCATTCTCTGCGTTTTGCTCTCCGCCTTTTTTTCGGGGTCGGAGACGGCGCTGACGGCCGCCTCCCATGCCCGGATGCATACGCTGGAGAAGGAGGGCGACCGGCGGGCCGGCGCCGTCAACCGCCTGCTGCGCCAACGAAACCGCATGATCGCCGCGCTGCTGCTCGGCAGCACCCTCGTCAATATCGGCGGCTCCGCCTTCACGACGAGCGTGCTCACCGCCATCGCAGGGGAGAATGGCGCGGTCTACGCCACGATCCTGATGACCGTGCTGCTGCTCGTTTTCGCCGAAGTGCTGCCAAAGACCCTCGCGATCAACTACCCCGACGCGATGTCGCTCAAGGTCGTGCGCTTCATCACGCCCTTCGTCTCGATCTTCGGGCCGCTGCTCGCGGCGGTCGAATGGATCGTGCGCTGGGTCTTGAGCCTTGCGGGCGTCGAGCTCGGCCACGGCCGCACCATGCTCTCCCCCTATGAAGAGCTCAAGGGCGCGGTCGACATTCTGCACGAAGAGGGCAATGTCGAGCGGGCGGCGCGCGACATGTTCGGCGGCGTGCTCGACCTGCAGGTCCTGCATGTCGCGGACGTGATGATTCACCGCACCAAGATGCGCACGATCGACGCCGATCTGCCGCCCGTTCAAATCGTGCGGGAAGTCTTATCCTCGCCCTTCACCCGCATGCCTTTGTGGCGCGAGCGGCCGGATAATTTCGTCGGCGTGCTGCATTCGAAGGATCTGCTGCGCGCCCTCGACGCCGCGGGCGGCGACGCCTCCAAGATCAAGATCGACGAGGTGATGTTCGCCCCCTGGTTCGTGCCCGAGGCGACGACGCTCGAGGACCAGCTCGAGGCCTTCCTCAAGCGCAAGACGCATTTTGCGCTCGTCGTCGACGAATATGGCGAGGTGATGGGCCTCGTCACGCTCGAGGACATTCTCGAGGAGATCGTCGGCGACATCCGTGACGAGCACGATCTCGCGGTGCAGGGCGTGCGCCCGCAGCCGGACGGCTCGGTGCTCGTTGACGGCGCGGTGCCGGTAAGGGACCTCAACCGCGTCATGGCCTGGAGCCTGCCGGACGAGGAGGCGACGACCATCGCCGGCCTCGTCATCCACGAAGCCGGCGCCATTCCGGACGCGGGACAGGTGTTCACCTTCCACGGCTTCCGCTTCGAAGTGATGCGCAAGATCAGAAACCGCGTCACCGCGCTGCGCGTGACCCCGCATGAGCCTGGCGACGACTGAACCCCGCTCAGATTTCCGCTGTGAGGGTCGCGCGCAGGCCGTCGGACTCGTAGGCGAAGTCAATGTCGCCGCCAAACTGGCGCGCCAGCACCGACTTCATGAGATACTGTCCGACGCCCGTGCGCTGAGGCTCGGAGACGGGGGGGCCGCCACGCTCCTTCCACTCGACCCGGAGCCGGCGCCCTTCGCTGTCCGCGACGCGCCAGTCGACGGAAATTCGTCCGGCCTCGGCGGAGAGCGCGCCGTGGCGTTCGGCGTTGGACAGAAGCTCGTGCAGGGCCATGCCCAGCGCCAGCGCGACCTCGGAACGCAGCTCCACGTCGTCGCCCGAGAGCGCGACGCGGTCGCGCAGACCGGGGCTGTCGGCGGCGAGCGCCGTCGTCACCAATTCGCGCATCGGCGTCTCGGTCCAGGATTTCTTGACGAGCAGCGTGGAGAGGCGGCTCAGGCACTGGATACGGTCTGAAAAACTGTTCCGGAAACAGGAGAAGTCGGTCGCCGTGCGCGCGGTGATGTTGGCGATGCCCTGGATCATCGCCAGCGAATTGTTCACGCGGTGGTGCAACTCCATGTTCATGCTGCGCCGATGCTCCTCGGCGCTCTTGATCTCGTCGATGTCGGTGACGGCGATGATCGCGGCGATGATGGCGCCGCGTTCGTTGCGGATCGGCGATCCGACAATGTTGATCCAGCCCCAGCTGCCGTCGCCGCGCTGATGACGGCACTCGAGGACGGGCTTTTCCTCGCCGGCGAGGGCGCGGGCGAGCGGATATTCATCCGGCGTGACCGGCTCGCCGTTTTCATGCACGGCGACCCAATGCCGATATTGGCCGACGGTTTCAGAATAGATGACCGGGCCGCGGCGGATCGCCTCGAGCGCCTTGTTGCCTTCCAGAATGCGGCCGCTCGGCGCTTCCGCCAAAAGGACGCCCACCGGAAGCGCGTCGATGATCGCCCGCAGCTGGTTGTTGAATCCGTTCGCGCCGCCGCCGCGGATGACCTCTGCGTTGAGCTGCGTCAGCAGCGCGCGCTTGCGGCGCAACCGCTGCTCGAACTCGTCGAGCGTGCGGGCGATGTCGTCGACGTCGGCGACTCCCGTCGCGACCCAGCCTGGCTGGGCGCCCGCCTTCAGGCGGTGCGCCATCTCCGCAAGCCTGTGCGTGGCGGCGGCGGTACGGCGGCGATCCTGGTCGAGGCGAAAAAGCGCATAGACGGAGCCGGCGAAGACGATCGCCAGCCCGAGCGCCGCCGCGTCGGAGAACCAAGAATCTGCGGAAACTGACGAAAGTTGCGCCGCGAGCGCCGCTCGCGCGCCAAAAACGAAAAATGCGTCCAGCAAAACGGCGACGCCAGAAATTCGCCGCAGGACCTGTGTGTCCACTCACTTCCTCCGCGCGCGCGACAGACGCCAGGATCGCCGCCGCCACGAATCCCAGGGGCTAAATCTTAGGCTGAAACCAGCCACGCCTTCGCCAAGTTCCACAGCAAGGCGAAAGTGGGAGAATTTTTTTTAACGGCTCTAAAGCGCCTTGGTGCTCTTGCGAGCGGCAAGGCCCGTCATCGTCGGATCGTAGTCGATCTCATGCACGCCCTTGAGCCCCAGATGTTCGGCGAGCTTGGCCCGGGCGCGGTTCAGTCGGCTTTTCACCGTGCCCACGGCGATGTTGCAGACCTGCGCCGCCTCCTCGTAGGACAATTCGGTGATGCCGATCATCAGCAAGATTTCCCGGTGCTCGGGCGCCAGTTTATTGAGCGCCTTCTGGACGTCCTGCATCGTGACGTTGGATTCCTGCCCCCCCTTCACCGGGATCTGCTCGGCGAGGACATTGTCGCTGTCCTGCACCTCGCGCGACCGCTTGCGATATTGAGAGAAATAGGTGTTGCGCAGGATGGTGACCAGCCAGGCGCGAAAATTCGTGCCGGGCTCGAAGCTGTCGGCGTGCGACCACGCCTTCACGAGCGTATCTTGGACGAGGTCGTCGGCCACGCTATATGACCCCGAAAGAGAGATGGCGAAGGCGCGCAGGTAGGGAATCTGCGCCACCATCTGCTCTCCGAATGCAGCGTCAGTCATTTCTTCTCACGCTGTTTGGCTTCGAGCTGGGCGAGCAGCACGACGAATTTGTCCGGGATTGGCTGTTGAATGAGGTCGTCGCAGAATGAGCGCAGAACCCGCCCCAACTGCTCCTGAATGTGGGGCTCCAGAAAGGCCACATCGACGCCGTCGACTTGATCGTCGCCATGCGCGTCGCCCGCTTCCCGCGGCGGTGAAACCTTTCTTTCTTCCTGCTCGTTTTCCTGCGTCATCTACAGCCCCAAGAACGCGCGCCTTATTTGACGGTGTCCTAGCTAAGCGCCCTCGCTCCAGGCGCCTAAATAGGCAACACCGGGAAGGCTGGATCGTTCCAGTTCGAAAAAGTGGATTTCTAACCCGGCGCGGCGTATTGCTCAACCGCGCCAGCAGACTCTCACAAGATCGCAGGGTGCCGTCATGAATATCTCCCGAGAGATCGCTCCGCATCTCCCCTATCTTCGCCGTTTCGCGCGCGCGCTCTGCGGTTCGCAGAAGAGCGGCGACGCTTATGTCGTCGCGACGCTCGAGGCGCTCATCGCGGATATCGACGCCTTCCCGCCGAATATGTCGGCCAAGGTCGGCCTCTACCATCTTTTCATGCGCTGCTGGTCGTCCATCACGCTCAATGTCGAGGATAGGCCCGACGACGAGGTGACGCCCGCCGAGCGGAATGTGAGCCTGCTGACGCCGCGCTCTCGACAGGCGTTCTTGCTGCGCACCGTCGAAGGCTTTTCAATCGAGGACGTCGCCGACATTCTCTCCGTCACCCCGCAGGAGGTGGAGACTCTGATCGCGCAGGCGGGACGCGAGATCGCCGAGCGCGTCGCGACCGACGTGCTCATCATCGAGGACGAAGCGCTCATTGCCCAGGACATCGAATTCATCGCCCGCGATCTCGGCCACAACGTCATCGGCGTCGCCCGCACCCACAGGGAGGCGGTGGACCTCGCCCGCGGCCATCGTCCAGGCCTCATCCTCGCCGACATTCAACTCGCGGACGGCAGTTCGGGCCTCAATGCGGTCAATGAGATGCTCGAGACCTTCGACTGCCCGGTCATCTTCATCACGGCCTTCCCCGAGCGGCTGCTCACCGGAGAGCGGCCCGAGCCGGCCTTTCTCATCAGCAAGCCTTACAAGGTCGATACGGTGAAGGCGACGATCAGCCAGGCGCTGTTTTTCGAACGCAAGGCGACGCGCGTCGCCTGAAATGAGCGGCCGAACGCGGGCCGGCGGCGTTGACGCTTTTTTGGGCTGGAACATCGTCGGCGAGCGCGCGTTCTCCCGTAACGCTGGAGGCAAGCCCCGAGGAGGCGCGAGATGCCCTTGAATGTCTCAGAGAGCAGCGACACCGAACGCGTGTCGCTCAATACGCCGAGCGATCTGTCCGAGGAAGCGACGGCCGTGGTCGCGGAACGGATCAACCGGCTGGTCGCCGACGCCTACGTGCTTTACGTCAAGACAAAGAATTTCCACTGGCACGTGAGCGGGCCGAATTTCCGGGACTTCCACGAGATGCTCGACGAGCAGAGCGAGCAGATCCTGGAGTCGATCGATCCCCTCGCCGAGCGGGTGCGCAAGCTCGGCCAGCCGACGCTGCGCTCGCTCAATCAGATCCTGCAGCTGGCGTCGCTCAGCGAAAACGAGAAAGACTTCGTCTCGCCTTATGAGATGCTGGTCGAGCTGATGAACGACAACATCGCCATCGCCAAGTCGATGCGCGAGGCGCACGGGATCTGCGACGATTGGGACGATATCGCAACAGCGAGCCTGATCGAGCAATATCTCGACGAAACCGAAAAGCGCACCTGGTTCCTCTTCGAGGCGGCGCGCGCCGCCGACGCTGGCGGGCACTGAGGCCGACTTGCGGAGGCCTTGCAAAGCCGCATAAGTTTCCGCCGAGTCGCTTTGTCGCCCTCGTGGCGGCGAAGCGGCGCCGGAAAGGAAAAAATGGCGGAACCCGAAAACCTTCTGGGCACTGTTACGTCTCATTATGCGGCCGCGCGCGGGTTCTTGTCGCGCCTGTCGTCCTTCGTCGCGCGCGTCACCTTCAAGATCCCGAAGGGCGCGACGCCCGGCGAGACGATCGACGAACTGGGGCGGCGATGGACGCTCGACGAAGAGGAGCGGCTGACGCTGCATATCCTCGTGCGCGACAAGCCGGGCGTCGCCTTCTTCGATGAAAAGATCCAAAGCATCAACCGCGCGGCGTTTCACCGTTCCGCCTTCGCGCTCAATGCGGCGACGCAGCTCCTCTTCGTGGACGTGGCCGCACAGCTCTATGTGTCTCTGCCGCAGCTCAAGCTCGGCCTTTTCGCGGCCAATGCGCTGCTTGCGCTCGTCGCCCATTTCGAGATCAAGCAGCTTTTGCGCGCGCTGATCGCCGGGCCCAACGCCTTGCCGCCCAAGCGGCGCTTCTTCGGGCTCTTCCCCAATCCCGAATATAACCGGGCGGTCAAAAAGAACTCGCGCCACTATGCGCGCAGCGCCTGGAAGGAGAAATCGCTTTATCGGCCCGCCTATTTTCTCAACGCCGCATCCATCTTCATTGGCGCTCAGTTCATCGTGCCGCCGGAGCGCATCATTTTTCCCTTCGGTTTCCTCATCGCCAAGACCACAGGCCTGTTCACGACGCTCGTGATGATCTTCGACGTTTGGCGCGGGTTTCGCGCGGGCGAGGACGCGCGGCTGGCGCGCGAGCGGGAAATCGCCGTCTACCGCGACCTCGATATTTGACCTCGCTGAAACGCGGCGCCGTCCGTTTATTTTCGGCTGGGTTCCCTCGAGCGTTCAGCTTGGTTTAAGTTGGCCGCCTCGAAAAACGGGGGCCACATGTTCACAAATTCCATCAGACGAAAAATCATGGGCATCGCCCTGGCGTTGATCGTGCTGATGGCGCTGACCTCGGTCCTGTCTCTCGTCATGGTGCGCCGCGTCGGCGACCGCTTCGATGAGCTCACGGCGGTCCATGTCCCGGCTTATGGCAGTCTGGCGCGGGCGCATATCAGATCGCTGGAGCGGGCGCTGGCGCTGCGTCGCTTAGTCATCGAAACGCTGGCGCCCACGCTGGACGCGACCAATTTCGAGGAGACGAAGAAGACCTTCCTCGCCAAGGGACTCGAGGTCGAGCGCGAGGTCGCTGCGGCCCGCGCGTCAATGGCGGCTCTGATCGGCGAGGGCGGCAGCTTCGAGGATCAAAAGGCCTTCGTGCGGCTCGACAGCCGCCTCGAGGCGCTGATGACTGGGCCGCGTCGCTTTCTCAACGAGGAAATCGCCCGGCTCCTCGCCGCGATAGAGGCCAAAGACCAGCGCGCCGTCGCCGACGGCCTCGTGCGCGTCGATCATCTGCGCGACGAAGTGAACGCTCAGTTCGAGGCCATTCGCGCCGAGATGCTCGTGCTTCTGCGCGCCGACGGCAGGGCGACGCTGGAGACGCAGCAGCACGTCATGTGGGTCGCGGCCGTCGTCACCCTGCTCGCGGCGGCGCTCGGCGTTGTCTTCTCGACGCTGGTGAGCGACGGCGTCACGGGCCCGGTGCGGCGTCTGCTGGAAGGCGCGCGCGCGGTCGAAGCCGGGCGGCTCGACCACGAGGTGGCGGTCACGACCCATGACGAGATCGGCCACCTTACCCATGCCTTCAACCAGATGGTCGAGCAGCTGCGCCAGAAGGCGCGCATTCTCGACACTTTCGGCCATTACGTCGATCCGCGCGTGGTGCAGGGGCTGATCGACAGGTCTGCGCTCGGCGCCGACGGCCAGCGCCGCGTCATGACCGTGCTGTTCTGCGACGTCGCGGGCTTCACCGGCACGAGCGAACGCATGACGCCGCAGGGCCTCGTCAAAATTCTAAACAGCTATTTTTCGACGATGTCGGCGCCGATCCGCGAGAACGACGGCGTCATCGACAAATATATCGGCGACGCGATCATGGCCTATTGGGGCCCGCCCTTCCATGCGGATGGCGACCAGACGCAGCTCGCCTGCGTCGCCGCCGCCGCGATGCTCGAGCGGCTCGAAAGCCTGCGGGCGAGCTTTCCGGAGCTCCTCGGCATGCGCAGCGCCCCCATCTCCTTCGACATACGCATCGGCGTCGCGACGGGGGAGGCGCTCGTCGGCAGCATCGGCTCCGAGCACATGATGAATTACACCGTCGTCGGCGACACGGTGAATTTCGCGTCGCGTCTGGAAGGCGCCTGCAAACATTATGGCGTGCGCGCGCTCGTCTGCGAGAGAACGGCGCGCGCGGCCGACGCCGTCGTCGAAACGCGGGAGATCGACCTCGTCGCCCTGGCCGGTCAGGAGAAGCCGGAACGCATCTTCGAAATCATGGGACGCAAGGGCGCTCTCTCGGCGGAGCAATCGGCGCTGCGGACGCGCTTTGCCGAGGGGCTCGTCGCCTATCGCGCCGGAGACTGGGACGCGGCGCGCTCCGCCTTTACAGCCGGTCTTTGCGCCGCGCCAGCAGACGGCCCGTCGCATCTCTTTCTGCGCAGGCTCGAGCAGATGTCGGCGGCGGCGCCCGCAGACGCCTGGGACGGCGCCTGGCGCCTCGATGAGAAATAGGCTGCACAGTTTGCTGGCGAAACGCCGCGCGGCGCGCCGCCGCGCCTGTCGTCCTGGATCACGCGTCGATCCGCGCGAAACGCGCCCGCCGCTCCAGATTGATCGGCCGCAGAGCGCGACGCGCGTCGCCCCAGGCCGTCCGGTCGCCGTCGCCGAAGGGCGGAAGGGCAAGAGGTTGCAACGTCTTCTTGGGTCTGGAGGGATTGGCGCTGAGGCGCATGATCGACGTGCGCGTGATGGAGTCGGCCGTCCTGGGCTTGTCGAGCATTGCGTCGTCCTCCTCCCGGCGCAACGTCGCGCCGCACGACAACCTTGCTTATCTCGTGCCAGATTGCGCAGCCGTTTTCGGCCGATAGCCGCGCAGGCGAAACGCGCCGGCGACAAACGGCCGCATGGCTGCCTGCGCCTGTCGCGTAATCCCGAGCTGACCGCAGGCTACAGGCGGCCGAGCAGCGCGAGGACGAGAACGATGGCGAGAACCGCGCCCACGACGCCGCCGGGGCCATAGCCCCACTCGGCGCTATAAGGCCAGGTCGGCAGTGAGCCGATGAGCAGCAGGATCAGCAGAACAACCAGAACCGTCGAGAGCATGGGCGTTTCTCCTAAAGCGGGCGGCCGCCGACCGGCGCAGCCCCCGCGCACGTCCGGCGTCCCTTGAACGCACGCGGCGCCTGTCAGCAGGTCCACACCCACTGCGCCCGCGGATAGTCGAATTGCCAGCAAATTCCCGGGGTGGCGTAGCCATAGACGCCGCTCCAGTCGCGGCGCATGTGCCGCCAATGCCCGCCGTAGCGCTGAACGTTGCCGAGCTGCCTTTCGCTTTCGTCCGCCTGGACCGGCGCGGCGAGAAGGAAAGGCGCGACGGCGGCGATGATCATGATCTTGTGCATGACGGCCTCCTTCGAGGCGAGGCGGTGCGCCTTCCTCGGTCACGGAGCTGGCCTTTCCGAGCCAACCATGGCGATCTATCTGGAGGAGGCGCACAGCGGAGCAAGGCCATGTCGAGCAAGTCAGATTTTAGCCCGTCCGAATGGAAGAAGCTGGTCCAGTCGCCCTTGCTCGCGGGCTATGCGGTGAGCGCCGCCGATCCGAGCGGCTTCATCGGCTTGCTGCAGGAGGCCTTCGCGGCCGCGCGCATGCTCGCTGAGGCGCGCGCCGGGGCGGGCGACGCGCTGATCAAGAGCGTGGCCGAAGAGCTGCTCACGTCGAGCGGCCGCGCCGATGCGCGGGAAGGCGTGCGCACGATCGTTCAGGGCGCCGGTCTCGACGAGATCAAGCCTCGTGCGCTCGACGCCCTTCATCAAGTCGCCGCCGTCCTCGACGCGAAGGCCGGCGAGCATGCCGCCCCGTTCAAGTCATGGCTTCTCGACATCGCCCGCAAGGTCGCCGAAGCCGGACTCGAAGACACGTTTCTGGGCTTCGGCGGCATACGCATGAGCGAGACGGAAAAGGCGACGCTCGCGGAAATCACTCAGACGCTCGGTCTGGACGCGCCCGCCGCCTGACGCGATCGGGCTGGCGAGCGCCGCGGCGGCTTTGACCGCATGGCGCCGCTTGCAATCACTCCGGGGAAAAACAGTTGTACTTGCGTGCGCCGCCGCGCGCAGTCGCTGTGAGACGTGCGCCCGCTCACATCGGGGGCGCGCCCGACTCGTTAATAAGAGGTTAACGAGAAGGAGAGAGCAGATGAAAGCGATCCTCGCCACGGGCCTTTTTGGAGCTGTCGCCATTGCGGTGATGACGGAGGTGATGAACGTCGTCGTGACCTTCACGGCCCTGCAGCATGCGGCCTCCTATAATTCCTGGATGTCGATGTGACCCTTTGAGGTTAAAGTCGCGCCCGGAAGCCATGGGGCGGGAGCGCGATGAGCTCAAGATCGTTTTTTTCAGTCATAACGATATCGACGCTTGTGTTCGTTTCCGCCGCGACGGCGCAGCCTCAGTCCTGGCCGGACAGCTTTCTGTCGCGCGTCGAAATTCTTGCGCTGATCCAGACGCTGAACGCTGAGCTTTTGACGGCGCGCAGCGCAACCGCAACCCTCGAAAGCTGGTGCGCGGCTCACAAAATGGCGCCCGAGCCGAAGATTGTGGCGCGGCGGGTCGCCGGTCCCGAAGTGTCTGCAAGCGCGGAAATTCGCCAGCGCCTGCGCTTGGAGGCCGGCGAGCCGGTCAAATATCGGCGCGTCGCGCTGATGTGCGGCGACCATGTGCTTTCCGAGGCCGAGAACTGGTATGCGCCCGGCCGGCTCACCGAGGACATGAACCGAACGCTGGAGACGACCGAGACGCCCTTCGGAAAGGCGGTGGCGGCTCTCCAGCCCTTCCGGCGCACGATCGAAGCGACGACGCGCTGGTCGCCCTTGCCCGCAGGGTGGGAGCTCGCGGCCCCGGCGGCGCCCACCCGGATGTCGGGCGCGCTCGCCCTCCCGCATGAGCTCTTCGAGCACAAGGCGGTGCTCTACACGGCCGAGCAGAAGCCGTTTTCCGAAGTGCATGAGCACTACACGAATGAAATTCTCAACTTTGCCGTCGCGCCAGCGGGCGGGGGCTAGTCGAACGTCGCCTGGCGCGTACGGAGCCCGAGCTGTGCTATCTTGTGCAGACGACGATTTAACACGATGGGTCGCCCATGACGGACCAATGGTTTTACGCGGAGGCCGGCGAAACGGTCGGGCCGGTGTCGGCGGAAGCGCTGGCGCGGCGGATTGCCCTGGCCCAGGACGAGCCCCATTTCGTCTGGGCGCCCGGCATGCCGGAATGGGTCGACGGCCGCAGCTTGCCGCAATTCGCGCCCGATCCCGCCCCGCCTGCCGCCGCCTTGCTCGCGCGCTCCAGCGCCGCGCGCGCGGGCGCCGACGCCCCCTCTACGACCGCCCCTGGCTCCAGAAAACGAAAGCTCATGCAGCGCGCGCGGCATGAGCTCGTCGCCTATATCTCCGTGTCGACCTATCTGATGGTCTGGTTTTTTGCGCTGTTGTTCTACAAATCGGCGGTCCTGCGCACGGTTGGCGTTGAATTCGCGCCGGTTGGGGTCGCCGTCGTCAAGGCGCTGATTCTCGGCAAGTTCATCTTGGTTCTCGAGGCCGTGAAACTCGGGGAGAAGCAAGGAAGCCACGCGATCCTGCTGACCCAGATCGTGAGCAAGGCGCTCATCTTTACGGTCGCGTTGGTGATCTTGAGCATTGTCGAGGAGATCGTCGTCGGCCATTTTCACGGGCGCGGCGTTCATGAGGCTATGAGCGAGATCGCCGGCGGCTCGCTCTGGCAGCTCTTCGCCAGCGGCCTGCTGCTTTTTCTGGTGCTGCTTCCCTATCTCGCCTTCCGCCGGATGGCGCAGGAAATCGGCGAACTGCCCGAGATCCTGTTCACGCGCCGCAGCCTGGAGAAGGGCTCGCAAGAGGCGTAGCCTTCTTGCAAGGGAGACCGCGACGACCGCCCGGCGAACGCCTCGGGGCGTTGCTTGCAATCGCTCGCCACATCTGTAAATTCCGGCAAGGCTTTGGCCGCGCGCGCGGATTGCCGGTCTCTTTCCCTGGATTTTGTGCCCATCGATGAAAAACAGGCTTATGGCTGTTCTCGCCGTCCTTCTCTCGACGGCAGTTGGTCTCGCGCTCGCCGAGGCGGCTTTTCGCTACATCTTGCCGCCGGTCCCCGGCAGCGAGGGCTCCGTCGCCGAATATATTGCGACCGCGCAGCGAAATCCCGGGGCGCCGCGCCTGTTTCCAGCGGGCTACACAGCCGTTTTCGACATCAGAGGTCTGTACCCGGACGCCAATAAGGTCGATTTCAAGATCGGACCGAGCCGTTTCATCCCGCCAGATCCCGCCGAGGGCGCAAAGCATAAGGTGCTGTTCCTGGGAGGCAGCGTCACGGAAGGCATCTTTCTGTCGCCCGAGCAACGATGGCCGGCGCGCCTGAACGACGCCGGACAAATCGCGACCTATAACGCGTCCATGTCGCAGGCCGGGGTGCTGTCGCATTTTCCGACGGTGAGATATCTCGCCGAGCGCGGCGATCGGTTCGACCTCGTGGTCCTGGCGACAAATCACAATGACGCGAGCTGGTCGCGGCGCTTGGCGGAAATTGGTTTTCGATATGATCCGGCCCAGTTCCCTGCGGGCTCCGTTGAAATCTTCAAGCGGGAATTCGAACAGGCGCTCAGACCGGAGACGACCTCGTTGCGCACCGTGGCGTGGCTGCGTCATTTGATCCGCGTCGCAAGACTCAGCAATGCGTCGACAGCGCAGGACGCCGGCGCGTCGTCGCCGCATTCGATCGTCGTCGACGGACTGCGCCTCAGCCAGAACGGCACGCAGCTCCTCCCGCGCGTTCCCTTGAAAGACTGCGACGGCGCCGATGCGCCGGACCGGATTTCCGCCAGACTATACGAGGAATGGAAGGAAATTTTTCCGAAGTTCCGGCAGGAGGTCAAAGATCTCCTCGGCGCGGATTTGCTGGTTGTGAGCGAGCCGGGCGCATTCTCGGCGCCGAGCGAAAGCTTCTATGGAAGCGATCTGCGAGTCTTTCTGACGTGTAAGACCGCGGAAGGGGTTCGGGCCATCGATCTGAAGGATGCGGCCGCCTCCGAACGCGCGCGCGCCCGTCTCTATCTCGACGCAGCGCGTATGGCGGGCGCGGAAACCTTCGATCTCGCCTCGGCCATGGCTCCCGTCGCCGACGGGCCGCAGGGCGGTTCCTATTTCTTCGATTCCATCCATCCCACGCCGAAGGGCGCCGAAAAATTCGCCGAACTGCTGCGGCCAGTCCTCAAACAGGCTCTCGATCGCGCACAGCGCGACTGACGCGCAGGAGGCCGCCTTGTCGGGCGGCCTCCAAGACGACGTTGCCTGAGGCAGCCTACTTGCGCATAAAGCTGATGACCGTGGCGCTCAGCGTGCCGCCGGTCAATATGATCGTGGCGCCGAGAACCAGCAGGGCGGCGAGGTTGAGCGTCAAGTCATTCGGCGCGCCGGCGAGAGCGATGACGCCCAGGACAATCGCCGTCAGACCCGCGACCGCCTGCAGCCCAGCGGATCCGGAGGCCATTTCGCTGGCGATGATCTCGCCGCCGCCGTGGGTGGCGGCGCCCGGCTGCCGTCTCGACGCCCGGCGCATCGCATAGAGCCGCCAGACGGCGTTACTGCTCAGGAGCAGGGCCGTCCCGTAGGCGATCACGGCGACGGGCGTCAGCGTGCCGGACTGAATGCCGAGCAAGGCGAGGATACCCAGAACGATTCCCGCTGCGCCCACCAGGAATACCGTGACGAGGCTGTTGCCGCCGAAGGAGTCGGCGGAAGCCTCGTCCATCTCCGCCGGAAACGTCACCTGAGCGTATTCGGAAACCATCGCCCCGCCCTGAATGAGAAGCGCGACCCCGAAGACAATTGTCGCGACCGCGCTCAGAGGCCCGGGCGCAATGTTGACGAGCCCGCAAATCGCGAGGACAACGGTGGCCACGCCGCCAACCGCGTCGATGAGCCCGCCGTACGCCGCCGCATTTTCAGCCGTTATGGCATCTCTGGTGAGAGACATCGCGCATACTCCGCCTCACGCCCCGCGCCCTTAGCTAGCAAGTCGACTTCATGGGGCAAGCACGGCAAATTCGACGCGGCGCGCGCGATCTCCAGAGGCGCTCGAGGTCAGCGGCCGGTCATCCGGCCGCTCCAAGCGATCGTCGCGTTGGCCCAGGCCCAGCGTTCGAGTCCAATCCACTCCTCAGGGCCAGACTGGGGATTTCCCTCCCGCGCCTCTTCCTCGGCGGCGCGCTTGAGCAGCTCGGCCAGGGCCAGACGCAGAAGGAGCAACCCAATTTCGTCGGGAAGGGACTCATAGGTCACCGCTTCCAGGGAAAGACGCATTGACGCGCCCAGCTGCTGCATCGTCGCCAGCGTGGCCCGCGCTTCATCCTGCATTAATTCTTGTTGCTCTGCTCGGGTCCTCGACATCCGTCCCTCCCGTGCAACGCGCCTACACAGTCAACTTCCGAACGATCTAAGTAGTTCCCTCTAGGCAATCCTCCCAATCAGGCGACCCTTTAATTCCGCGCCGCGGGGAGAGTATGCGGTCCGCCGCGCACAAAGCCAGGGTGGTTTCAGTCGCCGCGGAGCGCGGGATAATCAACGTATCCTTCCGGTCCGTGCGTGTAGAAGCTTTCCGGTCGGGGCGCATTCAATGTGGCGCGGCGACGAAAACGGTCCGGAAGGTCCGGATTGGCGATGAATAACTTGCCGAAGGCGACGGCGTCCGCCTCGCCCGCCGCAACCGCCGCTTCCGCTGTCTCGAAGGTGAAGCCTTCGTTGGCGATATAGGGCCCGCCGAATTCTTTTTTCAAAAGAGGGCCGAGGGCGTCCGGGCCCTGATGCTCCCGTGCGCAGATGAAGGCGAGGCCGCGCCGGCCAAGTTCGCGCGCGACATAACTGAAGGTCGCCTTTGGATCGGAGTCGCCCATCGAGTGCGCGTCGCCGCGCGGCGCGAGATGCATGCCGACGCGACCCCGCCCCCACACCTCGATGACGGCGTCCGTCGCCTCCAGCATGAGCCGCGCGCGATTCTCGATCGATCCGCCATAGCGATCGGCGCGCTTGTTGGCGTTGTCCTGCAGGAACTGGTCGAGCAGATAGCCATTCGCGCCATGCAGTTCGACGCCGTCGAAACCCGCGCGCTTGGCGTTGGCCGCTCCGCGGCGATAGGCCTCGATCACGCCGGGAATTTCGTCGATGTTGAGCGACCGGGGCTCGGGGTAGGGCTGGAACGGGCGCAGCAGGCTCACATGACCCGCCGCGGCGATCGCGCTCGGCGCGACCGGCTTGGCGCCGTCGAGGTAGATCGGGTGAGAGATGCGCCCGACATGCCATAATTGCAGCATGATCAGGCCTCCCCCCGCGTGAACCGCCCGCGTGATCTCGCGCCAGCCCTCGACCTGCGCCTCCGACCAGACGCCGGGCGTAGAGGGATAGCCCACCCCCATTGGCGTGATGGAGGTCGCTTCCGAGAGAATGAGGCCGGCGGAGGCGCGCTGCGCATAGTACTCCCGCATGAGCGCATTGGGCGTGCGGCCTTCGCTGGCGCGGCAACGCGTCAACGGCGCCATGACGATGCGATTGGGCAATTCGAGATCGCCGAGCTTAACGGCATCGAAGAGCGTGGCCATGACGGCTCCGGAATCGAGTTAAGACAGCGGCGTTACAAGCCGCGCGCCCAGGCCGGCCGCAGCGGCGCGGCTTCCGGCGCGGCGATGGCGGCGTGCAGCTGTTGCAGGAGCCGCGCTTTGTCCGCGCCGAGCGTTCCTTTCAAGATCAGCCAGTTCGACGCATGGTCGCTGCGAAAGACGGTGCGCTTGAGCTCCAGCGCGGAAAGAAACAGCGCCATCTCCTGCATCAAGCCCAGGACGCTCAACGGCTCCCAGCCAGGAAAGTTCTCGCGAAAACGCGTCTCGCCCAGTGGAAAACTCACGACGAGGGTGGCGAGATACTCTGGTTGCGCAGCGTTCATCAGCGCCGCGGAATTCAACGCATGCTGACGCGAGAGCGTCACGCCGCCGAGGCCGTTCAGGATCATGACGGAGCGCTTGATTCCCGCTTCGCCCAGCTTGTCGAGGGCCTCGGCGGACGACGCGAAGGTCTCGCCCTTGTTCACGCGCGCCAGCACCTCGTCGTCGCCGGATTCCGCTCCGACATAGACGAGCGACAATCCCAGCGCCGCCAATTCTTGCAACTCGGCGACTGATTTCTTTCGCAGATTGCGCGGCAGACAATAACTCGAGACGCGCCGGACGCCGGGCAGCTCGCGGCGGATCGTTTCGAGCACATTCGCCAGGCGGCGCGTCGAGAGCGTCATGGCGTCGCCGTCCGCGAGAAACACGCGTTTGACGCCATCGCCGAAAGTCTCGCCGCAGCGCCGCAGGCTCTCGCGGATGTCTTCCTCGTCGCGCGGACGAAACCGCTTCTGCGGCGCCGTATACATTTCGCAGAAGGTGCATTTGTTCCAGGAGCAGCCGTCCGTCACAGGCACGATCAGCGACTCCGCTTCGCTCGGCGGCCGGTAAACGGGTTCGACATAGCGGATGGGGACGATGGTCATGCGCGCGCGGTTGCTCCTGCCGACAAGGGGCAAAGGTAACGCAATCGCGGCGGGGCCGAAAGCGCCGTCTGGCGTGGGTTATCGCTTGGCCATGGCGCCGCCTGTCCGCCTGTTTGTGGCGTCCCCCGCATCGCCGTCTGGCGCGGGCTCCCAGCCGAAGACGCTGCGGCCCGCGTAATCGTGCGAGCGGGTCCTCTCCTCGTCGATGAACTCTGGCAGAGAGGGACCGGCGGCGGTTCGCTCGAGGCGCCGCGCTTGCGCGTCGAGCCGGCGCAATGCCTCCAGCCTGTCGTCGTCGCCGAGCCTGGCGCGCGTGACCGCGCTTTTGAGCACGTCGATCGTCTTGTCGTAAACCGCGAGAGGGACGGGATAGGGATGCCGGTCCTTGCCGCCATGCGCGAGCGAGAAGCGGGCCGGATCGGCGAAGCGGCAGGGCGCGCCATGCACGACCTCGGCCACCATGGCGAGAGAGCGCACCGTGCGGGCGCCCACGCCCGGCACGAGCAGGAGATCGGCAAAATCTTTGGGGCCGCTGTCGGCCGCGGCGGCGAGCGCGCCATGCAGCCGGCGCAGCATGACGTCCTTGGGGCGGACGTCGTGATGGGCGGGCATGACCAGATGCGGCAGCAAGGGCTGCGCGGACGGCGGTTGCGTTTTTCCCTCGATCGCGGCCGCCTCGCGGGCGACGCCGTCGGGCCCGAGATCGCGCAGGAGATCGAGTTGGCGCAGCCTCGACGCTTCCGCGCGCCGGTCGGTGAGATTTAAGATATTGCCCTGGTTTTCGCCCTCGATCGCGGCGTGCGGCGCCTCGATGAAACTCTTCAAGCCCTCCGAAAGCCAGTGATAGCGGCGGGCGAGTCGGGCGTCGCCGTTCATTCCCTGCTGAACGACGACCCACTGGCCGTCATCCGCGACGATGAAGCCATGCAGATAAAGGTCGAAACCATCCTGCACGGCGGCGCTGTCCACCTTGGCGACGAGGCGGCTCGCCTGCGCCAGCGCCTCTCCATCGAAGCCGACGCGCGCGCCGATCGCCGCGAGCTCCAGCGGCGTCTGGCGGGAATGGCGGCCGCGGCCGCCGCAGACGTGAAGGCCGAGTTCCCCCGAGAGCGGCGCAAGACCGCGCTTCAACGCGCCGACGACGCTCGTCGTGATCCCGGACGAATGCCAGTCCATCCCCATGACGGCGCCGAAGGACTGGAACCAGAAGGGATGCGCGAGGCGGCGCAGGAATTCCTCGCGCCCGTAATGGTGCACGATGGCCTCGGCGATCACCGCGCCGAGCCGCGACATGCGCTGACCGAGCCAGGCCGGCACGCGACCAGTGTGAAGAGGCAGATCGGCGCTGCCGGACCGTCGAGCCACGAAGCCTCCGAGAGCCGGGGGTTGATGACCAAAAAATGCGCGACTCGCGCCTGCGGCGCAAGGCCAGCGCATCGCCTTACGTTTCGGTTGCGGGAGGGTCGATCTCGTCGACGCCGAGCGCTTGCAGCGCAGTCGCGCGCGATCGGCGCTCGGCTTCCTGGTAAAGCGCCTGCGCATCGACCACCGGGGCCCCGAGCGCCGCTTCGAAGCCTGCCCGATCGTCGTCTTCCACCGCCCGGCCCGGCTCCGTCTCCGCGAGATTCGAACGGAAGATCCCAGCTGCGCTGACCGGCAGGAAATCTTCGTAGAGAATGGGCTCCGCGCGCAGAAAACCCGAGGCGACGAGGTCCTCGAGCGAGCGCGGCGATGGCGCGTGGGTCGACGCTCTGTCTCCTCCGGCGGGGACGTAACTGAAATAAGCGAGCTTTTCGCGGCGCAGTCTGTCCATATCGTCGGGGAACGCCGCGAAGGCGCGATCGAGCGCATGTTGAAAGCCAACCGGGTCGCTGGCCGGGAGCGGGACGCGCGCATAGACGTCGCGCAGAAGACGATCGTACAAGGCGCGGCCGGATTGGGTGAGCGCGGCGCCGCGCTGTTCGATCTCGCCGAACCGCGCCATGTGCAGGCCGCTCGCCCCATCCGCAAAGGAAATCGGTTCGGCGAGCGCCTTGAAGCTTGTTTGCCGCAACAGGATGGGACAGCGCCGCCGCGGCGGTCCCTCGATGATCGGCTTCGGCGCCAGGTCCCGGGCGATCAGGGCGCCTTGGGCCGCGTCGATGTCGAGGGTCGTCAGGGTAAGATGGTTGATATGAGGACCCTTGAAGCAGACGATGTCGGCCAGAAGCGGATGCGCTGACTGAAGCCGCGCATAGGTTTCGGCGGATGTGGCGGCCGCGCCGCGCCAACGGAAGGTTTCGATGGCTTCCGAAACAAATTCATCCGCAAGCGTTTCGTCGAAGCCGTCGTCGCGATCGCGAATGTCGAGCAAGGCGCGACAGCGCGGCGTCAATATATCGCGCCGAGCCATGATTTTCGTCGCCTGCTCGCGCAAGTCCGCGTCGTTGATCAGGTCGAGCCGCAGAAGCGAGGTAAACACGCGAAACGGACTGCGTCGCAAAGCGTCGTCGTCGATCGGCCGGAACGCCGTCGAATGCACCGGAATGCCGGCGGTCGACAGATTGTAATAGCCCACGGGAAACATGCCCATGGCTGCAAAGAGGCGGCGCACGCTCGCGAGCTCTTGCGGGGTCCCGACGCGGATTGCGCCATGCCGTTCGAGATTGAGCCGGTCCGGCTCTCCGGCGTCGGCGCGTTCGCGGCCGAGTTCCGGATGCGCGCGACGCGTCTCGCTGTTAACGGCGGCGACGAGCTCGCTCATCTCGCGATAGCGCGGCATCTCGGCCTTGTACATCGTCGAGAGCGCCCGCGCGAATCTTGAGCGAAGGACGTCGGGCGAAGCTTGTGACGTTTTCATACTAGGTTCCGTTTTGCGGCACGTCGAAGGCGACGCCCTGCGCCAGCGGCAGCTCTTCCGAATAATTGATGGTGTTGGTGGCGCGCCGCATATAGGCCTTCCAACTGTCGGACCCCGCTTCGCGGCCGCCGCCACTGTCTTTTTCGCCGCCGAAGGCCCCGCCGATCTCCGCGCCGGAGGGGCCGATATTGACGTTGGCGATTCCGCAGTCGGAGCCTTCCGCCGACAGGAAGCGCTCCGCCTCCCGCATGTCGTTCGTGAAAATCGACGACGAAAGGCCGTGAGCGACCTCGTTTTGAAGCCGCATGGCTTCGTCGAAGTCCCGATATTTCATCACATATAGGATCGGCGCGAAGGTCTCCTGCTTTACAATAGCCGTTTGCTCGGGCATCGCGACCAGCGCCGGCCGCGCATAAAAGGCCGCGGGAAAGCGATCCGCCAGCGCGCGCTCGCCGCCGACAACGACGCCGCCAGCCATGCGCGCGTCATCCAGCGCGCGGCGCATGGCCCCATAGGCGTCTTCATCGATCAGCGGGCCGACGAGCGTCGCGTCTTCCCGCGGGTCGCCCACTGAGACCGCCGTAAAGGCGGCGCGCAGGCGCGCCATGAGGTCGTCGTAAACCGTCTCATGCACGAACAGGCGTCTGAGCGTCGTGCAGCGTTGTCCCGCCGTTCCCATAGCGGCGAAAGCAATCGCGCGCACGGCGAGATCGAGCGACGCCGAGGGACAGACGACGGCGGCGTTGTTGCCGCCGAGCTCGAAGATCGTGCGCGCAAAACGCTGCGCGAGACGCGGCGCGATCGCTCTGCCCATGGCCGTCGATCCGGTCGCGGAGACGAGCCTTACGCGCGGGTCCTCGACGAGCGCGCCGCCAACCTCACGGCCGCCCTGAACGACGATCGAAAGGCCGTCAGGCGCGGAGCCAAAACGCGCAACCGCGCGCTCGAACAGAGTTTCCGTCGCAAGGGCGGTCAGCGGCGTCTTTTCTGAGGGCTTCCAGACAAGCGAATTGCCGCAGACGAGCGCGATCGCGGCGTTCCAGGCCCAGACGGCGACAGGGAAGTTGAAGCTCGTGATGACGCCGGCGACGCCGAGCGGATGCCACGTCTCCATCATCCGGTGGCCTGGGCGCTCGGTGGCTAGCGTGAGACCGTAAAGCTGGCGAGAGAGGCCCACGGCGAAATCGCAGATGTCGATCATCTCCTGAACTTCGCCGAGGCCTTCCGAGCGGATCTTGCCCGCTTCGATCGTCACGAGCGCAGCCAGTTCGCTCTTCGCGCGCCGCAATTCTTCGCCAAAGAGACGGACGAGCTCGCCGCGCCGCGGCGCCGGGACGTTGCGCCAGACAAGGAAAGCCGCGTCGGCGCATGCGATGGCGGCCTTGGTGGAGGCGGCGCCGCCTGCGTCGACCCTGCCGATGGCCTCGCCGGTGATCGGCGACCGCGCCTCGAGCGCGCCGTCGAGACGCCGGTTCGGCGCAACGCCGAGCCTTGCGAGGATGTCTTGCGTATCGCGCGCGATGTCGCCGGCCAGCGTCTGCGCCGCCATCCAAGGTCTCCATAGCTGCCGCCGCTGGCGCCGCGGCGTCCCTTGCCTAACTATCTATGGCGCGCCTCTCGCTGGTGCAGATGGCGCCGCGAAACGCCTGAGAACATGGGCCCAAGCTTCAACAATCCGCACTGTGCGCAAAACTATGATCCGCTTCCTGTCGTGCTGACGCGCGGTCAAGGCGCCTATCTCTGGGACGTCGAGGGCCGGCGCTACATCGACATGATGAGCGCCTATTCCGCGGTCAGCCTCGGCCACGCGCATCCGCGCATCGTCGCAGCGCTTGCCGAACAGGCGGGCCGCCTCGCGGTTCCTTCCCGCGCCTATTTCAACGATCGGCTCGCCCCGTTTCTCGCGGAGCTCTGCAGGCTCACCGGCCTCGATGTGGCGCTGCCGATGAACAGCGGCGCCGAAGCGGTGGAGACGGCGATTAAAGCCGCGCGACGATGGGGGCATTGGGTCAAAGGCGCAGCCAATCCGGAAATCATCGTGGCGGAAGGAAATTTTCACGGCCGCACGACGACCATCATCAGCTTCTCATCCGAGCCGGACTATCGTGACGGTTTCGGGCCGTTCACGCCTGGCTTTCGCGCGGCGCGCTTCGGAGACCTGGCGGCGATGGAGGCCGCCGTCACGTCCGAGACGGTCGCCATTCTGGTCGAGCCCATTCAGGGCGAAGCCGGCATCATCGTGCCGCCGGCGGGATGGCTCGCCGGCTTGCGCCAGCTCTGCGACGAACGCGGAATCCTTCTCCTCGTCGACGAAATTCAGTCGGGCCTGGGCCGCACCGGCGCCTGGTTCGCTTACCAGCACGAAAATATCCGCCCGGACGGCGTCATGCTCGGGAAGGCGCTGGGCGGCGGCGTCTTGCCCGTTTCAGCCTTTGTCGCGCGCCGAGAGGTGATGGACGTGCTGACGCCTGGGTCTCATGGCTCGACCTTTGGCGGCAATCCGCTCGCCGCCGCCATTGGCCTGGAGACGCTGCAGGTGATCCGCGACGAGGGCCTCGTCGAGAAAAGCCGCGTCCTTGGAGAACATATGCTCGAGCGGTTGCGAAAGATACGCGCGCCCGCACTGCGCGCGGTGCGCGGACGCGGCTTGTGGGCGGGCGCCGAGATCGAGCCACGCTACGCAAGCGCGCGCGAGGCGTGCCTGCGCCTGCTCGAGAAGGGCGTGCTGTCGACGGCGACGCATCAAACCGTGGTCCGTCTCGCCCCGCCGCTCGTCATCTCGCGCGAGGATCTCGATTTCGCTCTGGATCGCCTCGAAGAAGTGGTGGCCGATCTCGCGGCGGTCCCCAGCCGAGCTAACGCCGTCGCTCGCGCGGATAGGGAGGAAGCGTGAGGATGCGCGCATCCTCCACGGCTCCGCCGACCGTAAAGTGATAAACGTCCTGGAACTGCATATCGCCGGCCGCGAGGCCGAGGAGGGCGTGGACCTCGTCGTCGAAGAAGCACCCGATTCCCGTGCCGGCGAGTCCAGCGGCCGTCGCCCAGAGATAGAGAACCTGGCCGATGAGGCCGGCCTCCCAGTGCAGGCGCCGATAGGCGAAGGGCCCCTCGTCGGCGAGCGTGCGCTCGAAATCGGCGATCATCGCGACGGCGAAACAGCCCTTGCCGGCGATCGGCTGCAGGCAGGCGGCGCGCGTGGCTTCCCGCTCCTGCGGCCCGTCCTTCAGACGAAACAGCCGGACGCCGGAAAGCTCGACAGGCGACCAGTCGAAGTCGGCGGAGAAAGCCGCGCGAAGGCGGGTCGCGCAGGTCTCGTCCCGCTCGAGGAGATAGAGGCCCGGCGCGAGTCCGGCGACGCGATGCACATAGAGAACGAGAGAGAGGCGCGGCTCGAACGGGAAGGCGCTCATTATCGGCTCGGCGCCCGGCAGAGTCGCCGCAAGCATGCGCTGGAAGGCGTCGAGCGAGAGGGTCGCGACGCCGTCCATGCGCTGCACGCTGCGGCGACGGCGCACGACGTCCGCGATGGGCGGCCCGTCCGGCTGCGGGGCCGGGCTTGGCGCGACGGCGGGCGTCCGAGCGGTCGCGTCCTTGTGACAAAACCGCATCGCGAGATCGACGACGGGCCAGGCGTCGTGATCCTCGCTCAGGCGATTGGCTGACCCGCAAAAACGCCTCTCGGCCGCCGCGAGCCGCGCAAGATCGAGCGCTGGCGGCGGACCGCCGTCCACGGCGACCCAGAGCAGCGTATCGGGATGTTCTTCCTCGCGCCGGTGGAAGGCGTCCGGTCGATCGAGCCCGATCAGCGCGGCGATCTCCGTATCGGCGGGCGACGCCAGAACATGCGCGCGCCAGCCGAGCGCGGCGCCGGCCTGCGCCGCCGCGCCAATCGCATGGCCGGCGTCGAGCTGGCAGTAGCGAAAGGCGCGCTCGCCATATTTCCAGGCCTCGCGCCACGGAATCTGGGTCAGCGCGACAAGAAAGCCGCCAGAAGGAAGCAGGCGCGCCGCTGCGTAGAGGGCGCGTTCTTCGAGGGCGTGCTCGAGCGGCGCGTAATGATAGAGCGCGGCGGCGTCGCCGACGCCTTCGACTGCGTCGAGCAACGCATAGGCTTCAGTTGGATGGAGATTGCCGGAAGAGGGGTTGTTGCGCACCGCCCATGTCGACCCCTCGACGCTCTTCCAGGCGCTGAGGCCAAAGGCCAGTTCGAAGAAAAGACCCAGAGAATTGCGGTCGATTGGCCGCGCCTCCTCCGCAGGGCCGGGAAAAACGGCCTGCGCCTCTGCGCTCAGCGGCAAGTCGATGAGCCCTGCGCCGGCGAAGCGGCGATAGGGCGACGGCTGCGACGTCCAGTCGAGGAAGGCGGGACCCAGCGCATAACGATGCGGCGCATGCTTGGTGCGCTGATGATAGCCGCGGATGTCAGACGGAAACCGGTCTGCGCTGTCGTTCATGATCGGCGGCGCCGGGCACAAAAATTGTTAGGCATTGCTTTTTCTCATGCGGTGAGGGGCCCCAAAGCCCATTCAAGAACGGCGCCCTTCGCAACGGCCAGCGAAAGCCACGAGGAATCAAATAGATGTCGTCTCCAGACCGAGCTGCGGCCTTCACCTTGTCAAGCGAGAGACATGTCGCCTTTGGCGCCTTGATAACATTGCGCCTGGCCGGCCAGCCCGAGCGCCGCTTCACGCGGCAGGAGGCGGCGATTGTCGCGCGCGGCCTGCAGGCGCTGGCGACCGGGGCAAGTCGGGAGCCGCAGATTTATATGAGCCCGATTGCGAGCGATTATGATCTGGAGGCGCGCCTGATCGGCGACAATCTCGCCGTGACGCTCGAGGGCGCCCCTTCCGCTGTTCTTGCTTTGCCCGAAGCGTTTGCGTTGATCGCCGAATTGAAGCGGGCGGCGGGAATTGAATGAACTTTCGGCCGGGTTAGATTCGCGCGCGCGAAAGCGCATCGCGGATCGCGGCGAGCCATATGCGGTCCGCGGCGCCGGTAAAATGCAGCCCGTCTTCCGTCATGTCCGGTCGGCGCACGCCATCGACCGACACTGACGCGTTCAGGTCCACGGTGCAATATCCGAACTGGCGACACAGTCGCGACAACAGCTCATTGGCTTTGACGATATGCGCTGTCCTGGCCGGATCGCTGGTGAAGGGCATGAGGGTCACGATCACCGTCCTCCCCTCGATCCGACGCGAAAGCGCAAGGAAATCCGCTTCGATCTGGCGCGCCTCCGCTTGGTCGAACAAGAGATCGTTGAGACCGCCGTTCACCAGGAGGAAGTCCGCCGCAATGTCGCGGGAGCGGTAGATTTGCCCGGCGATTTCCTTCAGCGTCGCGCCTCCCATCGCCAGGTTGAGAACGGCGAAAGGATGCGCGGCCAGTCTCCTCCAGGGGCAGGACGCCGCGAGGCTGTCGCCGACGACGATGAGTCTTGGAGAAAACAGGCCGCCGACGCGACGCGCCAAAGAAAATTGAATGGCTTTGCGAACGGCGCCGTCCGAGAGAAAAAAGACCCCGAGGCAGAGCGACGCCGCTGCGACTGCGCCGACCACGAAACAGAACGTCAAGAATCGGCCTCCAACAACCAACCCCGCTTGCGGCGAGAGACGCAAGCGATCCGCCCCAGAAGAGTCTCACACAAGCCTTACAGCCACCAGACGCCGAAACAAATCGTCGCGAGCGTCAATGGGGCGCCAAGCTTGAAATGAGGCCAGAAACCGAGGTCGACGCCGCCCGCTTTCGCCTTCTGCGCGACGATCAGATTGGCGACCGAACCGACGAGGGTGAAATTGCCGGCGAGCGTGGACGCCATGGCGACGACGAGCCAAGACTTTTGCGGGTCGGCTGCGCTCGAGACGAAGGGCTTCAGCACCAGAACCGCCGGAACATTGCTGACGACGTTGGACAAGCCGGCGGTGATGAGCGAGAGGGTCGCGGGCGCGTCGAGATCGAGGCCCCCAACGGCGGCGACGAAGTCCGGCGTGATCACCGCCTTCTCGAGACCCGCCACAACCACGAAGAGTCCGACGAACATGAGCAGCAAGGGCCAGTCGATCTCCCGATAGACCTTTTCGGACTTTACCTTGCGCGTCAGCAGCAGGAACGCGCCGCCGACGATCGCGACCTTGGCGACGGGTTGTCCCGCGAAAAACAGGACCATCATGACCGCCGTGACGGCGACAGACTTGAGCATCAAAGCGGAGCGATAGCGCGTCTGCGGCGGCGTGATTTCAGGCAGCCTTTCTCGCGTGAGGAATTCATGGCGATAGACGAGCGCAATGAGCAGGATTGTCGAGAGCAGCCCAAAAAGGGCGACGGGCCAAAGAGCGCCCGCAAAGGCGCGATAGGGGATGCGTGAAAAGGCGCCGATCATCATATTCTGCGGGTTGCCGGTGATCGTCGCCGCGCCGCCGATGTTTGAAGCCAGCGGAATCGCCATCAGATAGGGGACGGGATCGCGCTGGAGACGCCTCACGAGATCGAGAACGAGCGGCGTCAGGACGAGGCAGACTGCGTCATTGACAAGGAAGGCGGAGAACAGGCCAGAGACCATCACAATTGCGATCAGCACCAGCAGGGGGCGCGTCGCGCGCGCCACGACAAAATCGCTCGTCACCCGGAAGAAACCGGAGAGGCGAAGGTTCGCGACCACGATCATCATGCCGAGAAGGAGCGTGATCGTATCCAGGTCGATGGCGCGGTAGGCGTCGTCGAGGGAAAGGACGCCGAGCCCGACCATCAGGCTCGCCCCGAGCAGCGCCGCCCCGGCCCGATCGAGCTGGAAGCCCGGCAACTTTCCGATCGCGATGACGAAATAGGTTCCGGCGAAGACCAGGATGGCGAGAAGCGCCGTCCCGTTGCGCCGGTTCAGCGTAAATCCCGGGCCAAAAAGCACGTCCAGGGCTGCGCCCGCGGCGAACAGCGCCAGACCAGCAAGCGACGCCCCCGCGGCCGCCAAAACCACGGCGATTAAAGCTGTGCCGACGCCGTCCTTGGCCGCTTCGCCGCCGTTCGCTCCTCTTCGCCCGCGACGCCTGCGGGGCGCTCAAATCTCGTGTCCATTGCACGCTCCGGAGGTCGATCGCGTCTTGCCCATTGCGGCGAAGCCAAGAAGCGGATTCGCCGACGCGTTGAGCCCACGGCGTTATAACGCGCCGGTCGACGCATCAAGCGCGCACTTTGGGCGACGAGGGGCCGCGCGCCCGGGGGGTAGCGGACGCCGCCGCATGAGGGCGGATCACAATAACGGGATAGGACCCAGCAATTCGTCAAAACGATTTTTTTAAAAATAAAGGGACGCCGTCGGTCGTGAAGACGACGAATGCAGGAAGGCCGCGGTGAGAACCGGGCCTTCCCCTGTCGCCGATGGCTGTCTACGGCGTCAGTTTGGATTTGCGGAGAAGACCGGCACGTCGCATTTCCAAAGCGTCGCGCTTTGGAAGAAAGTCCCCGAGCCTCCTGGCGGCGTCGGGTTTGTTATCACGGTGCCGCGGCATGTTCCTGTGATGCCGGAGTTGGGGTCCTTGCCAACCGGGCCGAACTTGAAGCGGCAATAGCCGGACTCGAAATACGCCTTCAAGCTTTCTCTCAACCCGACGGCGTTATGGTAAACATAATGATAAATCACCCCGTTCCCTTGTTGATCCACGCAAAGCGTGCCGGTCAGCGCGCCGCCGAGACCGGGAGATGGGGGATTCGGCGGTGGCGGACTGATCGCTTCGACGCCATTGAGCGGCGCGCAATTGTTCAACTCAGCCGGGTCTGGCGGGCAACAATTGAGCTGGATTTTGGGCGATTTGAAAACGGCGTAGCCGCCGCCGCCGCCAAGTTGCACGCAGATGTCCGACGCAAGCGCGGTCGACGCTCCGACAAGGAATCCAACCCAAACGACTGCAACGAATGATTTGTGTCTCATGGCTAAGCCCTCATAAACATTTTTACGAACAGCCACCCTCGACAGGGCGTGAGCTAGCGCCCGTGCGGGCGCTATCAAGCCTCTCAAAAAAAACAACGATTACGCTTTTGACGGCCCGCGATCGTCAGCGAAACTTTGCTGGCGGCTGCGGATTATTGGCGGGGTTCGTATCGTGCCGGGATAGGCCCGTGATCACGCCCTGCTCGAGAAGCGGACGCAACGCCGCTTCGAGCGCGTCCGCGACGGGTTTGTCATAGACTTCGGCGCCGCCGACCAGAACGGCGAAAGAGCAGGCGTGCTTCGCTCTCTTGATTGGGTCTTCGATCGTCGCTTTCGTCCATTTGTAAAGCGGATACTGCTCGACGCCGTTGCGTTCCGCTTCGGAAACATAGCCGGCAAAGGCGTCGTATTGGCTCCGCGCCATCGCATTCTGTAGTGCGAGGACGTCGGCGATCGGCTTGAAGGCCGGACCGTCGGTGCGGCTTCGAGCCGCTTCCGCCTGTTCCTCGCTCAGCCTGAAGCGGATCTGATATTGCCAGTTCTCAGTCATGCGACTCTCCGCAGCAGTTTGGCGCCGGCGATCCAAGCTGAACCGCCTGGCCTCGTGAATCATTACTAGGTCGCGACGATGAGAAGGCGAGCGTGTGAGCTGCTTGGACGGTCCCTGCAGCCATGGTTGGTTCGGCGGTCTTGACGCATCCGACGCGCCGCCAATTTCACTTCATAGCGCTGGAGAAAGTTGTGGCGACAAGATGGAACCGTATCGCGTCAGGGAAATCAGCATAGCGCAGAGGGGCGACGCTCCGTCCGAGACGAAAATTTTGCGCGAGTATGAGCGACCCTCGGCTGACAAGGCAGAGGTCATTGAACAGGTGAGACGTTTCTTCGAGATTGAATTGAGCAGCCCCAAGGCGCTTCAGACAGTTGACTTCGACGCTATCGTCGTCGTCGACCCGCGTGGCGCTGAAATCGCGCGCTTCAGCGTCGCCGACTTCTGGATGCGCGAATGGAAAGACGTCGCCGAGGGCGTCGGCGATCGCGGCCGCGCGGTCGGGAGCGCCGCCTAAACCTTCGGCTCAGCGAGACTTACCACAAGGCGACAGGAAAATGTCTAACCCGATAAGCGAAATCGAGCCGGAAGAGACGCCGCCGCGCATCGCGATCGTCGCGCCGGCGGCGGCGGAGCCGGAGCCGGAGCCGGAGTGCGAGCGCAGCGCCGCCGAGCGGCTCAATCAGACGCTGACGCAGGCGTTTGACGGCGTCGTTCAGTCGGGCCCGAGCGACCAATTGCGCGGCTATGCGAATGAAGCGGTAGGGCGGACGAAGCTTGCGGTCGGGCTCGCGCTCCGCTCCCCTGAGCTTGCCCTTGCCGGACTGGCGCAAGGCGCGCTCGGCGCCGTGCAACGCTATGTGGGGGAGGCGAAGATGGCGGCTGAAACGGAGGGCTCCGCACAAGTTCCCCCCGAGGAGCAAGAGCGCGCGGCGCCCTGAGGGAAGCCCGCGTCCCAGCGCGGGCGCCGATGCTCTAGCCGCCGCCAAACAGCTCCTCGAAGATGTTTCGCTGAGCGGCGGGCCGTCGTCCGCGGGGCGCTGGCGGGGGGGCGCCGGCGTCGGGAATGTCCTCCGGCGGCAGCAGTTCGTCGACGCTGCGCGGCGCCGCGCGGGTAGCGCGCGCGGCCTCCGGCGCAATGGGGATGGTCGCAGTGGCGTCGTCTGGCGCGCGTCGGCCGGCCGATGGCTCGGGCGGCGGAAGCGGCGCCGATTGCCGCGGGCGTGGCGGCGGCGCCGGGGCCGGCGCGCCCCCGCCGCCGGTGAACATCCCGATGAGCTCGTCGAGCGGCCGCGCCACGACGTCGTCGAGCGAACCGTCGGAGCGCCAATTGCCCGCGGGCAGGCCGGCGACCTGCAGCCCACGATGGGCGATGCCCATGTAGCGGCTCCAGATTTCGACAGGAAGATTGCCGCCCGAGGCCTTTTTCGTGGGCGAACTGTCGTCATTGCCGAGCCACACGCCGGTGACGAGCCGGCTCGTGTAGCCGATGAACCAGGCGTCGCGAAAATCCTGGCTGGTGCCGGTCTTGCCCGCCGCCTGCCAGCCGGGCAGCTCCGCCTTGCGCGCCGTGCCGGTGAGCAGGGTCTCCTGCATCATGACGTTCATCATCGCCACATCGTCGGCGTCGACGACTCGGGACGGCGCGGGCGTCTTGCGCTGATAGAGGGTCTTGCCGACGGCTGTTTTCACGCGCGCGATGATATAGGGCTGCACGCCGAAGCCGCCGTTGGCGAAGGGCGCGTAGGCTGCGACGAGTTCGAGCGGCGTCACCTCCGACGTGCCGAGCGCGAGCGAGGCGTTGGTTTGAAGCTCTGATTGCACGCCGAGCCGGCGCGCCGTCTTCACCACCGTCTTCGGGCCGACCTCCATGCCGACGCGCACCGCGACCGTATTGAGCGACAGCGCCAGCGCCTTGGTGAGCGTGACCGGGCCGAAATATTCGTGGCTGTAATTTTCGGGCGTCCAGCCTTTGATATTGAGCGGGGCGTCCTCGCGCACCGTATCGGGCGTGAGGCCATGCTCCAGGCCGGCGAGATAGACGAACGGCTTGAAGGCGGAGCCCGGCTGGCGCCTGGCGGAAACGGCGCGATTGAACTGGCTCTCCGAATAGTCGCGCCCGCCAACCAATGCGCGGATCGCGCCCGTTGGATCGAGCGAGACGACGGCGCCCTGCGACACGTTGAACTTCGCGCCCTTCTTGTCGAGCTCTTCCTTCAGCGCGCCTTCGGCGACGGTCTGAAGCCGCGGATCGATGGTGGTGGTGACGACAATGTCCTGGTCGATCGCGCCGACGGTGTCGTCGAGCATGTCCATGACATAATCGGCGGCGTAGTTGATCGAGCCGGCCCCGATGGTCTTCTGCACCTGCGCGGGATTGGCGAGCGCCGCCTTTGCCGCGCTGTCGTTGATGAACCCTTCCTGCGCCATGGCGGTCACGACCTGCGCCGCGCGCTCCGTCGCGCCGTCCGGATTGCGGTCGGGCGCGAGCTTGCTCGGGGCTTTCATCAGCCCCGCGAGGACGGCGGCCTCCGAAAGCGTCGCAGTCTTGGCGCCATGGCCAAAATAACGCTGGCAGGCGGCCTCCACGCCATAGGCGCCGGAGCCGAAATAGACCCGGTTGAGATACAGTTCGAGGATCTGGTCCTTCGAATATTTGTGCTCCAGCCAGACGGCGAGGATCGCCTCCTGAATCTTGCGGGAGATCGTGCGCTCCTGCGTCAGAAACAGATTTTTGGCGAGCTGCTGGGTCAAGGTCGAGCCGCCCTGCATGCCGCCGCGGCCGGCGACATTGCGCACCAGCGCGCGGGCGACGCCCTGCGGATCGACGCCCCAATGCGAATAGAAGCGGCGGTCCTCGATCGCGACGAAAGCTTTGGGCAGATAAGGCGGCAGTTCGGAGATCCTGACCGTCGCCCCGCCGGTGTCGCCGCGATTGGCGAGAAGCTCCCCGTCGGCTCCCAGGATGGCAATATTGGGCGGCCGTTTGGGGACCGAGAGCTGATCGATGGGCGGGAGTTGCGAACCGTAATAGACCGCGAGCGCCCCGCCGCCGATCGCGCCCCAGACGGAGAGGGTCAGGCTCCAGTAGATCAGGGCGCCGATGAGCGAGCCCGAGCGGCGCCGTTTCGGACGTTCTGACTTGCGCGCGCGAGGCCTCGGCTCCGCCCGAAGCTCGTCGTCTTCGGCCTCGTCGTCGAACCTGGGTTCCCGGCGTCTGCCGTTACGCGCCATGTTGCACCCGCCCCGAGGCTCCGCCGCAGCCTCCCCAAGTAGTCGATTCACCCTAAGAAAGGCCGTTTAAGGGCAGGTTAAGCGATGGCTTCCGGCGCCCAAGCCCGGAACGCCGCCTGGGAGGGCGGATTTTCTCCACAATCCCCGCGGGGTCGGCACTTGCGCTTCAACGCCCGGCTTGCCAAAGTCTGCGCCCCCGGCGCGCGGCGCCCGATGAAATGCTGGTATTCCTGCGATGAAGGTCACGATCGAGAGAGCGGCGCTGTTGCGGGCGCTCGGCCATGTTCACAGGGTGGTGGAGCGCCGCACGACCATTCCGATTCTGGCCAATGTCCTGATCGCGGCCCGCGACGGCGCGCTCACCCTCAAGGCGACCGATCTCGACCTCGAGATCACCGAAAAGGCGCCCGCCGAGGTGGGACAGCCGGGCGCGACGACGCTGCCCGCGCATACGCTCTACGACATCGTGCGCAAGCTTCCAGAAGGCGCGCAGGTGTCGCTCGACGAAAGCGGCGAGACCGGCCAGCTCACCCTGCGCTCCGGCCGCTCCCGCTTCAATCTGTCGACGTTGCCGGAGAGCGATTTCCCGGACGTCACCTCGGGGGAGTTCAGCCATCGCTTCACGCTCGCGCCGGCGGACCTCAAGCGCTTGATCGAGAAGACTCAGTTCGCCATCTCGAGCGAGGAGACGCGCTATTACCTCAACGGCATTTATTTCCACGCCATGGAGGTCGAGGGCCGGCTGATGCTGCGCGCGGTCGCGACCGACGGCCATCGGCTCGCCCGTCTCGAACTGCCGGCGCCGGAGGGTTGCGCGGGCATGCCGGGCGTGATCTTGCCGCGCAAGGCGGTGCAGGAAGTGCTGCGCCTCATCGAGGACGCGCAGGCCGACGTCCTGATCGAACTCTCGACGAACAAGATGCGCTTTTCCTTCGGCGACGCGCTGCTGACGACGAAGCTCATCGACGGCACCTTCCCCGATTACGCCCGCGTCATACCGACCGGCAACGACAAGCGCCTCACCGTCGAGCGCGACGTTTTCGCCAAGGCCGTGGACCGCGTCTCGACCATTTCCTCAGAGCGCGGCCGTGCGGTGAAGCTCGCTTTGACCGAAGGCAAGCTCGTGCTCTCGGTCACCAATCCCGACCAGGGATCGGCCGTCGAGGAGATCGAGGCGGACTACGACGGCGCGCCGCTCGACGTCGGCTTCAACGCCCGCTATCTGCTCGACATTACCCAGCAGCTCGACAGCGACACGGCGCTCTTCAAGCTCGCCGACCCCGGCTCGCCGACGCTGATCCAGGACCGCGACGGCGCCAACGCGCTCTATGTGCTGATGCCGATGCGGGTGTAGCGCCAGCCCCTATCGGCGCTTCGGTTCGACGATGATCCCGACCAGCAGCCCGAAGCCGAAGCCGGAGAGATGCGCGGCGAGGCTCGACATCGGCAGGATGAAATCGGCGGCGATCTGCACCAGCATGGCGAGGCCGAGCGCCGTGGCGCGGAAGGCGTCGAGACTGGCGCGATGGCGCAGCCAGTCCTTCATTCTCAACGCGCCGACGACGCCGAAAAGACCGAAGATCGCGCCCGAGGCCCCGACATAGAGCCCATAGCCGGCGCCCATGATCATCACAGCCAGCACGACGACCGATGAAATCAGCGCCGCGCCCAGATAGGCCGCGAGCAGGCGCCAGCCGCCGATTTCATCTTCGAGTTCGCGCCCGATGAGGGCCAGCATGACCATGTTGAGGGCAAAATGCAGCGGGCCGTAATGCAGCAGCGTCGCGGTGATGAGACGCCAGCTTTCGCCATGCAGGGCCAGCGGCGCCCAGAGCGCGCCGAGCCTAATCAGCGTCTGCAAATCCTGCGACCCGCCGAACGCCGTTTCAGCCGCGAACATGGCTGAATTGACGACGAGGAGCGTCAAAGTGACCGGCGGCAGCCGCCAGCCCCGCGTCGCCCGCGCGCATTCCAGATCGACGCGCGCGGCGACGCCCTCGACGATCTCCTGCGCGCGCGGCGAGAGCGGCGCGGGCTCTCCCCAGGGCGCCGCGAGCTGGCGGCGCGCGGCGATCGCCGCCGGCGTCTCCTTGAGGCTGATGGCGAGCCGCTCGAAGGTCGCCCGCGCCGGCGCTTCTTCCCCGGCGCGCTTCTGCGCCACGGCGATCCAATAAGCGGCGGAGTCCGGGTCGAGGCGCAAAAGATGCGCGACGAGCGCGTCGACCTCGCGCGGGCGCCCGCCGAAGGCGAGGACGAAGAGCCAGGAAAAGGCGATCTGCTCCAAGGGGGTCGAGTCCGCCGAGCGCGCGTAATCGCGCATGAGCTCCTCGATGCGGCCGGTTTCGCCGAGCGCGCGGAACCGATAGGCGGAAAGCTGGCGGGCGTTTTCGGGATTTTGCGAGAGGGCCAACGCCTTCGCCCAGTCGCCGCGCTCGGCGAGAAGCCGCGTCTCGATGGCGGCCGCCTGTTCGGGCGGCGCCTCGGCGGCGAGGGCGGCGAAGGCGCGCGCCTTTTCGCGCGGGTCGTCGATGGCGGCGGCGCGGGCGTAGGCGGCGGAAAGGCGCATCGCCCTGGTGGGATGAAACAGGGCGGCGAGATCGGCGCAGCGCGCGGCCTGTTCGAGCCGTCCGGCGCGGGTGTGGCGCGACTGCAGCGCGGCGAGCGTCATCGGCGCGGCGACGAGCGGGAAGAACGCCAGGGAAACGAGTTTGCCCGCCTCCTGCGGAAAAAACCACAGGGCGAAGGCGCCGATGAAAAGCACCAGGGCGTTGACGAACGCGAAGCTGTGCGGCCCGCCCCGGCGCTGCAAAAGGTCGAGGAGGAGGGACAGGGCCGAAAGCGCCATCAGATTGACGGCGAGGATGGTCTGAAAATCCATTGCGATACCGGGCGGGAAAAGACGTCCGGGAGGATGCGCGCCCGCGAGCGCGAAAGTCAACGCGGTCGGATTCACGCGCGCACGGTTGGGCTTGCGATCCCTGTTTGGGCGCCGCATTGTCGCGACTGCGCGGCTTTTTTCCGCGACAAAGGCCGCCATGCTGGATTTTCTCGCTCACCTATGGCCCTGGCTCGTCGCCTGTCTCGCGATCGGCGCGGCGGCGGCCACGTTCCTCCACGGCGGGACGCTTCGCTCCCGGCCGGCGCGCTGGCTCTCCTGGTTCGGCGCGGCCTCTGTCGCGGGCGTGACGGCGGTCGCCGTCGGCGCCGTCGAGGGCGTGGTTTCGACGGCGATCGAAATCGCGCTCGCCTGTTTCGCCGCCTTCCTGCTCGGGGCCGCGCTCGCGGCGCTGAAGCGCGGAACGCTCGACGATCACGAACGCTGGGCCGTGGGCTTGCTTCCCGTCGCGCTAGTGTGGTGGGGCGCCGTCGAAATCGGCGCGCCGGCCTATGAAGCTTATGTGCAAAAGCGTATCGCCGCCCTCGCGCAAGGCGCAGGGGTCGATCCGGCAGGCTTTGGCGTCTCTGGCCGGGACGTCACCGCGCCCAGCGCCGCCGCCGACAAGCCGGCGCTCATGGCCGAGATCGCCGCGACGCCGGGCGTGCGGCGGGTGATCGTCGCGCAAACCGCTGCGCCCGCCGCGCCCGAGACGACGCCGGATCGGACGGCGACTATCGCGCCGCCGCCGCCCGACAGCGACCCCGAGCCCACCCCCGCCGCTCTGCACGCCGGTGAACTCGACGCGACGGCGTGCCAGCGCGCCCTCGACGAGACCGCGGCGTCGGAGCCCGTCGCTTTCCGCCCGGCGCGCACGACCATCGACCGCCGCGCGGCGCTCGCGCTCGACAAGGCGGTGGAGGTGATCCGCCGCTGTCCGCAGGCGACGATCGAAGTCAGGGGCCATGCCGACGCGGGCGCGTCGAACGAGGGGCTGGCGCGCCGCCGCGCGCTCGCGGCCGAGCGTTATCTGCGCCGCGAGGGCGTGGCCGGCCGCCGGCTTGTGGCGGTCGGCTGCTGCGCCGGCGCGCAGGAGCCCCGCCGCGGCTCGGGCGCCGTCGACTATATTTTGCGCTGACCGCTCTTCTTCTGACCAATTCGGCGCCGCCGCGCCGCGCCTTGGTTTACCTGGCCGATCCCCTTGTTTAAGCTTGGATTGCCTAAAGGCCCGCGCCTCATAAAGTCGCGCCCGCCCCCACGGAATTGCCTCCCTCGGTAAGAAAGAGATCCCGTTGAACGTCGTCGCGATGAATCAGCATTCCCACGCCGAGACCGTCGCCGCCCTGAAGAGCGAAGTGCAGCGCCGCCTCACCTATACGGTCGGCAAGGACAATGAGGCGGCGAGCCCGCGCGACTGGTTCGTGGCGACGGCGCTCGCGACGCGCGATCGTCTCGTCGAATCCTGGCTCGCCTCGACCAAGCGCAATTACCGGGAGGATCGACGCCGGGTCTATTACCTTTCGCTTGAGTTTCTGGTCGGCCGGCTGCTCGTCGACACGCTCACCAATCTCGGCCTCACCGGCGCCATGCGCGACGCGCTCTCCGAACTCGGCGTCGATCTCGATCGGCTGCGCGAGGTGGAGCCGGACGCGGCCCTCGGCAATGGCGGCCTCGGCCGGCTCGCCGCCTGTTTCATGGACAGCATGGCGACGCTGGAAATCGCCGCCATGGGCTATGGCATCCGATACGATCACGGGCTTTTCCGCCAGACCATCAAGGACGGCTGGCAGCACGAATATCCGGAAGACTGGCTCTCCTTCGGCAACGCCTGGCAGTTTCCCCGCCCGGAGATCACCTATGATATCGGCTTCGGCGGCCATGTCGAAAGCACGCGGCTTTCGGACAATCTGCTCGCGCATGTCTGGCGCCCGGCCGAGACGATCGTCGCCGTCGCCTATGACACGCCGGTCGTCGGCTGGCGTGGCCGCCACGTCAACACGCTGCGCCTCTGGTCGGCCCGCGCGCCCGACCCCTTGCGTCTCGACGCCTTCAATCAGGGCGACCATGTCGGCGCGCTGTCAGAGCAGGTGCGCGCCGAGGCGATCTCCAAGGTGCTCTATCCGAGCGACTCGACCCCCGCCGGCCAGGAACTGCGGCTGCGGCAGGAATATTTCTTCGCTTCCGCCTCGTTGCAGGACCTCGTCCGCCGGCACTTGAAGCAGACGGGCGACATCCGGAAGCTCGCCGACAAGGTCGCCATCCAGCTCAACGACACCCATCCGGCGATCGGCGTCGCCGAGCTGATGCGGCTGCTCGTCGACGTCTATGGCCTCGAGTGGAGCGAGGCCTGGCGCATCACCCAGGCGACCTTCTCCTACACCAATCACACGCTGTTGCCCGAAGCGTTGGAGACCTGGCCGGTGTGGCTGATGGAGAAGCTGCTCCCGCGCCACATGCAGATCATCTACCTCATCAACGCCATGCATCTCGACGGGTTGCGCGCCGAGGGCGTGAGCGATGCGGGCGTGCTGTCCTCGGTCTCGCTCATCGACGAGCACAATGGCCGTCATGTGCGCATGGGGCATCTGGCATTTCTCGGCTCGCACAAGGTCAATGGCGTCTCCGCCTTGCACAGCGAGCTCGTCAAAGAGACGGTGTTCAAGGAATTCCACCGTCTCTATCCCGACCGCGTCGTCAACAAGACGAATGGCGTCACCTTCCGGCGCTGGCTGCTGGAGGCCAATCCGCCGCTCTCGCGCCTGCTCGCCGAGACGATCGGGCCGGCGGTCTTCGACGACCCCACGAAACTTTCAGGCCTTGAAGCCTTCGCCGGCGATCCCGCGTTTCAGGAGCGCTTCGCGGCGGCGAAGCGCGAGAACAAGGAGCGGCTCGCGTCGACGATCTTGGACCGCGTCGGCGTGCGGGTCGATCCGCAGGCGCTCTTCGACGTGCAGATCAAGCGCATCCACGAATATAAGCGACAACTGCTCAATGTGCTGGATGCGGCGGCGCTCTATCTCGACATCGCCGCGCAGCCGAACCGAGATTTCGTGCCTCGCGTGAAAATTTTCGCGGGCAAGGCGGCGGCGAGCTATCATCAGGCGAAGCTCATCATCAAGCTCGCGAACGACGTGGCGCAGATCGTCAACGCCGATCCGGCGGCGCGCGGACTTCTCAAGATCGTCTTCCTGCCCAATTACAATGTGAGCCTCGCCGAAAAGATCATTCCCGCGGCCGATCTCTCGGAGCAGATTTCGACCGCCGGCATGGAGGCGTCAGGCACAGGCAATATGAAATTCGCGTTGAACGGCGCGTTGACGATCGGCACGCTCGACGGCGCCAATGTCGAAATCAGGGAGCGCGTCGGCGACGAAAACATCTTCATTTTCGGGCTCACCGCGCATGAGGTCGAGGCGAGCCGCGCGCGGGGCATCGACGCGCGCGAGGCCATCGCCGCAAGCCCGCGCCTCGCCGGGGCGCTCAACGCCGTCGCCAGCGGACTGTTCTCGCCGGATGACAAGCATCGCTACGCGCAGCTCGTCGACACGCTCACCTATTACGATCACTTTTTGGTGACGAAGGATTTCGACGCCTATTGCGCCGCGCAGCGGCAGGTCGACGCGCGCTGGCGCGATGAGAAGGCGTGGCGGCGCGCGGCGATTCTCAATACGGCGCGGGTCGCCTGGTTCTCGTCCGACCGCACCATCCGCGAATATGCGCAGGAGATCTGGAAGGTTTGACCGCCATCATCGCAGGAGAGAAGCGCGCAAGCGCCAGAGCCTCATTTGCTCCCCGATTGCTTCGCTCCACTCGCAATGACGTCGTCAAATCCATGAACCCTTCCAGTCACCCCACCGAACGGCGGGGGACGCGCAGGTTCAACTTGGTCAGCCGCCGCGCGCCGAGCGGCGCCGCAATGGCGGCGACAGCGTCGCGCTCATCGTGCTCCTCCTCGATCATGGGCGGCTCGATGCGACGCGGCGCCGGGACCTCGCGCGGCTTGGCGCCAGTGGTTTCGGCCACATTCGCCGAGCCGTTCAACACGGCGCCGCGCGCAACCTCGATGGCGCCGCAATCCCAGCTGCCCTCGACGCGGCCCGTGGCGCGCACGCTCATCAACTGCTTGGCGGTGATCTCCGCGCTCACCTGACCGGAAATCTCGGCGCTCGACACGATGATTTTGCCCTTCACCACGCCCGTGGGACCGACGATGAGGTGGTTACAGAAAATCTCGCCGTCGAAGGCGCCGTCGACGACGATAATGTCATCCGCCCGAAGCTCGCCGGTGAGCTGCGCGCCCTGTCCAATGTAGACGGAATTCTCCTGGTCAGGCCTGAACGTCGCCATGTCTTTCCCCTCGCGAATCGTAACGCGGGCATAAGGTTAAACCCTTTCAGGCGCGAGCGGGGAAGTTTCCGATCATCAG
This sequence comes from Methylocystis echinoides, assembly GCF_040687965.1. Lineage (NCBI taxonomy): Bacteria > Pseudomonadati > Pseudomonadota > Alphaproteobacteria > Hyphomicrobiales > Methylocystaceae > Methylocystis > Methylocystis echinoides. The sequence continues at coordinate 1,714,887 of NZ_CP156084.1, forward strand.
CGCTGGCGGACATAGCTTCCCGGCGCGGGCTCGAGCGGAACGTGGCCTTCTCGCGGCGCCCCAATCGGCGGCCGCGCGACCGGCTCCGCCGCGCTATGGCGCTCGAGCCACGCCGCCCAGGCCGGCCACCAGGAGCCTTCGATGAGTTTCGCGCGCTCGCGCCAATGATCGGGGCCGACATAGCGATCGTTTCGCGCCCGCACGGCAATATGGTGGCGCCTTCCGGGATGTCCGGGCTCCGAGACAATGCCGGCGTTGTGGCCGCCATTGGTGAGTACGAAGGTCATGTCATTGTCGGTGAAGAGATGGACCTTGTAGACCGAGCGCCAGGGCGAGATATGGTCCGTCTCCGTCCCGACGACGAACATGGGCGCGCTGATGTCCTTCAACGCGATCACTTCGTCATTGACCGCGAAGCGCCCGGCGGTCAGCCGATTCTCCAGAAAGAGCCCGCGCAGATATTGCGAATGCATGAGATAGGGCATGCGCGTCTGATCGGCGCTCCAGGCCATGAGGTCGGTTGCATGTTCGCGGTCCCCGAGCAGATATTCCTTGATCGCGCGCGCCCAGAATAATTCATTCGAGCGCAGCGCCATGAACACGCCCGCCATCTGATGGGTGTCGAGATAGCCCTGATCCCACATCATGTCTTCGAGAAAGGCGACCTGCGCCGCGTCGACGAAGAGCATCAGGTCGCCGGGCTCGCTGAAATCGGTTTGCGAGGCGAGCAGGGTCACCGAAGCGAGACGATTGTCGCCGTCGCGCGCCATGGTCGCCGCGGCGATGGACAGCAACGTGCCGCCGAGACAATAGCCGGCCGCGTGAATCTTGCGTCCGGGCAGAACCGCTTCGACGACGTCGAGCGCCTCCATGATCCCCTGCGTGCGGTAATCGTCGAGCGTGACGTCGCGGTCCTCGGCGGTCGGGTTGCGCCAGGAGATCATGAACACGGTGAAGCCGCGCTCGACCAGATAGCGCACGAGCGAATGATGCGCGGCGAGATCGAGCACGTAATATTTCATGATCCAGGCCGGAACGATGAGCAGCGGCTCGGCGTAGACGCTGTCGGTCGCGGGCTTGTACTGGATCAGCTCCATCAGATGATTGCGATAGATCACCTCGCCGGGCGTCGCCGCGACGTCCTCGCCGACGACATAGCCATTGCCGTTTTCGCTCTGCGTCGCGACGTCGAGAAAATCTTCGAGGAAATAATCGAAGCCGCGCAACAGATTGGCGCCGCCTTCGCGTTGCGTGCGATCGGCGACGACGGGATTGAGCCAGGGCAGATTGGAAGGCGAGAAGGCGTCTAAATATTTGAGCGCCAGAAAGGAGACGCGCGAAGCGTTGTTCGGGCGCATGCCGCGCACCTCGCGCGTGGCCTTTCGCCACCATTGCCGCTGGGCGAGGTGCGCCTGTTCGATGAAGAGATAGGGGAAGGTCCGCCACGCCGGATCGTCGAAGCGCCGGTCGTCGGGTTCCGGCGGGAACGGCCGCTCGGCCTTGTCGCTGAACAGATTGTGCAGGCCGAAATGCGCGAGCCGCGCCGCGGAGGACCAGCCCTCCAGGGCAAGCTCCAATTGTCGGCCGGGCGCTTGCGCGAGATGCGACGCCCAATCGATCCAGGCCGACATTTGCGCATGCGGCGAGATGCCTTGCGTAAAGCGGGCGGCGGTCGCCTGGGCGACGCGGTCCACCGTCTCGAAGGACTGCGGCCGGAGCAGCGGCATGAGCGGCGGCGTGGCGCGATGGAGGGGGCGCGGCGCGGCGTCGCGGCGTGTCGGCGGGGAGGTCATGAGGCTCCTGGAGAATGAACTGGATCGCAACAATGGCGGTCAATTGTAGCGCTTCCGTGAAGGCGCTATGGGCCTTCCGCCAGCAGATCGACAATCGAGCGGTTCTCGTGACGACGCCTGATGGCTTGCCCGATGAGCGGCGCCAGCGGGAGAACGGACAGCCGCGCGCCGAGCGCCTGGGCGACCGGGCTCTCCTCCGGGACAGGAACGGAGTCGGTCAGGATCAACCTGTCGATCGGGGCCGCGCCCAGGACTTGCCCCGCCGCCTTGGCGAAGACGCCATGCGTCGCGAGGGCGAAGACCTGTGCGGCCCCCTGCGCCCGACAAGCGGCCGCCGTGCGCGCGACCGTGCCGCCGCCGGCGATCAGATCGTCGAGGATGAGCGCCGTGCGGCCGGCGACGTCGCCGGCGAAAATCTCGCCGCTGACGCGCCCTTCGCTGCGCACCTTGTCCATGAAGGCCTTGGCGGCCGGCCGCTGCAACAGACGCTCCAGCCTTTGGCGGAAAAGCTCGGCGCGTTTCTCGCCGCCGAGGTCCGGCGACACGACGGCGACCGGGGCCTGGGCGACGAGCGGCGCGACATGTTTTGCAAACAGCGCATGAGCGTCGAGCGGCAGGGTTTCACAGCGGAAGGCGTTCTCGAACGCCGCAATATTATGGACGTCCACCGTCATCACCGCATCTGCGCGCATGGCGTCGAAAAGCTGCGCGACATAACGCGTGGCGATGGGATCGCGCGGCTTGGTGCGGCGATCCTTGCGCGAAAAGGCGAGATAGGGCGCGACCGCCGTGACGCGGGCGGCGCCGTTGTCCTTGAGCGCGCCAATGAAGAAAAGAAGCTTGAGGAGCTTGTCGGCGCCGCTCGCGCCAGCTTCGGCGTAAAGGCTCGACACCGCATAGACGTCGCGGCCGCGCACGCTCGTGAGCGGCCGCAGTTTATATTCGCCGTCTTCGAAAGCGCGCTCTTCGAGCGGCGCAAGGTCGAGTCCGACGGAGGCGGCGACCGCGGCGCCGAAGGAGCGGCTGGCGCCGAGCGCGAAGATCATGGGCTCCGTGGTCATGGATGCGCCTCCGCCTTTGTGAGCCAGGCCGCGACGCGCGGCCATTCTCGTGCAATCGTCTTTCGTCCCATGAACAACGCGAGGTGACCGCAAGGCGCTTGCGCCGTCTCCGCCGCTCCTTGTGTAAGGCGCGTGACGGCGAGGGCCTGCGCTGGCGGGGCAATGGCGTCTTTCTCGCCGATGAGCAGGAACAAAGGGTGGCGAAGGACGGCAAGATCGACGGGGCGGCCGAGGGCCGGGAAGCCGCCTTTCGCGAGAAGATTGTCACGAAAGAGATGTCGGAAGACTTCATGGAAATAGGGGCCCGGCAGATCGAGCGTGCGGCGGTCCCATTCCCGAAAGGCCGCCGCCGCCCGCGCCGCGCGCGGCGCGCTGAAGGGCGGCTCGATCTCGAGCGCGTCGATCAGGCGCTTTTCACAGTCGTCTTCGCGCGGCCAGAGCGGCGCCATCCGCTCGCCCTTCACGCATCCGCCGCCGAGGTCGATGAGCCGTCGGATTTCGTCGTCGCAGGTTGATTTCACCGGCTCCGATAGCGCCGAGGCCTCGGCGGCCACGTCGACCGGCGCGCCGGCGAGGACGATGCGGCTGACCTTCGCCGGAAAACGCGCGGCATAAAGGAGCGAGAGCCACCCGCCCTGGCAAAGGCCGACGAGGTCGACCGGCGCGCCCAGATCGTCGATTGCGACATTGAGCGCGGCCAGGAGATCGTCGATCGTTTCGAGCCGCGTCGCCGGCGTCGCCGATTTCCACTCGATCAGATAGAGACGCCGGCAGCCATGGCGCAGCAGCGTCGCCACAATGCTGTGGCCCGGCGCAAGGTCGGCGATCTGCGCGTCATGCAGGGCGAAGGGCGAGAGAATCACAGCCGGCCGCTGCTTCCTTGCGGTGGAGAAATCCCACAGGCGCATGGAGGCGAGCTCGAGCGTAAGACGGGCGGGCGTCGTCCATGGCGGCGGCGGCCGCCCCGCCGTCGCCTCATCGCCGGGCTCGAGCGCGCGACGCCACATCTCGAGCGAGGCCAGCGGCCAGTCCCAGAGATGTCGCGTCCAGTCTTCCCAGGCCATCGCCTTTTCCGTCCTGCTCGTGAGCGGGCTATCATATGTGAGGGGAGACGAGAATGGCGACGGCGCGCAAGCGTGAACGAGACAGCCGACGTGAGCAGCCTCATCGAAAGCGGCGACATGCTTGAGCCTTCTTTGGCGGAGAAGCTCAGATTCCTGAGCGCGCCCGCGTCCTACGTCTTTGGCCCGGCGTCGGTCGAGGCGGTCGAGACGCACATGTCCTATGTCTTTCTCGCCGGCGCGCGCGCCTATAAGCTCAAGAAGCCCGTGCGCTATCCCTTCCTCGATTTCTCGACGCTCGAGGCGCGCGAAGAGGATTGCCGCGCGGAGGCGCAGCTCAACCGGCGTCTGGCGCCGGACGTCTATCTCGGCGTCGTGGCGCTCACGACGGAAGAGGGTCGACTGGCCATTGGCGGCGGCGGCGTCGTGGTCGACTGGCTCGTCGAAATGCGTCGGCTGCCGCGCGACCTGATGCTTGACAGGCTCATTGCGCAGGGCGGCCCGAGCGACGCGCAGCTCGGTGAAATCTGCGACGCTCTGGCGCGCTTCTACCGCGGCGCCGATCGCACATTCCTCACTGCCTCGGACTATGTCGCGCGCTTCGTCGCCGAACAGCGCCTCAACCGCGCGGTCTTGACGCGGCCAGACTTCGCCAGCCGTGACCAGGCGGCCCGCTTGCTCGACGCCTTGGACGCGCGCCTCGCCGCAGCCCGGGGGCGGTTGGAGGCGCGCCTGCTGGAGGGGCATGTCGTCGACGGCCACGGCGATTTGCGGCCCGAGCATATTTGTCTCAATCACCCCGTAGTCATATTCGACTGTCTCGAGTTCAATGCGGCGCTCAGGCAGGTCGACCCTTTCGACGAAATCGCGCTTCTCGGCGTCGAATGTGCGCAGCTCGGCGCGCCGGCGCTGTTGCGGCGCTTCACGGAGGCGCTTGCGGAACGACTTGGCGCGCCGCCGCCTTACGATCTCGTGGCGCTTTACGGGGCCTGGCGGGCGGCGCTGCGCGCGCGGCTGTCCTTCGCGCATCTTCTTGAGCCCGCGCCGCGCCATCCACAGAAATGGACGCCGCTCGCGGGCCGCTATCTTTCAATAGCAGAGCGCCTTCTGGCGCAGGACTTCTAAATGAAGGGAACGAACGTGCCGTTTCTCGACCGTGAAGAAGCGGGCCGACGGCTCGCCGAAGAACTGGCTCCCCGCCTTACCGGCGCGGAGGTCGTCGTTTTCGCGCTGCCGCGGGGCGGCGCGCCGGTGGCGGCGCCGATCGCCCGAGCGCTGAAGGCGCCGCTCGATCTGGCGCTGGTCCGAAAGATCGGCTCGCCCTATCAGCCCGAACTCGCCATGGGCGCCGTCGCCGACAGCGGAACGCCTGTCGTGGTGCGCAACGAGGACGTGATCGAGCTCATCGGCGTCAGCGACGCTCGTTTCAACGAGGCCTGCGCGCACGAATGCGCCGAGATCGAACGGCGACGCAAACTCTACTTCGGCTCCCGGCGCCGCGCCGACGCAAGGGGCCGGGTCGCCGTGGTCGTCGACGACGGCGTCGCCACCGGCGCGACGACGCGCGCCGCGCTGCGGGCGGTGCGGGCGCAGGCGCCGAAACGGCTGATCCTCGCCGTCCCGGTGGCGTCGACCGAAGCCCTCGACGCGCTGCGCGCCGAAGCGGACGAGATCGTCTGCCTCGAGGCGCATGAGTATTTTTATGGCGTCGGCGGCTATTACGCCGATTTCCGTCAGGTCTCCGATGACGAAGTGATCGAGCTGCTCGATCAGTATGGGACGGGCGCGGCGCGCGGCTAAATGCCTCAAGGCCCCGCGCGCCCGTCAGCCTGTTAATTTTCCTTCGTATCGGTTTTCGATAAGGTCGCGACGCCCCAACCGAGAAGTGGTTCGATACATGCACGACAAAAACCAGCCGGCCCCTTCCTCCGTCCGTGGCGACGGCCGCTATGTCCGCTTCTTTTCCGAGGTTGGCATAGAGGACGTTCCGCTCGTGGGCGGCAAGAACGCTTCCCTCGGTGAAATGTATCGCGAATTGACGGCGAAGGGCCTTCGCGTTCCGAACGGCTTCGCGGTCACGGCCGAGGCCTATCGTCGCGTATTGGACGATGCGGGCGCGTGGGATGCGCTGAAAGCGGCGCTCGAGGGGCTCAATCCGGACGATGTGGACGACCTCGCCCGCCGCGCCGCCCGCGCGCGCGACATCGTCTATGGCGCGGGCCTCCCGGTGGAGGTCGAGGCCGACATCCGCGCCGGGCTCGCGCGGCTTACCGACGAATATGGGCCGGACCTCTCGGTCGCCGTTCGCTCGTCGGCGACGGCTGAAGATTTGCCGAGCGCCAGTTTCGCCGGACAGCACGACACCTATCTCAACGTGCAGGGTCCGGCGGCCGTGCTCGACGCCGTGCGCCATTGTTTCGCGAGCCTCTTCACCGATCGCGCCATCCGCTACCGCATCGACAATGGCTTCGACCATTTCAAAGTGTTCAATTCCGTCGCCGTCATGAAAATGGTGCGCTCCGACCTCGCGGCGTCGGGCGTCATCTTCACGATCGACACCGAAACCGGCTTCGAGGACGTCGTCTTCATCACCGGCGCCTATGGGCTCGGCGAGAACGTCGTGCAGGGCGCGGTCGACCCAGATGAGTTCTATGTCTTCAAGCCGACCTACAAGGCCGGCAAGCGCGCCGTGTTGAAGCGGTCGCTCGGGCCGAAGAAGATCAAGATGATCTTCTCCAGCCGCGGCCGCGCAACGACGCGCAACATTCCGACCGACCGCAAGGAGCGCGAGAAATTCTGCATCACCGACGCAGAGGCGCTGGCGCTCGCAGGGCAGGCGATCGCCATCGAAGAACATTACAGCGCCAAGGCCGGCGCGCGTCGTCCCATGGATATCGAATGGGCCAAGGACGGCGTCGACGGCGAGCTCTATATCGTCCAGGCGCGGCCCGAAACCGTCGCCTCGCGAAAAAATCGCAACGTCGTCGAGGAATATCGCGTCAAGAAGCATGGACCGGTGAAGGTCGAGGGCCGCGCCGTCGGCGCCAAGATCGCCTTCGGCAAGGCGCGCGTCATCGAGCATGCAAGCGAGCTCTCGAAATTCGTCCCCGGTGAAATCCTCGTCGCCGACACGACCTCTCCCGACTGGGGCACGGTGATGAAGTCGGCCGCCGGCATCGTCACCAATCGCGGCGGACGCACCTGCCATGCGGCCATCGTCGCGCGCGAACTCGGCATTCCGGCGATTGTCGGAACCGATCAGGCGACGCATGTCATTCGCACCGGCGATCTCATCGCGGTGAGCTGCGCCGAGGGCGACGTCGGCAAGGTCTATGAGGGCGAGATCGACTTCGACGTCGTCAAGACGGACCTTACGAGCCTCGAGCGGCCGGCGACGCATCTCATGATGAACGTCGGCAACCCGGAAGTCGCCCTTGGCCTGTCCGCGCTGCCGAACGACGGCGTTGGCCTCGCGCGCATGGAGTTCATCATTTCGGAGTCGATCAAGGCGCATCCGATGGCGCTCATTCATCCGGAAAAGCTCGACGACAAGGAGCGCGCCGAGATCGCGCGACTCACGGCGCATTATCCGAGCCCGCGCGATTTCTTCGTCGAGCGCCTCTCCGAGGGCGTCGGAACGATTGCGGCGGCCTTCTATCCCAAGCCCGTCATCGTGCGCATGTCCGACTTCAAGAGCAATGAATATGCGACGCTGCTCGGCGGCCGCGCCTTCGAGGGCAAGGAAGAGAATCCGATGATCGGCTTCCGCGGGGCCTCTCGTTACGCGCACCCCAACTACCGCGAAGGCTTCGCGCTCGAATGCGCGGCGATGAAGCGCGTTCGCGACGAACTCGGTCTTGCGAACGTCAAACTGATGATCCCCTTCTGCCGACGCGTCGAGGAAGCGGAGCGCGTGATCGCGCTGATGCGCGAACTCGGCCTCGAACGCGGCAAGAACGGCCTCGAAATCTATGTGATGTGCGAGATCCCCAACAACGTGTTGCTGATCGACGAATTCTCGAAGCATTTTGACGGATTCTCGATCGGCTCGAACGATCTCACCCAGCTGACCCTGGGGGTCGACCGCGATTCCGAAATCGTCGCCTTCGATTTCGACGAGCGCGACGCGGGCGTGAAGACGATCATCCGCTTGGCGATCGAGGGCGCGAAGCGCAACGGGCGCCATATTGGAATCTGCGGCCAAGCGCCGTCGGATTATCCGGAAATGGCGGAGTTCCTCGTGCGACTCGGGATCGATTCGATCAGCCTCAACCCTGATACGGTGCTGCACACGACGACGCGCCTCGTCGAACTGGAGAAGAATCTCGGCCGCGCACGTCGATAGCAGGCGCGCAATCGCGGGGTTGACACAGAGGCGACCAGCGACAGGTTCCCTTCATCGTCTCTGGCGCGGCGCGGCAAGGCGACGGCTTCTTTTCCTTCGAGAGACCTCTGACTTGCTGCGCGCTTGCGCCCAGGACCCGAGAAAAAGGGACAATCCGCATGGATAACTCTGTCAACGTCATCGCCTCGGCCGCCTTTGCCTGCGGCTTCGCCGTCCTCGTTTCAGCACCCGCGGCGGCGCTGCCCGTCGCCAGGGTCGGGGTCGACGCAACGCCCGCGACGGAGCCGGTCCACGCAGTGCGGGTGTGTGGCCCGCGCGGCTGTTTCTTGACGACCGCTGGTCATCGCCACGGCTGGCGCCGCTACGGCTGGCGGCCGCACCGCCATTGGGGGTGGCGTGGCCATCATTGGCGCTGACCCCATGTGAAAAACGGCCCGGCGGTACATCCGCGCTCGGGCCGTTTTTCTCCGGCGGAACGGGCCGCCGGCTCATCCAAGAGATAGGCGCGGATCCGGCCGCTGCAAGGTGAGCCGTCCGGCGCGCAAAACCATTAAACAATTCGTGGCTGTTGCGAGGCTGTCATAGCCGCGCACGCATAAAATATGCACTCTCGCCTGTGGTCATCGGCGCAGGCGGAACGGCGATTTGCAGCAGACTCGAAAGATTTTCGTCTTCGTGATGGCGGGGCAACTCCTCGCCGGCGCCGCGAACGCCGAGGACCGCGCGCCCGGCAAAGACGGTCCTGCGCCCGAGGCGGCCTCTCTGCTCAAGCGAAAATCCTTCGCCGACGCACCCGACGGTCCCAAGGCGCTGCTGCGCCGGTACGGGGTCGACGCCGACGTCTGGGTCACGCAATTTTTCCAGGGGATCGCGGCGGGAGGCAATAACGGCGTCTCGCGCTACGGCGGCAAAGTCGACGGCTTCCTGAAGATCGACGCGGAAAAGCTCGGCCTGTGGCGGGGTCTGCGGATCAGCGCGCAATACGAGCATTACTTCGGGCTCAACATCAACAACAAGGACTTCGCCCTCGTCCCGGTGAACGCCGCGCAGGCGTTCATCGCGAACGACAATTACCATTCGGCGCTGTCGCTCGTCGTGACGCAGCAGTTGAGTCAGCAACTCTCGCTCAGCGTCGGCAAGTTCAACACCATGACCCTCGCCGCGCAGACGCCGCTGATCGGCGGCGGCGGTCTCGACACCTTCATGAACCGCGCCTTCGCCCTGCCGTCGACCGGCATCGGCGTCGCGTCGCCAGGCACGGTCGCCGACCGGCTGATCGTGTCGCCGCCTTACATTCTCGGTGGAATCGCGACGCTGAAGACGGATTTTGCGACCGCGACGCTCGTCTTCGCCGATCCGCGCAACGCCGCGAATCCGCGCGTCCTCCAGCGCCCCTTCGAGCGCGGCGTCGGCGTCGTCGGGGGCGTCACCGTGCCGATCGAGATCGGCGGGCTGCGCGGCTTTCATACGATTCGCGGCGGTTACAGCAATGCGCGCGGCTTCGACCTCGAGGAAACGGACGATCTCAGGGCGCGGCTGATCGCGCGTCAGCCCGTGACCAAGAAAGGGTTCTGGCTCGCGTCCTACGCGGTCCAGCAATATCTCGTGGCGAGCCCCGACAACCCCTCGGTCGGCTGGGGCCTCTTCGGCCTGGCGACTCTCTCGGACGGCAATCCGAACCCCGTGCGCTGGAGCGCGCTCGCCGGGCTCGCCGGCAATAATCTGCTGCCGGGCCGAGCCGACGATCAATGGGGCGTCGGCTTCTTCCATTATGGGCTGACGACGCCACTGCTCGCCGGCCTCGCCGAGCGGCGCATCTATCGGCGCAGCGAAGGCGGGATCGAGGCCTTCTACAACTGGGCGATCACGCCGTGGGTGCGCCTTTCGGGCGATCTCCAGGTGGTGGAGCCGTGGAATGCGCTACGGCCGCGCGCAACCTTTATGGCGCTGCGGCTGCAGACGCGGTTTTAGTTCCAGGGCGCGGTGCCCGCCCCGTCGCCGCGTCGCGCCGACTCCCTCCCCGCGAGGGGAGGGGCTCGAACGCAGAGATGACAATGGGCCGCGTCAAACAGCCTGCATCGCCTCCGGCTTGGCGCGGCCGCGCTTCACCAACAGCTTGTTGAGCGCCGAGACATAGGCGCGCGCCGAGGCGACGAGCGTGTCCGGATCGGCGCCGCGGCCGGTGACGGACTTGCCGTCCTCGGAGAGGCGCACGGAGACTTCCGCCTGCGCGTCGGTGCCTTCGGTGACGGCGTGGACCTGATAGAGCTCCAGCGTCGCCTCATGCGGGGCCAGCGCCTTGATGGCGTTGAAGATGGCGTCCACGGGACCATTGCCGGTCGCCTGATGGGTGACCTTGTCGCCGTCGATGTCGAGCGTCAGCGCCGCCGACTGCGGCCCATGCGTGCCGGCCATCACCATCAAGGCCAGCACCTTGATGTGGTCATGGGCGGTGACGATCTCGTCGTCGACGAGCGCGATCAGATCTTCGTCGTAGACGAACTTCTTGCGGTCGGCGAGATCCTTGAAGCGGTTGAAGGCGTCGTTGAGCTGGTTTTCGCCCAGATCATAGCCCAGCTCCTTGAGCTTCTCGCGGAAGGCGTGGCGGCCGGAATGCTTGCCCATGACGAGCGACGTCTTGGAGACGCCGACGCTTTCGGGCGTCATGATCTCGTAAGTGTGCGCATTCTTCAGCATGCCGTCCTGATGGATGCCGCTCTCATGCGCAAAGGCGTTCCGGCCGACGATCGCCTTGTTGTATTGCACCGGGAAGGAGGTCACGGCCGACACCAGCTTCGAGGCGCGCGTCAGCAGCTTCGCGTCGATATTGGTGTGATAGGGCAGAATGTCGTGGCGCGTCTTCAGCGCCATCACGACTTCCTCCATCGCGGCGTTGCCGGCGCGCTCGCCGAGGCCGTTGATCGTGCATTCGACCTGACGCGCGCCGCCGCGCACGCCGGCCAGGGAATTGGCGACGGCGAGTCCCAGATCGTCATGGCAATGCACCGAGAAGATGGCCTTGTCGGCGTTGGGCACGCGCTCGCGCACCGTGCGGAACAGCTGCTCATATTCCTGCGGCGTCGTATAACCGACCGTGTCGGGAATATTGATCGTCGTCGCGCCCGCGTTGATCGCGGTCTCCACGCAGCGGCACAGGAAATCGATCTCCGTGCGGGTGCCGTCTTCCGCCGACCATTCCACGTCCGCGACATGATTGCGGGCGCGGCTCACCGAGGACGCGACCAGCTCCAGCACCCGCTCGGGCTCCATCTGGAGCTTGTATTTCATGTGCACCGGGGAAGTGGAGATGAAGGTGTGGATGCGCGGACGCTTGGCCTCGCGCAAGGCCTCGGCGCAACGGTCGATGTCCTTCTCCGAGGCGCGGGCGAGGCCGGCCACGGAGGCGTTCTTCACCCGGCGCGCGACCTCGGCGACGCTTTCGAAATCGCCGGGACTGGCGATGGGAAAGCCCGCCTCGATAATGTCGACGCCCATCTGATCCAGGAGATCGGCGACCTCCAGTTTCTCTTCCAGCGTCATCGAGGCGCCGGGCGATTGCTCGCCGTCGCGCAAGGTGGTGTCGAAAATGACGACGCGCGCGCTGTCCGTGGAGCCGTGTGCGGGATTGGTCATGTCGGAAACTTTCTGAAAGCTGCTCGCCCTCGAAGGGCCTGATGGTTTCTCGTCTTTAAATCCCCTGAAGGCCTGGGCGAGAGCCCTGCGGGCGATCAGGGGCGACGAAGCAGCAGCAGGCCGGCGAGCGGACGCAGGTCGGGCGTCACGGCGGCGCAAGCGCCGCGCTGTCCACGCGCCTCGACGGCTCTATATGTGGCGTAAGCAACAGCCACGATTCACAGTCCTCGCTTAACGGCCAATGGCCGAAATCGCTTCAGGATAAGCAAACGCGTGGCCGCGCGCAAGCCAAGGCCGGCGGCGCAACGGGTGCATCCCCGAGCGCCGCAAGGTTAACGAAAGTTAAGCCGGACTGCATTCGTTTTTTTACATTTTCGTCGGTTTGGGGCTCTTGCCCAAAGCGCCGAATGAGCCCTAACATCATCCCTATGGTTAAAACCGCTTTCTCCATTCGCCACGCTCGACCCGGCGACGCCGAGGAAATCGCTCGCGTCCACGACGCCTCCTGGCGCGACGCCTATCGTGGCGTCATCCCGGGCGTCGAACTCGAGCGCATGATTGCGCGGCGGGGGCCGAGGTGGTGGCATTCGGCGATCGTGCGCGGCACGGGACTGCTGGTCCTCGACTGTGACAAGCGGATCGGCGGCTATTCGACCTATGGGCGCAATCGCGTGCCGTCCATGCCCTATTCGGGCGAGATTTTCGAACTTTATCTTGCGCCCGAATATCAGGGCCTCGGCCTGGGCCGCCGATTATTCGGCGCCGCGCGGCGTGAACTCGCCGAGCACGGTTATCTGTCGACCATCGTCTGGGCGCTCGCCGACAATGAGAAGGCGCTCGCCTTCTATCGCAGCCTCGGCGGCCAGACCGTGCGGCGGGCGGAGGAGCGCTTCGGCTCCGACATGCTGACCCGCGTCGCCTTCGGCTTCGTCTCGGCGCCCGTGCGGTAACCGGCCGCCTTAGCCGCCGCGCAGCCGCAAGAGAATCTCCTTGGTCGCAAAGCCGTCTGCCGGCTGAATGCCTTCCGCGAGTTGAAAGGCGTGCACGGCGTTGCGGCTGGTTCGGCCGAGCTTCCCGTCGATCGTCCCGTGGTAATGGCCCTTCTCGGTGAGCAATTGTTGCATGGCCTTGACGTCGGCGGTCGAGAGCGGGGCGACCCGCGGCCAGGGGGCGAGCGGAATGTCGCGGCCCGCGATGCGCTCGGCGAGGACCGCGACCGACATGGCGTAGGCGTCGGAGGTGTTGTACTGGCGGATGACCTCGAAATTATCCGAAATCAAGAAGGCCGGCCCGCGCGCGCCGGCGGGGAGATAGAGGCTCGCCGCGCCGCTCGCCGGCAGCGCGGCGCCGTCGGCGCGCATGACGCCGAGCGCGCGCCAGCGCGGGAAGTCGAGATCGAAAGCGGCGTAGTCGAAGGCGTCCGGCAGCCGCACCTCCGTCACCGCCGGCAGCCCCGCGGCCCAGCCTGATTTGGCCAAGAAATTGGCGATGCTCGCGACGGAATCCGCATGCGAGCGCCAAATGTCCGGCGCGCCCGTCCCCGCGTCGCTCTCGGCGTATTTGAGATAGGCCGAAGGCATGAACTGCGGCTGGCCCATGGCGCCCGCCCACGAGCCCCGCAACTGGCCGCGCGTCGCATAGCCCTTTTCGAGCATGACGAGCGCGGCGACGAATTCCTCGATGAAGGTCTCGGCGCGGTGGCCTTTCCAGGCGAGCGTCGCCAGCACCTTCAGCGCGTCGGCCCCGCCCGTCGCGACGCCGAAATTACTCTCGACGCCGAGGATGGCGACGATGATCTCGCCCGGGACGCCGTGGCGGTCCGTCGCTCGCCGCAACGGGCCCGCAAGTTCGGCGGCGACCGACTGGCCGCGCGCGACGCGACCATTTGTCACTGAGGCGGCGAGATAGGCGGGAATGGAAATCGTGAATTCCGCCTGCGCCTTTGGTTTGGCGAGGACGCCGGGCTCCGGCGCGAGGCCCGAGACCGCCGACTCGAAGGTCTCCCGCGAGACGCCGGCCGCCTGCGCCGACGGCCATAATCCTTCAACGAATGCGCTGAAATCCGCGCCGCGCGCCGGCCAGGCGGCGGTCAGGAGAGCCAGCGAGAGGCCCCGCAAGGCGGCGCGCCGATCCGTGAGAAGGCCCGTAGAGCTGTTTTTTGTCATGGCCTTAACGACGCTCTTGTTTGGAAATCTTTCACTTTGCGGCATTTGACAGCGCCGCTGCGCTGCCGTCTACTGAACTTCAAGAGTTTTTCAAGGGGCGAGACCTCTCGCATTGGACCTTCTATGACGCATCAGCCCACTGGCAGAAGCTTCGATCATTCCCGTCGTTTGCGCGAGCAGCCCGCCGGCGTGCCGGTCGACCCCAAGACGCGTCTGCGCAACGCCGGCCTGCGTCCGACGGTGCAGCGGCTGGCGCTCAGCAAGCTGCTGTTCGGCAAGGGCGACCGCCACGTCAGCGCCGAGGCGCTGCACGCCGAGGCCCGCGAAGCCGGCCTCACCATGTCGCTCTCGACCGTCTATAATACGCTGAACCAGTTCGCCGAGGCGGGGCTTCTGCGCGAGATTGCGGTGCAGGGCCCGCGCACCTATTTTCACACCCGCACCTCGCCGCACCATCACTTCATGGACGAAGCGACGGGCCGCATGTTCGACGCCGCCGACGGCTCGGTCGAATTCACCCGCCTCCCGGCCCCGCCCGAGGGCATGGAAATCGTCGGCTGCGACGTGATCATCCGCATCCGCCCGAAGAAGGGGTGAGCGGCGACGCGGAGGCCAGCGGCAAGGCGGAGCGCCTCGCCCGGAAGATCTGGCTTCTCTACGCCATCGCGACAATCACGGCCGCGCTCGTTTTGTTAGCAATCTACGTCAACGCCTATGACGACTACGATGTGGGCGAGCGACTTCGCGGCCTCGGGCGTTTTACGCGCCGCGCCATGCTGATTCTGTCCTTTCCGATTTCACTGCCCGCGGGCGCGCTGGCGGCGGGCCCGCTCAGCGGCGCCTTTGGCTGCGGCGACGACAACGAGCCCTGCGCAATTTTCGTCATCTGGCAGACGCTGTTCGTGGCGCTGGCGGCGCAGATCGTCTTGCTGCGGTTGGCGATCGGGCGGCGATGGCGGCAGCGTCCGGAAACTCGGCCGACCTCCTGATGGAAGACGCCCGGTCTGCGTCACGCTTCGAGACGCCTGCTGCGCAAGCTCCTCAGCATGAGGGTCTCCTTTACGACGGGCCAAAAACTCAGGCCTCATCGTGAGGAGCCGCCGAAGGCGGCGTCCCGAAGGACGAGGCCGCCTCGCAGGCGTGTCAACAAGCTGAGGGCGGCGGCGGCGAACGCTCCGCCCTTTCCCTCTCACCCCAGAAGCTTCTTCAATTCCGCCTTGAGCCCCTCCGCCACATCCGGCCGCGCCAGCCCGAAGGCGACGTTGGCGGCGAGGAAGCCGAGCTTGGAGCCCGTGTCATAGGTGCGGCCGTCGAAACGCACGCCATGGAAGGGGCGCTCTTTGGCGAGGTGGATCATGGCGTCGGTCAATTGGATTTCGCCGCCCGCGCCCTTCTCGCCCTTTTCGAGCAGCGCGAAAATCTCGGGCTCCAGAATATAGCGTCCCGAAATGATGAAATTGCTCGGCGCCGTCCCCTGCGGGGGCTTCTCGACCATGCCGGTGATTTCAAAGGTCGCGCCATAGTCCTTGCCCTTGGCGACGATGCCGTATTGATGCGTCTCCTCGGGCTTCACTTCCTCGACGGCGATGATGTTGCCGCCATGCTTTTCATAGGCCTCGACGGCCTGGGCGAGGCAGCGCGCCGTCTGACCAGGGGCGGGGAGGGTGATCATGTCGGGGAGCAGCACGGCGAAAGGCTCGTCGCCGATGATCTCGCGCGCGCACCAGACGGCGTGGCCGAGGCCGAGCGGCGCCTGCTGGCGGGTGAAGCTCGTGGCGCCGGCCTTCGGCAGGTCCGCCATCAGCGCTTCATATTCCTTGGTCTTGTTGCGGCGCTTGAGCGTGTCCTCGAGCTCATAGGCCATGTCGAAATGATCTTCGATCATCCCCTTGCCACGCCCGGTCACAAAGACAAAATGCTCGATGCCGGCCTCGCGCGCTTCGTCGACGACATGCTGCACGACGGGGCGGTCCACGACCGTGAGCATCTCCTTGGGCACAGCCTTGGTCGCCGGAAGGAATCGCGTGCCGAGTCCGGCGACAGGAAAGACAGCCTTGCGAATGCGCTTGGTCATGAGGGTCCGTTTCAAGTGACGTTTCAACGAGCCTTACCCGGCCTGGGCCGGCGGGCGCGACTTTAGACCTAAATTTGGCGAGTGCGGCGTTAATTTGGCGCGCCTTCGGGCGGGAAAGGGTTCAAATGGCGATTTTGGTGACCGGCGGCGCCGGCTATATCGGCAGCCACACGGTGCTCGAACTCATCGATGCGGGCGAACAGCCGGTCGTTCTTGACGATCTCTCGACCGGCTTCCGCTGGGCCGTGCCGGAGGGCGTGCCGCTCTTCATCGGCGACGACGGCGACGAGGCGCTCATCGCCGACATCATCGCCCGCCACGACATTAAAGCCATCATCCATTTCGCGGCGAAGATCGTGGTGCCGGAATCGGTCGCCGACCCCTTAGGCTATTATCTCAACAATACCGCCAAGGCGCGCAATCTCATTGCGACGGCGGTCGCCTCCAAGGTCAAGCATTTCATCTTCTCCTCGACCGCGGCGGTCTATGGCGATCCCGACGAATTGCCGGTGACGGAGGACGCCACGCTCAAGCCCGTCTCGCCCTATGGCCGCTCCAAGCTCATGGTCGAGTGGATGCTGGAGGACGTGGCGCGCGCCCATGACCTCGCTTATGTCGTGCTGCGCTATTTCAACGTCGCGGGCGCCGATCCGAAGGGCCGCTCCGGCCAGTCGACGCCGAACGCCACCCATCTCATCAAGGTCGCGGCGCAGACCGCGCTCGGCAAGCGCGACCGAATGCAGGTGTTCGGGACGGATTATCCGACGCCCGACGGCACCTGCGTTCGCGATTATATTCAGGTCACCGACCTCGCCCGCGCGCATCTCGACGCGCTCAGGCATCTGCGCGGCGGCGGCGAAAGCCTCATCGCCAATTGCGGCTATGCGCACGGCTTCTCGGTGCTCGAAGTCATCGAGGCGGTCAAGCGCGTGTCGGGCGTGGATTTTACGGTCGACTACGCGCCGCGCCGCCCCGGCGATCCGGCGGCCATTGTCGCCTCCAACGCGCGCGCCCGCGACATCCTCGGCTGGACGCCCCAACACGACAATCTCGACGAGATCGTCCGACAGGCGCTCCACTGGGAGAAGCGGCTGAGCGGAACGTCCGCGTGAGGCTCAGGCGCGTCTGAGGATTGGGACAGGCCTCGCCGCGCGCCGCGCGTCGACCTCTTCCTTGGCGGCGCGGTCGATCAGCGACACCGAGGGGCGCTCCAGGATCAGCCGCCTCAGCTCCTCGGCCACCTGCCGCGCAGCCTCGCGCATCTCCTCGGGAAGCCGCCGGTTTTCCGACAGATAGCTCGCTTCGAGCAGCTTGAGACGGAGCACCGCCGGCCCGGCGGCCTCGAGAAATTCGCGGTCGGCGAATCCCAACTGGGACAAAATGTCTTTTGCCCGCATGACAATCCTCGCATGGCGTCTCTCCTTCCCAAATGGGAGGGCCATCATGAACATGACGCACGAGTCGAAGATTGCGGCGCAGCTCTGGCGCGAAGCTTATGCTTTGCCATTCGTCCCCAGCCTGTCGACAATGGTTTTCAAAGTCTTCAGCCGGGCGAATTTCTTGTCATTGGCTTCGACCAGCGTCCAGGGCGCGTGGCGCGAGCTGGTGCGGTCGACCATGTCGGTCATCGCCGCTTCGTACAGCGCCCATTTCTCGCGGTTGCGCCAATCCTCCGGCGTCAGCTTGTAGCGCTTGAAGGGCTTGGCCTCGCGGTCCTGGAACCGGCGCAGCTGTTCGTCGGCGGAGATGGCGAGCCAGAATTTCATGACGACATAACCGTTGTCATGGAGCTCGCGCTCGAAGTCGTTGATCTCCTGATAGGCGCGCATCCAGTCTTCCGTCGCGGCGAAGCCCTCGACGCGTTCGACGAGCACGCGCCCATACCAGCTGCGGTCGAAAATCGCGACGTCGCCGCGCCGCGGGACGTTGCGCCAGAACCGCCACAGATAGGGGCGCGCCCGCTCCTCGTCTGTCGGGGCGGAGACGCCATGCACGCGGAAGCGGCGCGGGTCGAGCGCCTCCCGCACGCGCCGGATGGCGCCGCCCTTTCCGGCGGCGTCATTGCCCTCGAAGACGATGACGAGGCCGCGACTGTCGAAGCTCTTCGCCGTCGTCGCCTCGGTGAGGCGCTGCTGCAGCGCCCGCAGCTCCTGTGAATAGCTCGCCGGGTCAGCGGCCTGCGTCAGGTCGAGCGCCCCGACGAGGCTGGGCTTGGGCAGATCGTTGGCCGGCGCGGCGATCGCCAGCGTGCGGGGCGAGGGCGGCGCGTCGGTCGCCGCGCGGGTCAAGGTTTGAAGCAGCAGATCGCCGACGGCGGCGTCGCGATAGAGCGGATCGGCGGCCGGCACGACGGCCCAGGGCGCGTCGCCGGTCGAGGTGCGTTCGATCATCTCGAGCGCCGCCTCGGCAAGCTTGGCGATGTCTCTCGCGCTGTCGAATTCGTCCCACTCGACGACCGCCGGCCGGCGCAGCGCGCCATTCCCCTGCCGCAGCTTCTTCAGGCGCCGCCGTGATTCGGCGAAATCCATATGCAGCCAGATCTTCAAGAGATGCACGCCCTCGTGGCGCAACATCTCCTCCGCCCGGATCGATTCCTCCAGCGCCTTTTCATAGGCGCTCCTGCCGAGCCGGCCGAGGGCGCGGTTGCGCAAAAGGCGGTGGTGCCAGGAGCCCAGCACGAGGCCGATGCGTCCCTTGGCGGGGACGTCGCGCCAGTAGCGCCAGGCGCCGGGCCGCGCCCGCTCCTCGTCGGTCGGCCGCCCGTAGGAAAGGGTCTCGACGAAATGGTCGTCGAGCCAGTCATAAAGTCTGTTGACGATCTCGCCCTTGCCGACCCCGTCGGCGCCGTTCACGAGCACCATGACGGCGGCGTTTTTCCGATCCGCGACCTCGAATTGCGCATCGAGCAGCTTTTCCCGCAGCCGCGCCTCCGCGTCCTCGAACTCGGTCTTGGTCATGACATGCGGCAAGGAGGCGGATTCGAACATGGCGGCTTCCTGCAATCTAACTTTTCAAACAGGCCCGCTGTGGTAGATGTTTGAGTCGCGGGTCCCGTAGCTCAGCAGGATAGAGCAGCGGTTTCCTAAACCGAAGGTCACAGGTTCGAATCCTGTCGGGACCGCCACGAGAATTTGGTCTCCCGCGCCGAGACTGTCCGGCCTCAGCCGTCATGCGCGCCCCGGGCGGATGCGTCGGACGGGTCGTTTGCACTGAAGGCGGCGGAGCCGCGAGCCTTCCGCGACCGCCGCCGCGGTCCGGACTTTGGATTGACGGCCCGTCTCTCACGCGAAGACGGGCCGTCAGCCCCGTCTGCCCACCCGCAGACCGCGCATGCAGGCTCTTGCCGGCCTTTTTCCCGCGCAGACGGCACGATACGCGCCGGCCCGAGGGACGCCAGTTGTGGAATCTACGTGCCGGGCGTCCCACGCTGCGTCGCTTTCGTTCCGCCGGCGCGGCAACAATTCGAAGGCCCTTGTCGCGCGCGGGGTCACGCCCGCCGGACGCCCGGACGCCGTTAAAGGCGAGCCCCCTAGCCTTCGTCGCCTTTTTCATCGACCGGGCAATAATCCTTTTTCCAGGGAAGCGCCTCGAAGGCCGGCTCGTAGCCGCGGTCGCGGTAGTCCTGCTCGGAAATTTCCAATCCAATGCGACCCACCTCGACGAACGCCATGTTGGGTTTTCCCGCTTCGCCCGGCGTCCGATAACGCCCCTGCGGTTGCTCTGTCACGCTCACGCTCCTCATGAAAAATCAACGTGGATAGTTTGGGGCGCGGGCCGGGGCAGCGCAATGTCTGGCGCACGCGCGCGCCGACCGCGCCTATAATGACGATACGAAAATTTCCCGCTGCGACGACGCGCCTCTCGTCTGGCCTGCGACGGTGCGACCGCCTAGCATGCAGGACAATCAAGCTATATTAACGTCCCGCCGATTGCGTTCTCGAAATAACAGGAATTCCCGCATGGCCCTCAAGGGTTCTTTTCGCGCGCCGACAGCGTTCCTGCCTTTGGCTGCGGCGCTCGCCGTTGTCGGCGCGGCGTCTTTTTGGGGGCTTGCGCAATTCACTAAGGCCGCGCCCATCAAGGTCGGCGTCTTACATTCGCGCTCCGGCCCCATGGCGATCAGCGAAAATTCCATGGTCGATGCGGAACTGCTGGCGATCGAGGAGATCAACGCCAAGGGCGGGCTTCTGGGCCGCAAGATTTTGCCCGTCATCGCCGACGGAAAATCCGACTGGCCGACTTTCGCGAAAGAGGCCGAACGCCTGATCGTTGAAGAAAATGTCTCGATTATTTTTGGATGCTGGACCTCGGCGAGCCGAAAAACCGTTGCGCCGGTGATCGAAAAATACGGTCAGCTGATGGTCTATCCCATGGCCTATGAAGGCCTCGAACAGTCTCCGAATATTATTTACACCGGCGCCGCGCCAAATCAGCAGGTCATTCCCGCCATCAAATGGAGCCTCGATCATCTGGGCAAGAAATTCTATCTGATCGGCTCCGACTATGTCTGGCCGCGCAGCATCAACGAGATCATGAAAGACACAATCCGCGCCCTGGGAGCGGATCTCGTCGGCGAGGATTATATCTTTTTCGGAAGCTCCAATGTCGCCAAGGCGGTCGATCGAATAAAGGCGGCGCAGCCGGACGTGGTGTTGAGCTCGGTCGTCGGCGATTCCAATAAGGCTTTTTATCAAGCGCTCACCGACGCCGGACTTTCCGCCGACAGGCTGCCCGTCGTGTCCGTCAGCATCGGCGAGGAGGAGCTGCGCAGCCTGCCGATTGCAAGCCTCCAGGGCCATTACAGCGCCTGGAATTATTTCGAAGCGATCAAGACGCCCGAAAACGAACGCTTTCTTGCGAATTTCCGCAAGAAATACGGTGAGAACCGCGTCACCAGCGACGTGATTGCGACCTCTTATTTCAGCGTCAGACTCTGGGCCAAGGCGGTTCAGGAGGAGCAGTCGCTCGACGTCGAACGCGTGCGACGCACCATGCTGACAGAGACGCTCGACGCCCCCGAGGGCCTGGTTTCCGTCGACCCTTACACCCAGCACAGCTGGCGATCTTTTTCCGTCGGCAAAATCAGGCCCGACGGCCGGATCGAGGTTGTCTGGACGGTGAACCGCCCGATCCGTCCCGTGCCCTATCCGCCCTCGCGCACAAAGGCGGAGTGGGACGCATTTCTAACGGCCATGTACAACCGATGGGGCGGCCGCTGGGCCAATCCCATAGAGGCGAACTGATCGATGAAGCCTCTCAGCCTGCTGCGCAGCTCGATCGGCGCCAAAATCATCTTCTGGTTTCTCGTCATCAATCTCGTGTCCTGCGGATTGCTCGCCTGGCGCACCTACGACATCTCGCGCGAGTCGCTCGAGCAGGCCGTGCAAACGTCGCTGCAGGTCGTCGCCAAGAAGAAAGTCGAACAACTCGAGAATCTGACGCTCGAAAAAATCCGAAGCGTCGAAGCGTTGATGCATACGCCCTCGATCAGTGAAGCGGCGCGCGAATTTTCCCAGGCGTTGCAGGCGGGCGGCGCGGACTCGGAGGCCTATCGGCAGGCCGTGGCGAAGCATGGCCCGCCGCTCAGCCGCCTCGCAGATCGATTCAACTATGTGGATTGCGCGCTTCTTTCGCCCGCCGGCGACATTCTGTTCAACCAATCCGGCGCCGACGTCTTCAAGGGAAATCTGCGCGGCGACACGGAACTCGCCGACGCGATCGATCGCGCGCGGACCTTGCTGCAAGCCGAGATCTCGGCCTTTCAGATCTATCCGGGGATGACCGAACCGGCCGCTTTTATCGCGGGGCCCATTCTCGACGATGGCGTCGTCATCGCCGTCGTCGTCTTTCAGCTCGACAATCGCGAGCTCTACAGCGCGGTCAACGATTACACCGGCCTTGGCGAGACGGGGGAGGTGCTCGTCGCCGCCCATCTCGATCGCGACCAGATGGTCATCGTCAATCCGCTGCGTCGCGACGCCTCCAAGGCCTTCAGCATTCGCGCGCCGCTGACGGGAGGCGCTTATCCGGCGCTGGCGCGGGCGCTGGCCGGCGTTCACGGCTCGGGCCTCTTCGACGATGTCGAGGAGAAGCCCGTCGTCGCTTCATGGACCTATGTCCCGTCGTTTCGCTGGGGCATGGTCGTGCAGCAGCGGGCCGAGGAGGCCTTCGCCCTCACGCGGGCCGAGCGAAGCGCGACGCTGACGCTGCTGCTGTTCATGATGCCGCCGATCATCGTCCTGGCGCTCGCGGTTGCGCGCACCATCACCCGGCCGATCAAGACGGCGGTTCGCGTCGCCGAGCAGGTCGCGGGCGGCAATCTCGACGCCAAGTTCGAAATCACCAGCCGCGACGAAACCGGCCATCTTCTCGCCGCCATCCAATCGATGACCGGCGAATTGCGCGAGCTTTACAGTTCGATGGAGGACAAGATCAAAGCGCGCACGCGCGAGCTCCAGCGCGCCAATGAGGAGCTGCTGGTCGCGCGAGTGGCGGCCGAGGAGGCCAGCAAGACGAAAAGCGCCTTTCTCGCCAATATGAGCCACGAGCTGCGCACGCCGCTCAACGCCATCATCGGCTACAGCGAAATGCTTCAGGAAGACGCGCTCGACAAAGGCGACGACGAGCCTGTCGAAGATTTGAAGAAAATCGAGAGCGCCGGCCGCCATCTGCTCGGCCTCATCAACGACATTCTCGATCTCTCGAAGATCGAGGCCGGAAAAATGGAGGTCTTTGTCGAGCGCGTCGAGATCGGCCGGCTCGTGAATGAAGTGATGTCGATCGTCGCGCCCCTGGCGGAGAAGAATGGCAATGCGCTCGAGCTCCACTGTCCGGACGACATCGGCGGCTTCTCGTCGGATGAGACGAAAGTCAAGCAATGCCTGCTCAATCTGATGAGCAACGCCAATAAGTTCACGAGCAACGGCAAAGTGACGCTGAGCGTGGAGCGGGACGAAAACGCGGTCGTGCTGTTTCGCGTTTCCGACACGGGCCTCGGCATGACCGACGAACAACTCGGCCGGCTCTTCCAGGCCTTTACGCAAGCCGACGCCTCGACCACCAAGCGCTTTGGCGGAACGGGTCTGGGCCTCGCGATCACCAAGCATTTCTGCACCGCCCTGGGCGGCGACATCTTCGTCGAAAGCGCGCTCGGCGCCGGATCGACTTTTACGATGACGCTTCCCGATCAGCAGAAAAGCCCCGAGAAGGAAAAGGTCGAGCCGCAGGCCGAGGCGTCTCATGCGACGATCCTTGTCGTCGACGACGACGCGACGGCGCGTGACCTGCTGACGCGGACGCTGGAGAGCAAGGGTTATCGGGTCATCGCTGCGCGCAACGGGCTCGAGGCGCTCGCCTTGGCGCGACAGCACAAGCCGCAAGCCATTACGCTCGACGTCATGCTGCCGCAGCTCGACGGCTGGAGCGTTTTGAAGCAACTGAAGGAAGATCCAGAGCTTCGAGCCATTCCCGTCATCATGGTGACGATCCTCAACGAGCGCGGATTGGCGATACCGCTTGGCGCGGCGGAGCTTTTGACAAAGCCGATCGACCGGCAGCGTCTGACGACTCTGCTGGCGCAATATTGCAGCGCGCCCACTGAAAGCCGGGTGTTGATCATCGAAGACGATGCGGCGACGCGCGAGCTTTTGTGCCGGTCCGTATCGGGCGCCGGCTATCAGGCCGCAGCCGCCGTCAATGGCCAGGACGGACTCGACTGGATCGCCAGAAACCCCGCGCCCGACCTTATCCTGCTCGATCTGATGATGCCGAAACTGGACGGCTTCGGCTTTCTGCGGGAATTGCGCAAACATCCGGCCTACGACCGCCTCCCGGTCGTCATCGTCACTGCGAAAGAGCTGAGCCCCGAAGACATGCGCGACCTGGCGGCGCTGCACGCCGACATCGTCACCAAGGATCACGACTATCTTGGAGAGCTCGTTTCCATTATGCGTCAGTCGCTCGAGTCGAGCGGCGGCGTGCATTTTCATTGATTGCGGAGACCGAAAACGTGGTGAAGATTCTGCTTGTCGAAGACAATGAAATGAACCGGGACATGCTGTCGCGGCGTCTCAAGCGGAACGGTTACGCGGTGGTGATCGCCGTCGACGGACAACAGGGCGTCGAGATGGCCGCGTCTGAATCGCCGGACCTCATCCTGATGGATATGAGCCTGCCGGTGATCGACGGATGGGAAGCGACGCGGCGCGTGAAGGCCAATGAGGCGACGCGCGCCATTCCGGTGATCGCCCTGACGGCGCACGCCATGGCGGGGGATCGCGAGAAAGCCATTGAAGCGGGCTGTGAGGACTATGACACCAAGCCCGTTGAAATCACGCGGCTGTTGGGGAAGATCACGGCTCTGCTCACCCCTGGAGCCGCCTGATGCGCGCTTATTTACAGTAAGCCCAGATGACGACGCAGGGCGACGTCCCCTCGGGGAGAACCGATCGGGCGCTGATCACCTATATTCGGCAGGAGCTGAGCGCGCCGGCGCAAGCCATCGCGGGCTATGCCGAAATGCTGCTCGAGGAAGCCGAAAGGAGCGGCAGCGACGATTTTCGCGACGATCTGGCGCGCATTCAAAGCGCCAGCCGTGCGCTCAACGGGCTGATCGCCTCGCTCGTCGATCCCGCGCGGTCCCGGCATGGCCCGGACGCTCACGACGCGGAAGAATATCGGCGTCGGCTGCGGCATGATTTGCGCACGCCGATCAACGCCATCAAAGGCTACGGCGAAATGCTGCGCGAAGACGCAACGGAGCTGGAGGACGCCGGCGCATTCATCGCGGATCTGGACCAGCTCCTCGCGGAAGCGTCCCGCCTGCTCATTCGCATCGACGGCCTGGTGGATTTCTCGCTGCCCCAAAGCGAAGCCGCGAACGCCGGCGACGGGCGGGTCTCGGCCAAGGTCGTGGATCGGTTTTTGAAATCAGTGCAGCCGATCGCGGCGGGAGAGGCCGACTCCGCTGCGCTGCTGCCGAGCCGCATCCTTGTCGTCGACGACAATGCGTCGAACCGCGACCTTCTCAAAAGGCGCCTCGAACGCCAGGGCCACTCCGTTGTTCTCGCGGAGGGTGGATCCGCCGCTTTGGCGCTCGTCGAGAGCCAGAACTTCGATCTCGTGCTGCTCGATCTGCTGATGCCGGACGTCAACGGCTTCGACGTCCTCGTTGCGCTCAAATCGAGCCTGTCGCTGCGTGATATTCCGGTGATCATGATCTCCGCCTTGCAGGAGATCGATTCGATCGTGAGATGTATCGAGGCCGGCGCGGAAGATTATCTGACGAAGCCCTTCGATCCGGTGCTGCTGCGCGCGCGCGTGGGCTCGTCGCTGGAAAAGAAACGCCTGCGCGACCGCGAGCGTGAGGCCTTGGCGGCGCTGCATGTGGAAAAAGAGCGCTCGGAACAACTCCTCCTCAATATTCTCCCCGCGCCGATCGTCTCGCGTCTGAAGGGCGGCGAGACGGTCATCGCCGATCATCTTGCGAATGTCACCATTCTCTTCGCTGATTTCGTCGGCTTCACCGAACTGTCGTCGAAACTACCGGCGCCGGAACTGGTCGGGGTTCTGAGCCGCGTTTTCTCGAGCTTCGACGCGCTCGCGCTCGACTTCGGGGTCGAGAAAATCAAGACGATCGGCGACGCTTATATGGCCGCCTGTGGGCTCTTCGGAACGAGAGAGGATCACGCGGAGGCCGTCGCCGACATGGCCATGGCGATGATCGACGCGCTGAACCGCCTCAATGCGGATTTGCCGGCGCCGCTCGAGATCAGGATCGGCGTCAACTCCGGCGACGTGGTCGCGGGCGTGATCGGCACGCACAAATTCGTTTACGATATCTGGGGCGATACGGTGAATGTGGCGAGCCGGCTCGAGTCGCACAGCCTGCCGAGCCGCATTCAGATTTCCAGATCGACGCATGAGCGCTTGCGCGGACGCTATTTATGCGAAGCGCGCGGCGGCCTCGAAGTCAAGGGCAAGGGGCTGATGGAAACCTATTTCCTGATCGGCCGAGCATGAGCGAACGCATCCGCGCCGCCTGTCGATCGAGCCTTCAGGAATGTTGGAATGTCCGCTTTCGTCGTTTGCGCCTGCGTGGTCGGCAGGCCATGCGGAAAGCCGCTCCTGCTTCGACGACTTTCGTCGGCCTTGCGGAAGTCTGAGGTCGAGAGCCCCAGAGTCCGGGGACGTGTTGTCGCGCCACTTGGCTCAGCGAACGCTGCGTAGCAGCGCCTGAATCGCCTCGACAGACGCCGGCTTGGTCAGATGTGCGTCGAAGCCGGCTTCCTGTGTGCGGCGCCTGTCTTCCACCTGGCCCCAGCCGGTCAATGCGACGAGAAGAGGACGTTTGCCGGCAGACGTCTTGCGAATGCGGCGCGCGGTCTCATAACCATCGAGGCGGGGCATGCCGACGTCGAGGAAGATCAGGTCGGGGTCGAACTCGTTGACGAGGTCGACGCCGGAGAGGCCGTCGTAAACGACGCGGACCGTCGCGCCCAGGCTTTCGAGAAGCAGGCCGACGCTGTCGCCGACATCGCGATCGTCGTCGATAACGAGCGCCCGTGGCGAGGACGCGCCGTCGGCGACCAGCCGGTCTCCTCCAGGCGCCGCCGGCGCGGGCGCCGCGGCAAGCGGCAGCCAGACGATGAATTCGCTGCCGCTTCCAGGCCCATCGCTTCGCGCCGCGATGCGGCCGCCATGCAATTCGACGAGCTTGCGAACCAGCGCCAGGCCGATGCCGAGCCCGCCTTCCGAAAGGCGCGCGTGACGGTCGATCTGCGCGAAGAGATCGAAGACCCGCGGCAGCATATCGGCCGCGATGCCGACGCCATTGTCGCGAATGCGCAAGACGGCTTCGTCGCCGTCGCGCGCGCCTTCGACGACGATGACGCCGCCCGGCGGCGTATATTTCGCGGCGTTGTTGACGAGGTTCGTCGCGATCTGCGCGAGCCGCAAAGAATCGCCCGACACCCACAGCTCATCGACGATTTTCGTCGTGACGCGATGGCCCTTCTTGTCGATGAGCGGCTGACAGCTCTCCAAGGCGTCGCGCAAGAAGGTCGACAAGGGAACGCTTTCCTGGCGCAAATCGATCTTGCCCTGGTTGATGCGCGAGATTTCGAGAAGCTCGTCGACGAGACGCACGAGATGGTCGACCTGACGTTGAACCATATCGAGCGTCGCGGCGTCGGCGTCGTTCGGCCCATGCTTCATCCGCATGACGTGCACGGCGTTGCGGATCGGCGCCAGCGGATTGCGCAATTCGTGGGCGAGCGTCGCGAGAAAGTCGTCCTTGCGGCGATCCGCCTCCTTGAGCGCCAATTCCGCCGCCTTGCGTTCGGTGATGTCGCGCACGAAGGCCTGCATGCCGCAGACGTTTCCCCTCGCATCGAGGACAATCCACGTCCGCATGCTCACTGGAAAGACGACGCCATTCTCGCGTCGGTATTCCTTGTCGTATTCCGCCGACCGTCCATAGGGCAGGATCTGTTCCCGCACGATCGCGTCCTCCATCGCGTGCCAGCGCTCAGGCGTGAGATCGCGATAGGTGAGTTGCTTCAGCTCCTCGAGTGAGTAGCCGAGCATCGCCTGATAGGCCGGATTGGCGTCGATGATGCGGCCGGCCATATCGACCGTGACGACGCCGTCCGGGGTCCGCTCGAACAGCGCCTGATAGCGCAGCGCGCTTTCGCGCTGGGCGTCGAGCGCGAACTGGCGTTCGAGCATGTCCGCGGCCTGGCGGGCGAGCGCGTCGAAGAGCGCCAATTCATGCTCGCTCGGTTCATGAGGCGCGCGCCAGTGCGTGGAAATGGCGCCAATGAGACGGCCGTCGCGCGCAAAGAGGGGCGTCGACTGGACGGATCTGATCCCACTCAGCCGCCAATGCCCCAGTGATTGCGTCCCCTTGGCGAATTCCGCGTCTTCGACGTCCGTCGCGATCAGGCGCCGACCTTGTCTCAGCGCATGGCTGCAACTCGAGCCGCTCGACAAAGAAGTTCGCTCCCAGAAGGCCGCCGAGTCCGGATGAAAGCCTTTCCAGGCCAGGAGATGCAATTCGTCCTGTTCAGAATCGTACATTTGCAGACTGGCTGCGTCGGACTGCATCAACGTCATCGCCGCCTGCATGATCTCCTGATGAAGCAACGCGGCGTCGTCTTGCTTGACCAAGGCGCTGCTGATCGCCTGCAGTCGCTTCGCGTCGGCCAGGTCGCGGGCCATCTGGCGTTGGCTTTTGCGCAGATTCGCTTCGGCCTGCGCGCGTTCGACCGCGGCCCAGGTGCGCTCGGCGGTTTCCGTGATCAGGAAGACGTCGTCGCTGGTCCAATGACGGGGGGCGGCGCTCAGCGCCGTCATCGTGGCGCGCAGCCTGCCGTCCTTTAGGAGCGGCGCACAAAAGACGCCGCGAATCGAGAAGGCGTGGTAGGCCGCGACATCTGCGGGAGTTATCGATGGATCGCCCGCGACGTCGTCCGCGACGAAGGCGCGTCCGGCGCGCAGGACGTCGAGGACGATCTGGAATGGGGCGAAGTCGTGCTCGCCGATGACGCTCGGCGCGGCGTTGCGGGCATAGGCGCGCTCGATGATGATCTTCCCGCGCGTCTCGTCGATTTCGGCGTAATAAGTCCGGTCCGCGCCGAGCTGTTCGCCTAGGAGCCGGGCCGCCGCGTCCTGAATTTGAACGGGATCGCCGAGCGGCCGCAAAGCGTCGGCAAGCCGCAGCAGAAAGGCTTCACGCTCCTCGGTTTTGCGCAGCGCGGCTTCGGCGGCGCGGCGGGCGTCGATGTCGACGATAAAGCCGGTGAACTGGCGAAATGCGCCGCCTTCATCGAAACGCGGCGCGCCGATCAAGAGGACCCAGCGATAAGCCCCGTCGCTATGGCGCAGCCGACATTCCGCCTGAAAAGGCGCCCCTTGACGCAAAGCGGAATCGAAAGCGGCGCGCAGCGACGCGCGATCGTCGTCGTGTAGGACGTCGAGCCAGCCGAAACCGAGCGTCGCGCCGACCGTTTGTCCCGTGACGCGGCCCCAGGCGGCGTCGACATGGCTGAACTGTCCTATGTCGTCCGCCTCGAAACTGGCCGCCCAATGCTTCTGCTTTTCCATCCAATGAGATCCGGCATCCTCGGCGCGAGTTCGGAGGGTAATTCAGCCGCCACGCCGCTGCAAAGCGTAAGCGTTGAATTGGCTTCGATTAGTCAAAACCGGAACTTTCGGGTCTGCTCGCATCGTCTGCGCGTTCTGAAAAATGCACGTTGCACAACCTTAGATGTGCAGCCGCCTCGCGATTTTGACACAGGGGGATGCAACGGCGGGGATATCGGGTCTATTGCGGGCCCGGGCGTGACGGCGGCGGCTACGGACGGGCGGCTACTGAAGGGCGCGAGTGGTGAAACGAGGTCTTTGGCGTGCGCCGAAGGCCTCGTTTGCTGTGACCCCTGTCACGCGGACGCGGGCGGGACGCCGATCTGTCCGAGCGGACGCTCGAGCGCGGCGCGGTCCCAGCCGGCGGCGTTCGCGGCGGCAGCATAGGCGCTTTGCAGAAAGGCGAGCAGCGTCGCGTCCGGATCGTCAGCTTTGCGCACGATATCGTAAGGCAGGATGAATTCCTGCAGCGCCTCGTGGAAGAAGGCGCCCGGCGGCTTTATCGCTGCGCTCGCGAAGCCCGCGGGCGCGGGATAGGCGTAGGAATAGAAAGCCGGGAAGTCGACGCCGGCGCCGCCGGGCCAAAAGCCCGCGCTGCTGACTTCATGCGAATAGGCTTCGCGCACGACCGCGTCGGGGAGGTGGGGAACGCCGCCCGGATGGCGCGGCGCGCGCCGGCCTGAAAATCGTGTGGCGGCCAGATCGAAGCTCCCCCAGAAGAAATGCACCGGGCTCGCCTTGCCGATGAAGCCGGTGCGAAACAGCTTGAGCACGCGGTCGGCCTGAGCCAGCGCTCTCCAGAACCGGTGCGCCGAGTGCGGGTCATAGGCGCAATGAACGCGATCCGCGCTGAACGCGATCGGATCGGCGACTTCGTTGGGGCGCTCATCGATGCGCACTGAAACGCCGAGCTCCGCGAGCTTTACGAAAAGCCTGGAATGAAACGCCGCGACGGACTGGGCTTCGAGAGGCGTCTCTCGACGACCGTTGCTTGCCTCGAGGCGCAGCATGTGGTCAACGAAATCGAAATCGATCTGCAACAGACCGCCCCCAACCGCCATGGGAGAGGTGGTGAGCCCGCGGGCCGTCACATAAAGCGCCACATGCCAAGAGTGGTTGAGCCAGGGCGTCAGCGACAGGCGGATCTTGCCGACGATCTGGGTCCAAAGATGCAGCGTCGCGCAGGTGTCCCGCCAGTCGTCATAGGGCAGCGCGGGCCAGAGATCGCGATCGTTGTGCGCCGGGGCCATCAGGGCGCAACCAGTTCATGGACGCTGAACAAGCCCGACCCGTCGCTCCACACGCGGCGCGACGTCCAGCCGGCCGATTGCGCCATCTCACGAAACTGCGGGATGGAATATTTATAGGCGTTTTCCGTGTGGATCGTTTCGCCGGCGCGGAAGCGAAACTGCGCCTCTCCGACGCTGACAAGCTGATCTTTCAGGCTGACGAGATGCATCTCGACGCGCCCGTCGACCGGGTTGTAGGTCGCCGCGTGGCGGAAGGCGTCGAGATCGAAGCCGCCGGCGAGTTCGCGGTTGATGCGCGCCAGCAGGTTGAGATTGAAGGCTGCGGTCACCCCCGCTGCGTCGTCATAGGCGCGAACAAGCCGGCGGGGGTCTTTCTTCAGATCGACGCCAATGACGAGCCTTGCGTCGGGCGAGAGCGTCTCGCGCATCGCGGCGAGCAAGCGCGTCGCCTCCATGGGCGGGAAATTGCCGATCGTCGAGCCGGGGAAAAATCCGAGCTTCCTGCGTTGCGCCACATCGGCGGGAAGCGCGATCGGCGCCGAGAAATCCGCCGCGATCAGCCTCACGTCGAGCTTGGGAAATCTCACGCGCAGCCGCGCCTGCGCGTCGGCGAGCGCGCTTTGAGAAATGTCGATCGGGATATAGGCGCCAAGCCCGCCGACCGCTCCGAGCAGAATCTCGGTCTTAACGCTGGAGCCGGAGCCGAATTCCACGAGGACGGTCTCGTCGCCGACGCCTTGCAGCATCTCAGGGGCGTGAGCTTCGAGAATGCCGATTTCGGTTCGCGTTGGATAATATTCCGGCAGGCCGGTGATCTCTTCGAAGAGCGCGCTGCCGACCGCGTCATAGAGAAAGCGACAGGGAAGGCTCTTGTGCGGCCGCGACAGGCCGCTCAGGACGGCGGCGGCGAAGTCGTCGCCTGGAGCCTGAAACGGCGCGGCGCGTTCCCTTGCTTCCGCCATTACGCCGCCTCCGAGGCGAGGCGCAGGCCGAGGAACTGCCAGCGCTGATGCGGGTAGAAGAAGTTACGATAGGTCGCGCGCGCATGGCCGCGCGGCGTCGCGCAGGAGCCGCCGCGCAGCACATGCTGAGAGACCATGAACTTGCCGTTATATTCGCCGAGCGCGCCCTTGGGCGGGCGATAGCCGGGGTAGGGCAGATAGGCGCTCTGCGTCCATTCCCAGACGTCGCCGAACATCTGGCGCGGCGCGCCGTTCGAGGGTCCGGCCGGCAGCGGACGCAAGGCGCCCGTCGCGAGCGAATTGCCCTCCTGCGGCGCCGTCGCCGCCGCGACCTCCCATTCGAACTCCGTCGGCAGGCGCTTGCCGGCCCAGCGCGCGAAGGCGTCGGCTTCGTAATAGCTGACATGCGCGACCGGCGCGTCGTCGTCGAGCGGCTGCAGCCCGTGAAGCGACATTTGGAGCCAGGCGCCGTCGCGCCGCTCCCAATAGAGCGGCGCGCGCCAGTTTTCGCGCTCGACGGTCGTCCAGCCGTCCGAGAGCCACAGCGTCGGCGTCTCATAGCCGCCGTCGGCCATGAACGCCAACCACTCCCCGTTCGTGACCAAGCGATCAGCGAGCCGGAAGGGGTGAATGAGCGCGTCGTGGCGCGGCCCCTCGTTGTCGAAGGCAAACCCATCGCCGGCATGGCCGACTGGAAAGACGCCGCCGGGAAAATCGATCCAGCGCATCGGCTCGCGCGCCTCCCGACGCGCGCGGGGCGGCGCCTCGCGATAGGCCGGCCGCAAAGGGTTCGCGGCGAAGAGGGCGAGGATGTCGGTAAGCATCAGCTCCTGGTGCTGCTGCTCGTGGTTGATCCCGACCTCGATCAGACGGCGCCAGGGCGTCGGGTCTTGCTCCGCGAGGAGCTTATCGAGCGCGCGGTCGACATGGTCGCGATAGGCGAGGACGCGATCGAGCGGCGGCCACGTCAGCAAGCCGCGCTTGGGCCGCGGCTGGCGGGCGCCCAGCCGCTCGTAATAAGAGTTGAAGCAATAGGCAAAGGCCTCGTCGAACGGCGTATAGCGCGGGTCGTGCGCGGCGAGGATGAAGGTCTCGAAGAACCAGCTCGTGTGGGCGAGATGCCATTTCGTCGGACTGGCGTCGTCCATCGCCTGAACCGTCATATCTTCGGCGCTCAGCGGGGCGGCGATCTCCAAGGAGAGCCTGCGCGTTTCGAAGAGGCGCGCGCCGAGGGGACGCGCGTCTGCGAGCGGCCTGCCAGGGGCCAGTGCGGCTGCAACCATGCCACGTCTCCTTTGGGCGCCGTCCCGGCGACGATCGGGCAGGAAGGGCATATAGGGCGGCGGCGCGGTCTGAAGCGGCGTCGCGCGGTTTTCGCCGACGTCGCTATTCCGCCGCCGACCGCCTGTCTTGCCGCGCCGCCAGACGAATCCCGCGCTGCGCGAAATAGCGCTCGAGCGCGGCGGGCGCCGCGGCGGGATCGGCGAGCGCGACATAGCCGTCCGGCCGGACCAGATAGAGAGCGTCGCGTTTCAGGCCGGCCGCGACATGCGTCGGTCCCCAGTCGAAGACATGGAGCGGCAAGCCGTGATCGGCGCACCAGGCCGCGAGCGCGGGGCCGGCCGCGCCATAGACATGCGCCTGCCAGCTCAGCTCGGAGAGGGGCGCGAAATTGTCGGAGCCATCCATCGGCGCCCATGGCAGGCGGTCGCCGCCCGCAACGGCGCCGGCTTCGCCCACGCTGAGCGGACCGCCGCGGTAGTTCAGCGCGATTTGCGAGACGTTGCGGAAAATATAATCGCGCACCGGCGCAAGGCGCATGAGCCTCGGCAGCAGCAAAGGGGTTGCGCGCGTGCGCAGGAAGTCTGCGAGGCGTCCCTCCGCCGTCGCGAAGCTGAAGACGCGGTCCGTCGTCGCCACCAGCCGCCGCGCGAAGCCGATGCGCTCGGCCTCGTAACTGTCGAGCAGGTCCTCCGGCGCGAAGCCGCCGACGACCGCGGCGAGTTTCCAGGCGAGATTGACGGCGTCGCCGATGCCGGTGTTCATCCCCTGTCCGCCGGCGGGGCTGTGAATATGCCCGGCGTCGCCCAGGAGAAAGACGCGCCCGAAGCGGAAGCGCGCCGCGACCCGATGATGCACATGATAGGTCGAGAACCAGTTGAGCGTCTCGACCTTGACCTTCATATGGTCGATTGCGCGCGCGCCGACGTCGTCGAATGTCAGCGTCCGAGCCCGCTCCGCTCGCGCGTCGCGCACCGTGCCGACAAGCCGCGCCCGTCCTTCGCCCGGCATGGGAAAAACGGCCAGAAAGTCGGCCTCGTCGAGATCGACGTGCAATTCGCCGTTAAGCGCCGGCCCCGACGCCGCGACATCGGCGACGTAGAAGACACGCTGGTACGCGCCGCCCGGAAAGCCGGCGCGCATGAGACTCCGCACCGTCGAATGCGCGCCGTCGCAGCCGGCGAGAAACGGCGCCTCGCAGATCTCCTCGCGTCCGTCGGGGCCGCACAACGTCGCCCGAATATGGCCGTCCGCGTCGGCGACCTGCACGAGCTCTGTCCGGCGCGCAACGGCGAGGCCGGATTTTTCAAGGCGCTCGATCAGCAGGCGCTCATGCGCGTCCTGCGGAAAGACTTCCAGAAACGGATAGGCGGTCAGCCGCTCGCCGACGAATTCGAACGGGATGCGCGCAACCTTCTCGCCGCGCGCCCAGAGATTGGCCGCCGCGACGCGGCGCCCTCGCGCGATTACGGCGTCGGCGAGATCGAGCTGGCGATAGAGCTCCAATGTGCGCGCGTGGATCGCGAGCGCCCGCGAGGTTTCGCCTGGTCCTTCGCTCTTGTCGACGATCCTGACGGAGACGCCGAATTTCGCGAGCCACAGGGCCAAAACCAGGCCCGTCGGTCCAGCGCCCGCGATGAGAACGTCCGTGCGGGCCATCGTAATTCTCCTCGCGTGAGGGATCCCTCTCCCCGCGTGCGGAGAGAGGGTGCAGGGGAAAAGCGGTGACAGCCCAGGGGCCTGGCGTCGGCCGCGCCCCCCAATGACGGGGAGCATGCCCGCCATTGCGCGCGATGCGCAACCTTACATGACGCCCGAGGGCTCCTGCAGTTTTTCGGCCCGGTCGAGATGACGTTGCAGCATGGCGACCGAATTCTGCGCCCAGTCTCTCAGCTGCGCATTGTCGCCGTTCGAGGCGTAGGCCTGGAAGATTCGCAGCGCCTCCTGATGGCCCTTGATCTGCTGCGTTCTGAACTGCCGGTCGAAATTGCGCTCGGAAGCGGACTTCAGCTGGCTGAGGTTGGTTTGATGCTCATTGTCGAGCGCGGTGGGGAGCTGCATGCCGCGCCCGCGCTGAACGAGCGATCGCAGCTGGTCGTTCATCTGGGTGTGATCGTCGACGATCATCCGGGCGAAGTTCTTGAACTCCGATCCCATCGCCTTGTTCTCGGCCTCCTGTCCCGCCTGGATCTCGAACTGGTTGATGTTCCAGGCCTTGGTGAGGAACTGGTCGGTCGTGAGCCGCTCGGCCTGTGTGAGCGGCGCGTTCGTCGCGGGATTTTGCTGGGTCTGCTGGCGCATCGTCTGGGCCTGCAGCGGCGTCATGAGAGCGATCGCGAGGACGGCGCTGGATGCGAGAGCCAGTTTCATGTGAGACTCCTTTGAATCCCCCCGCCCTCAACGCGTCGGCGCCCTCGCCGTTCCTCCCAGAAAACCCTGCGCGGCGAGGGGCTTGCGCTCGCCTGCCTGCATGTTCGGGTCAGGCGTCGACAATGATCGTTCCTGCGGCCAGCCGCGCTTGTCAGCGCCCGTCCCGATCCCACTCTAGACAGTCGGGCAAGCTCGCGGGCTCCAGACCTTTTCCTCGAGCGTTGGGTCGGACGTCCTCGCCCTCGCGCCTTCATTCATGCAGGGAGTGAAGCTCATGTCTGTCGCCTTTCGAAAGGAAGCCAGGCCAGTGGGCGGCGTCGTCGGCGCCGGCGTCGTCGATGCGGCGGGAGGCGCCGCCGCGATCATCCTCGCGATCTGCGGCCTCGCGGGCGTCGAGCCGCCGATGTTGGCGGCGATCGCGGCGCTCGTCGTGAGCGGCGCGCTGCTCGCCCGCGCTGGAATGATCGCTTCCGCCCTGTCCGCCGCGGACGCCTCGGCCGGTCTTGCAATGATCGGGGATTTCGGCGGCGCGCTCACGGCGCTGTTCCTGGCCGGAGTCGGCGGGCTTGCGCTTGGGATTCTCGCGCTTCTCGACGTCGCGCCGCTCGCCTTGACGGCCGTGGCCGTGATCGGCTTCGGGGGAGCGCTTCTATTGAGCAATGGCGCCGGCGCGCTCATGCGCAACGTCCCGGATGGAGCGCAGGCTTCGGAAATCGCGCCCGCGATCGCGGGTCTCGTCGCGCTCGTGCTTGGCGTTCTGGCGCTGGCGCAGACCGGGGGCTTCCCGCTCGTGCTGTCGGCGCTGCTCATTCTCGGCGCCGGGGTCCTGATCTCCGGCGGCGGCCTCGCCCTGATGATGCAGGCGGTGACGCTGCGTCGCGCCTGAACGGGAGACGCGCCATGGCGACTGCGGCGGAAACCCGCGCCGGCTGGACCTATGAAGCCTTTGACGTGGTCGCGAGCTTGAGCGCAATCACGCTTGCGGCGTGTGGCCTCGCCGGCGTCGTTGCGCCCATCATGGCCGTAGCGGCGACAATGGTGCTCGGCGTCGCTTTGGCCGCGAACGGCGCGCGTCTCTTGCGCTGTTACGCGCGTCGCGACGCGAGCGGCCCGCTGCGTTATTCGATCGTCGTCGCAGGGTTGGCCGGCGCAGCGCTTGCGGTCATCGCGCTGGCGGGGGCCGATCCCGCGGTGCTGACGCCTGTCGCAAGCATGGTTTTCGGCGCCGGCCTCGTGCTCAAAAGCAACGTTCTGTGGGAACTTCAGTCTATCCATGAGATCGGCGGGGGTCAGAGCGAAGGCGCCGCGACGGGGGGCAGCCCGGCGTTCCTGTCTCTCGCCGGCTTTACGTCGGGCGCTCTCGGGGCCATCGCCGCCGCAGGGGGGCCAAATGATCTTACGCTCAATCTTGCCGCCCTGATCGTTGCGGCGTCCGCCCTTGTCCTGTCGAGCGCCAGCGCCACGGCCGTGACGGCGCGGATCGTTCGTCCGTTCTCTCTGATGCGCCATGCCGTGCGCGAGCCGCGCAAGGCGGGCTGAGTTTCTCTCATCGACCAAAGCTGCGCTTCGGATCGTGGCCAAGTAGAAGGACAAAGCCATGTCAGTCGCACCTGAAAGCCCTATGCGCCAGAATGCGCCGGCCGCCTTCGGCGGCCTGGTCGACGCCATCGGCGGCGTCGCCACGGCCGTTCTTGCGATTTGCGGCCTGGCGGACATCAATCCGCCGGTCATGATCGCGGCGGCGACCATCATTTTCGGCGTGGCTTTGCTCCTGGAGGGGAGCGCCTGCGTCGCCGAATTCGCGCAGATCGCAAGATCGGATCGCGACGCCATCGAGATGGAGCCGGGTGGCAATGTCGCCGCCGTTCTGCTTATCGGGGCGGCCGGGATCGTGCTCGGCGTTCTCGCCCTCGTGGGATTCAACGCGGGCCTTCTCGTTCCGTCGGCGGTGATCGCCTTCGGCGTCGCCATGGTTTTGGGCAGCAGCCTGGTTCCGCAACTCCATGCGATGCGCCATGCCGCGCACCCCGGCCTCGCCGAGAGCCGCTTCGCCGCGCGCGAGGTTCTCGTCTCGCAGATCGCGTCCGGCTCGTCCGTGGCTCAATCGCTCGCCGGCCTCGCGGCGATCGTGCTCGGGATTCTCGCGCTCGCCGGCCTCAATCAACCGACCCTCATTCTCGTGGCGCTGTTGCAGTTGGGCGTGACGCTGGTCGTCACCGGCGGCGCGTTGACGGCGACGCTTTTCGGCGCGATGCAGCGACGCTGACCGCGCGCGCTTCGTCCAAGGCTCCCGCGCGGGACGGCGTTGCGTAGCGCCTACCGCGCCTGATAGGCGACGATCCGAAGGACGGGCGTCCGGGGCGGGGCCGCGGACGCCCGCGCCCTCGGCGCATAAAACAAGAGAAGGCAAATAAGACCCGCCGCAAGCGCGCAGACGCCGGTCAGGAGCAAGCCAATGGCCGCAGCCGTCCAGTCTTGGTCCTTGGCGACCTTGTAGGTCGAGCGGCCGAGAAGCAGGCCCGAGGCGACGAACGCCGTGACGCCGAAAAGAAGCACCGCATCGTATGCCGTCTGCATGAGTGGCGTTCCACCGTGTTCATGTTTCCGCGCCGCGCCAGACTCTAGACCTGATCGATCCTGATTTTCAATTGACAAGTTTTCTCGCCCGCGACCAGCGCGGCGCTTATCCGAGCCGCCCGAGCTCGGGCGCGAGCGAGATCAGAGCGACGATCACGGCGACGCCGGCCAGCACCTTGTAGAGAATTCTCAGGCGCGCGCGCGGCCCGCCGTCGCAAAGTCGTATCACTGTTCACCCTCCGATAACCATGCGCTCATGCCACAGCGGCGGCCGGGCGAAAAGCTGCACGATTTTCAACCGGGTGTTGCGCCGCCGCAATAGCCCGCCTTGCGAAGCTGCGTCACAGTGGCTGCTTGATTGATTCTTTCATTCTCGGACGAAAACCAATGCGCCCTCCCCCTCGCCGCATCGTCGGCTCGCTGCTCGCAGCGAGCGTTTCGTCCTTTGTACTTTTGACCCATCCGGCTTTGGCCCTGGATTTCTTCGCTTTATTCGATCGCGAACCGCCGCGCAGCGAGGCGGCGCCCGCCGCGCCGACTCATCTGCAGAAGGCGACCCCCGCGCCGCCGCCGGCGAAGGCCGTCCGCCGCGAGCCGCCGAAGCCCGCGCGCCCTGTGGTCGCCGCCCCCCAGCGAGACGCGAAGCCGTATCCCGAGGCGGCTCCCGGCCTGCCGCTCTTCGGCGTGGTGTCGATCGCCGACCAGCAGATTTCGATCTACAATCACAACGGCCTGGTGACGCGCTCGCCCGTCTCGACGGGAATGGAGGGGCATGCGACGCCGAAAGGCATTTTCACCATCATCGGGCGCGAGCGCTTCCATAAGTCGAATATCTATTCGGGCGCGCCCATGCCCTTCATGCAGCGCATCACCTGGTCGGGGATCGCCATGCATGTCGGCGTGGTCCCAGGCCATCCGGCCTCGCATGGCTGCGTGCGGCTGCCGGCCGACTTTGCCGAGAAGCTCTGGGGCATGACCAAGATCGGCGAGCGCATCGTCATTGCGCCGGACGACGTCCCTCCGGCGGTCATTTCGCATGCCGTGTTGCCGGAGCCGAAAATCTATGTGGCGGCGGAGCCGGGCCGCGAGGCTTTCGTCTACGGCCCGCCCGATTCCGGCGACGAGCCCGGACCCAGCCCGCGGCTGAACCCGCGGCAATACGCCGAGCGGCTCAAGGCGCGCGCCGCCGCCGAGGCGATTTCGGCGTCCAAGGCCTTGAAGGCCGCCGCAGCCCTCGAGCGCGCGGCGCAGGACGAGGCCGCGTCGGCCGCCCGCGCGCTCGCCGCGGCGGAGGCGGCCTCGTCGACGGCGCAGGGGAAGGCCGACGCCGCTGACGAGGCCTATCTCGCGGCGACGGCAAAGGCCCATGCGCTGCAGACGGAGGCCTCGCTCGGCGATACGGACGACAGCCTGCGCCGAACCAGATATGCGAGCGCCATGGAGGCCGCGGCGACGGCGCGCGCCGCCGCGGCCGCCGCAAAGGTCGCCTTCGCGACGGCCTCGATCGAGGCGAAGACGGCGCTTTCGGCGGCAAGAGCGTCGCTCGCCGCCAAAGAGGCGGCGCTCTCGGACGCGGCGGGGCGATTAACCCAGGCGACGGCCGCGTCGGCGGCCGCCTCGAAAGCCGATGCGGAGGCGAGGCGACGTCTCGCCCCGCTCTCGGTGCTGATCAGCAAAAAGGATCAGCGCCTCTATGTGCGGCAGGGGCTCACGCCCTTGTTCGACGCGCCGATCAGCGTGCGAGACCCGGAGAGGCCGCTCGGCTCCCATCTCTTCATTGCAAGCGCCGCCAATGAGGACGCCACGGGGCTGAAATGGTCGGTCCTCTCCGTGCCCGGCGTTTTTGACGCCGCGGAAGCGCTCGACCGGATCGACATGGCGCCCGAGATTCGCGCCCGCATCGGCGAGCGCCTGTGGACCGGCGCGTCGATCATTGTTTCGGATCAGCCGCCGAGCAGCGAGACCGGCGCGGATGGAACCGATCTGACGGTGAAATTGCGCTGACGCGCCTCTCGCGTCGAGACGCCTGTCGCCCCGGCGCTCGGGTCCGCCTTTAGACGCGCGGATCAGGCGCGCTCTTGAAGGCCGCACTGCGTTCTCTCTGATAAGAAGGACCGGAGCCCATGCTGTCGAGACGCGCCTTGCTGAGGAACGCAGCGGCGCTCGCCGCTGCGAGCGCATGTCCCGCGCGGGCGGAGGCGCCCCTGCGCGTCTTGAAGCTGCAGCGCAAGACGATCGAGGTCGCGGGTCGGCCCGCCTCGGTCTATGCGATCGCCGGCGCGGATGGCGAAGAGGGTTTCACCGCAAACGTCGGCGGCCGCTTTCGCGTGCGGGTCGAAAATGCGCTCGATGAGCCGAGCCTCGTGCATTGGCACGGACTCGCGCCGCCCTGGCGCCAGGACGGCGTGCCAGAGATTTCCGGCCCCGCCATCCCGCCCGGCGGCGCGGCGGATTATGATTTTCCGCTCGGCTTCGGCGGCACCTATTACATGCATTCGCATTACGGCTTGCAGGAGCAACTGCTCTTCGCCGCGCCGCTGATCGTTAAAGATCCAAGGCGGTTTGCGCAGCGGCAAGAGATCGTCGTCATGCTCGCCGACTTCAGTTTCGCCTCGCCGCAGGAAATCTATGCGGGGCTCGTCGCGACGGGATCGCGCCACGGCGCGAGCCGCATGAAAATGCGCATGGGCAAGGAAGCGGCGGCGCGCAAAACCGCCGCGCCCGACCTCAATGACGTCGCCTATGACGCCTTCCTCGCCAATGAGCGCACGATCGACGCGCCCGACGTCATCCCGGTCGAAGCCGGCGGGCGGATTCTTCTGCGCCTCGTCAACAGCGCCTCGATGAGCAATTTCAGGGTGGATCTTGGCGCGCTCGACGGCAGCCTCGTCGCGGTGGACGGTCAGGACGTCGTTCCGGTAACCGGGCGGAGCTTCCCCATCGCCGTGGCGCAGCGGCTCGATATTCTCGTCGATCTCCCCAAAGGCGCCCGCGCTTTTCCAATCTGCTTCGTGCTCGAGGGAGAGAGGAGGCAGGCGGCCGTCATCCTCTCGGCGCCGGGCGCGCCCATCGAGAAGTTGCCGCAGGCGGCCGCCGAGCCCGCCGCGGCGCTCGATCTCGCTTTGGAGTCACAATTGCGGGCCGCCTCTCCGCTCGCCGCGCGAAAAGCGGATCGCACGATCCCGATTGATCTTACCGGAGACATGGCGCGCTATGTCTGGTCGATCGACAATCGCGTCTGGAACGACAGGACCCCGCCCTACGACGTCAAGGCCGGGGAGCGCGTCGAGCTCGCTTTGACCAACAAGACGATGATGTCCCACCCGATGCATCTGCACGGCCACAGATTTCAGGTGATCGAGATCGACGGAACGCGGTTTGCGGGAGCGTTGCGCGACACTGTGCTCGTTCCGCCCGGCAAACGCGTCGTCATCGCCTTCGACGCCGATAACCCCGGGCGCTGGGCCTTTCATTGTCATTTGCTCTATCACGCTCAGGCGGGAATGTTCGCAAGCTTGCGCTATGTGTGACGCGTTGAGAAGCGACCGGGCCTGCGTTATCGTCCCGCCGCCGAGACATCCGGAAGCTTTGTCGTGAACCCGCTGCTCATTAGCGTTCTGTCCTTCGCTACTTTCATGGCCGCGTCGCTTGTCGGACTGTGGCTTGGCCGCGCGCTTCCCGAAACGCAGCTCACGGACCGCAACCGCGATCTCGTCAAGGAGGCGCGGCGCATGCTCGTGGCGCTGGCGTCCCTGACGCTCGGCCTCATCATCGCCTCGGCCTCGACCTCCTTCGAGCAGCGCAACACGGAAGTCGAGGCGAGCGCCGCCAAGATCATTGCGCTCGACGCGGCGCTCTCAAAATATGGGCCGCAGGCGCACGAGAGCCGCGAAATGCTGCGCGGCATCGTCCTGCGCGGCGTCGAGCGGATCGAGATCGCCGCCCATGACGGCTTCAACACGGAGAAGACGCGCAGGGGCATCGGCGTCAACAAGCTGCAATTGAAGCTGCTGGAGCTCGCGCCGCAGAACGAGCGTGAAAGCTGGCTGCGCGCCAATGCGCTGACGCTGACGAATGAACTCGGCGCCTTCAGATGGCTCAAATACGCCGGC
Organism: Methylocystis echinoides; assembly: GCF_040687965.1. Lineage (NCBI taxonomy): Bacteria > Pseudomonadati > Pseudomonadota > Alphaproteobacteria > Hyphomicrobiales > Methylocystaceae > Methylocystis > Methylocystis echinoides. The sequence continues at coordinate 1,756,714 of NZ_CP156084.1, forward strand.
TCGGACGGCTCCATCCAATGGCCGTTCCTGGCCATTCTTATTTTTTGGCTTTGCGGCGTCTTTGCGAGCTATGGCGTGGTCGCGCCCCATAACGCCATGTCGGTTGCGACCCTGACGATCGTCGCTCTGTCCATGGCCATGGCGATCCATTTAACGCTCGATCTCGATACGCCCAATCGCGGGCTTATCCAGATGTCGAGCGCGCCCTTGCAAATGGCGCTCGCCCAGATCGGCCCCGTCGCGCCGTGAGTCGTTTCGTCGAATGTCAGGAGCCCTCATGTCCTCTGTCGCAAACCCGCGCCTGCCCGACGACGAGACCGTGACCCCGGCGCCCGCGCCGAAAGTCGCACAGCGGCCGACGCCGCCTGAACTCTCGCGCGCGCTCGCCGCGCGCTTCGGCGCCGCCTTCTCCACGGCGCCGGCGCTGCGCGAACAGCATGGCCGCGACGAATCCGCCTATACTCATGTGCCGCCGCCGGCGGCGGTCGTCTTTGCCGAAAGCGCGGAGGATGTCGCTGACGCGGTGCGGCTCTGCGCGCAACATAAGACGCCGATCATCCCCTTTGGCGTCGGCTCGTCGCTCGAAGGCCATCTGCTCGCGGTCGAGGGCGGCGTCAGTCTCGACGTGTCGCGCATGAACCGCGTGCTCGCCGTTCAGCCCGAAGACCTCACCGTCGCCGTCGAGCCCGGCGTCACGCGCGAAGCGCTCAATCGCGCACTGAAGTCCTACGGCCTGTTCTTTCCAATCGATCCCGGCGCCGACGCTAGCATCGGCGGCATGTGTGCGACCCGCGCCAGCGGCACCAACGCCGTACGCTATGGCACGATGCGTGAAAATGTGCTGGCGCTCGACGTGGTGACCGCGAAGGGCGACCTCATTCGCACCGGAACCCAGGCGCGCAAATCGAGCGCCGGCTACGACCTGACGCGCCTCTTCATCGGCAGCGAGGGCACGCTCGGCGTGATGACGAAAATCACACTGCGCGTCTATCCGCTGCCGGAGGCGATCTCGGCGGCGATCTGCTCTTTCGCCGACATCGCCGACGCCGTGCAGACGGTGATCGAGATCATTCAGCTCGGCGTTCCCATTGCGCGCGTCGAACTGCTCGACGGCCCGTCCGTCGCCATGGTCAACCGACACTCAAAGCTCGCGCTCATCGAGGAGCCGATGCTGCTGATGGAGTTTCATGGGTCTCCCGCCGGCGTGAAGGAGCAGGCCGAGACCGTGCAGGAGATCGCGTGCGCGCATCGGGGCCGCGCTTTCGAATGGGCCGCGACCCCCGAGGCGCGCACGCGATTGTGGACCGCACGGCATCACGCCTATTTCGCCGCCGTGCAGAGCCGGCCGGGTTGCCGCGCGATCGTCACCGACGCTTGCGTGCCGATCAGCCGGCTCGCCGATTGCCTCCTCGAGTCGAAGGCCGAAGCCGACGCCAGCGGCATTCCCTATTTTCTCCTCGGCCATGTCGGCGACGGCAATTTTCACTTCGGCTATCTCATCGGTCCCCACGACGCGCAGGAGCGCGCGACTGCCGAGGGACTCAATCAGCGGCTCGTCGCGCGCGCGCTCAGCATGGGCGGCACCTGCACCGGCGAGCATGGCGTCGGCCTGCATAAGATGGGCTTTCTGATCAGCGAGGCGGGCGCCGGCGCCATCGAGACGATGCGCACGATCAAACATGCGCTCGATCCGGACAATATCATGAACCCTGGCAAGATCGTCGCCTGGTGAGGGTTTCGCCGCGGCGGGAGGATGAATATGGGCTGGCGCAAGAGGCTCGAAAAAGAGCCGCACGAGCGCGATCCGCGCCCGATCTATGTCGCGGCGGCGGGCCTCACGCTCTCCGTTGCGAGCTATTGGATCCCCAGTGAAGATCTCGCCGGGACGCTTTACGGCAGCGGGCTCATCACAGCGGCCTTCTGCCTGCTCTACTGGATTGCGCGCCCGCCGCAGGACGGCGCGTGAACGCCACGCGGCTGCGGTCGCCCTCGCGTCTAGAGTCGGGAGAGGGGCGCGACGCCGCCGCTCGCTCACAATTTGCATTAGCAGGGGTCGCAACGATCAAGGAAACGCTTGTTTCGGTGAAACTACCTAATCCGTTCGGGCGCCTATCCGAATGGGCGCCTGTCGGCCTGTCTGGCGCGCGTTACGTCCTTCATCGAAGCTCCTGAAGACAGCTTCGCGTTGCAAAAGTGGAAGGACTCATCATGAAGAAGCTTCTTTTGATTCCTGTCGTTCTGGCTCTTTCGACCAGCTTCGCATTTGCTCTTGATCTCAGCCAGACCGCGAACGTCACCCAGGCGATCGGCAACACCTCGAAGGGCGGCTTCGCGCTCAACAAGGCGTGGGTGGTGCAGGCCCAGGTCCCGGTCAACCAGTGGCATGGCGATCTGTCGCAATCGGCGACCGTTAATCAGTCAATCGGCAACACCTCGAAGGGCGGCGCCGCCATCAACAAGGCGACCGTGATTCAGGCGCAGGTTCCGCTGAACTTCGGCAATTGGTGAGAGCCGTCTTGAGACCCTCCTGATTAGATCGGATCGCGGCCCGAGGCCGCGATCTTCTCTTCGGGCGCGGCGCCCCTGCCTGTCGCCATCGGCGCATCGGCCGAAAAACGAGGAGCACAAGAAATGCGATATTTCATCATTGCGGTTCTCGTCTCGATCGGGGCCGGTGGAGCGCAGGCGCAAAATTTCCTGAGCGTCAATCCGAGCTTCGTCGGCGTCCAATTCAGCAATCCGCTGGTGAGCGCCACCGCCGGCGCGCAATTTGGACATAACAATACGATCGCGACCCAGCAGAACAGCCTCGCCAATTATTTCGCCGTTCAGCAGGTCGCCGTCGGCAAGCCGGGAAGCTCGCTTTCCAATACGGCGACAGTCGGCCAAACAGGACCTCAAAGTTATACGGGCCTTGGTCAGGCCATCGAGACCTTGCCGCTTCTGCCGGCGGGTCATCCCTGATGAAAGCTGACGCGAACGTCCTTTGAAAACGCCGCGGCTGGCGTTTGCGCGCCGGCCGCAAGGGATTTTCGAAGGCTTCAGGAGGTTTCGATGCAAAATCAAAAGCGCGGCGTCGCCCTTTTTCTTTTGATTCTGCTCGCGGGGCCCAACATCGCCTTTGGCGACGTGCTGATCGCTACGACGACTGGCGCGCAATCGATTAGCGTCACCGACGTCAACGGCGTCGTGCGCGCGACCGTCAACGGCGTTCCCGTCGCGACGCCATATAATCGACACGGGACAATCATCAAAATCGTTCCTGGCGGCAAAATCACAATGCCGTCCTCCTCCTGGCGCGCGAGGGAAATGGATTCTGGGCGCTAGATGAGGAGATTTTTTCAGCTTCGAGCGTTAACAAATAAAAAAAGTTCGACAACGATGGATGCGGCACTCACAACAGAACATGCAGGCAATTGCGCACGGATCGATCGGCAATGGCGCGCGGCGAAACACGCCATCCTTGCCTATCACGTCGGCGCCTGGCGGGTGGGCGAGTCGCCCCTCGACGCGCTCGCGCGCGCACTCGACCTTCCGCGCGAGGAGATCCTGGCGGCCCTGGCCAATCATCGCGCCGAGCGCGACGAGCTCGACGCTCTGTCCGCCTGCCTCGGCCCCGGCTGGGCGGAGCTCGCCGGGCTCAGCATCAAGGGCGGCGTCTCGCTCGCCGTGACGATGGTGAACGAAAAGCTGGCGCGCGTGCCGCCCGAGGTGCGGACGTTCTTTGGCGCGCCGCGAAAGCTCGAGCCGTAAGGGAGTCCAACGGCTTTGCGACGGCGCCGCTTTACGAGGCGGGGCGCCATCTGCTAGCGACGGGCTACGCTTCAAAAAAAACCAAGGTCCTCCAATGCGTATGTCAGCATTTTGCGCGGCTTGCTGCCTGATCTGGGCGCAGGCCGCCTCGGCGCAGCAGGTCATCAATCCCACTGTTCTCGCCCCCTCGGCGCGTCGCGCCTTGCCGCAGGGCGGGGTGATCGTCGAGCCTCCAATAACCGGCCGGCGCCTGGATCGCTTTGCGCGACCTCGCCCCCATCAGCCGCGCCGCGTCGCTCCGATCCACAACCATCGTCACTTCATCGGCGAGCACTAAGCGGAACGCGGCACTCGTTGCTCGTTGCAATCGGCGGGCGCGGCGCTAACTCAAAGCCGCATGACCAAAACGCTGCGCTTCCTCCTCGGCGACCAGCTCACGCGCGCCATCTCGGCCCTCGACGGGCTCGCGCCCGGCGACGTGGCGCTCATGGCCGAGGTTGCCGACGAGACCCGCTACGTTCGCCACCACAAGCAGAAAATCGTCCTCATCCTCTCGGCCATGCGCCATTTCGCGCTGGAGCTCGCCGCCGAGGGCGTCGCGGTCGACTATGTGCGCCTCGACGATCCCGCCAATACAGGCTCCTTCACCGGAGAACTCGCGCGCGCCGTCGCCCGCCATCGGCCGTCGCGCGTCGTCGTCACCGAGCCCGGCGAGTGGCGGGTGCGGGAGATGATGAGCGAGTGGTCCGCGGCGCTCGGAGTTCCCGTCGAAATTCGCGACGATGACCGCTTTTTCTGCTCCCGCGCCGATTTCGCGCGCTGGGCCGAGGGGCGCGCGGCGCTGCGCATGGAGTTTTTCTACCGCGACATGCGGCGGCGCACCGGCTTTCTGATGAGGGACGACGCGCCAGTCGGCGGGCGCTGGAATTTCGATGTGGAAAATCGCCGGTCGCTGCCGGACAAGTTTCGCGCGCCGACGCGGCGGCGCTTCGCGCCGGACGCGCTCACGCAGGAGGTCATGGCGCTCGTCGAGACGCGCTGCGCCGATCATTTTGGCGATCTCGACTCTTTCGGCTGGCCGGTCACGCGGGCGCAGGCGCTGGCCGCGCTCGACGATTTTCTCGCGAAGTCCCTGCCTTCTTTCGGCGATTATCAGGACGCCATGCGCACGGGCGCGCCTTTCCTGTACCATGGGCTGCTGTCGACGTCGCTCAACATTGGCCTGTTGACGCCGCATGAGGTCTGCGTCGCGGCCGAGCGCGCCTTCCTGGCGGGGCGCGCGCCGCTCAACGCGGTCGAGGGCTTCATCCGTCAGATCCTCGGCTGGCGCGAATATGTGCGCGGAGTCTATTGGCTGTGCATGCCCGACTATCGCGAGAGCAACGCTCTGCGCGCCGCGCGCCCCTTGCCATGGTTCTACTGGTCCGGCGAAACGCGCATGAACTGTCTCGCGCAGACGGTCGCCGACACGCGCCAAAACGCCTATGCGCATCATATTCAGCGACTGATGGTCGCCGGCAATTTCGCGCTGCTCGCCGGCGTCGCGCCGGAAGCGATCGAAGAATGGTTTCTCATCGTTTACGCCGACGCATTCGAATGGGTGGAACTCCCCAATGTGCATGGCATGGCGATTTTCGCCGACGGCGGCCTCCTCGCCTCCAAGCCTTATGCGGCCTCGGGCGCCTATATCGACCGCATGTCGAATTATTGCAAAAGCTGTTTCTACGAGGCGCAGGCGAAAAGCGGCGCGAGAGCCTGTCCCTTTAATTATCTTTACTGGAATTTCTTTCTAGAAAACCGCGAACGTCTCGCCAAGACCCCGCGCCTCGCCATGCCGCTGAAGGCCCTCGACGCCATGAGCGCCGAGCGCAAGGCGGAAATCGTACGAGACGCCGCGTCTTTTCTGAAAGGTCCGGAGATGGCCCCGACGCCCGGCGGCTCGGAGACCGAGGCGCAGGGCCGGCTTCCGCTCTGAGGGAGCGCGCCCCGTCTTGCTTCGGCGGAACGCCTTTTCCCGCAAGGGGAGAAAGGGGAACCCAAAAAGCGGCGCCGTCATGCGCCTTTCCCTCGCGGGAGAGGCCAAGAAGGCTCCGGGTGAGGGTGTTTCGTCAGTGCTTTGTAACGACGGAGAAGCCCTCGTCCTGAAGGTCTTCGGCGAGCGCCCCCGCGGACAGATAGTCGACGACGAAACGCTGGCCCTGCCACAGCCACTCGTCCACGTTCACACTCTCGCGGACGAAGCGTTGCGCAGCTTCGGTCAGGGGCTCGAACAACCATACGCTCGACTGGTCCGTGACGATGAAGTCTTGCCTCGTCATGGCTCTCCCCCTTTTTCAAGGGTCGCCGCCTCTACATGCGACGGCGACCCGCAAAGCTTAGAACAAAAGCAAAGCAGGGCAATTCCGCATTTTGCCGCAGATGCGAGGCGGAGAGGCGCTCGCCATTGCTTCGCAAGGCGGTCAGATTTCCTTCAGCGCTTCCGCCATAAGCGGTCGGGCGCGTACATCCTTCTGGACACAGGCGCGCGCCAGACCGCGCAGTTTTTCGCCGCCGTCGGGTGCGGGCGCGCAACGATCCAAAATTTCGTCGAGCAGCAATCCGAACGCGCGGACCTCGATTTGGCGCCAGGCGTCGCCTTCATCGCCCGAGGGCAGGGCGCAGGCGGCGCCGAAATCGCCCAGAGTCGCCTCTCCGCTCGCCTCGTCCCACAGAATGTTATGGGCGTAGAGATCGCCATGCATCAGGCCGCGCGCGTGCAGATGCGCGACCGCCGCCGCGACGCCGCGCACAAGGGCGCGCCCGGCGTCGGCCGACATGCGCATTCCGGCGTCGTAAACGTCGCGGCTGCAGGTTTCGAAGCTCGGCGGATCGGCGAGCCGGCGCCAGTGCGGCGGCAGCAGCGGCATGAGCAGCGCCTGCGCGCCGTCGGGATGATCGGTCAGCCGGCCGAGCGCGGCCGTCAGATTGGGGTGGTCTCCGGCGGCGAGACAAGCGGCCATTTCGCGCGCGGGCAGGCCGTCGCTCGTCATCGCGCCCTTGAAAATCTTCAGCGCGACGGGTCGCCCTGCGTCGCCGTTCCGGCGCCAGGTGGCGCGGTGCACGCGTCCCGAGGCGCCTTCGCCCAACAGCGCGTCGACCTCGAGATGCGCCCAGGCGGCGGGCGCGGCCGCCGCCGTCTCGATCTCGCGCTCGAAAGGATTGCCGCCCCATGAAATCCAGGCGAGGGCCGGCAGCGTCCGAAGCCACGACGGCAGCGCGTCGAAACGGTTCGAGCTCAGCCGAACCAGTTCGAGCCTTTCCGCGTAACGCAATGTCGCGGGCAGGGAATCGAGCCGATTGCCGGCAAGCATCAGCTTCTGCAAATGCGGCCTTTCGCCGAGGGCGTCCGGGAGGCGTTCGATGTGGTTGTCGGTCAGCGTGAGCCAGCGCAGGAGCGGCGGCAGTGCTTCGCCCGGAACTTCGCGCAGTCCCGTGCGGCGAAAGCCGATCATGCGCAGCGCGGCGCAGTCGCCGAGCGACGGCGGCAAAATCGCGAAGTTGTTATTGGAGCAAAACAGCACCTGCAATTTGCGCAGGCGGCCCATGTCGTCGGGCAGTTCGCGCAATTCCCCGCCGCCGAGATCGAGCGCTTCCAGCGTCTCGGCTAATCCGAAAACTTCGCGTGGGAACTCGGCGAGGCCCGGGAGGCGCAATTCGCGCGCGCCCGCGAGGTCGCCGCGCCGAAGCGCCTCGAGTGTCTGTTGCGGCTCCATGGCGGGGCTCATAGCAGAGCCGCCGCCCACAGGCCAGTTGCGTGAGAGGCGAGGCGGGTGCGACGCCTCGCCTGTCAATTCATCTTTCGCCGCTGCGCCACAGCGCGCCGATGGCGAGGCCTGCGACGGCTGCGATCGCCAGCGCCGCAATCGGTTGAGCGCGCACCGCCGTCTCGAGACTCGAGCGCCATTCCTCCATGGCTTCGCCCGCGTTTTCTGCAACCTGCGCGCCTTGCTCCCGCGCAGTCGCGATCGCGCGATTGGCCTGGTCGACGCCCTCTTCCATCATGCGCTGCGCCTGATCGGCCGCGGCCGAGGCCTGCCGGGCTACGACGCCGCCGATGTCGCGGGCGTCACGTTCACGATTTCGTTTGAAGATCTGCATGTCGACACCCTCGGCCTTTGCCGCCCCCATCGTTTTGCGTAATCGATCAACCAGAGGCGCCAAGGGTTGTTCCTGACGCCCGCGTCAAAAGACGAAGCGTCACGGCCATGCCGCGCGCCCATCTCAGCGGTTGAGGAGCCAGAAGACGACGCTCAATGCGAGGCTGAGGAGGAGCGACGTCGCGAGCGGGAAATAAACCCGGATATTGCCGCGCTCGAAAACGATGTCGCCGGGCAGTCGGCCCAGTCCGAACCGCTCCCCGAGCGACCACAGGAGGCCGAGCGCGATCAGCGCAACGCCCACGAAGATCAACAGTCTCGGCATATCGAAACGCCTGTCATTGGAGCTTCCACGCACGCTGCGTTCCCGAAGTGACATATTGTCGCGAAACGCCCGATTACGAAGGCTGTCGCTTGCAAAAGCGCCTGTCGAAAGCTACCTCGACGCAAGGTTTTCGAGATGGAGCGCGTCGCCAAGGGTGCGACGAAATTGCTCAGTCGAAAGAAGGCGTAATGGCGCGCCTTTCGCAAGGGCCTGATCGAGACGCAGACGCCCCGAACCTTAAAACGTCTCTTCTCCTCCGCGGGAATGCAGGAAGCCGCGCGCGGCGCCGTGAGCGTATTTGGAAGGGTTACGAAACATGATGAGGCCGGACCATATTTTTCTCGCAATGACCATGGTGAAGCACGGCACGCTGGCTGGCGCTTTCATCTTCGCCTTCAAGATTCTTCGCTTCGTTGTGAACACGTCGTTTTGAAGCTGCGGCCGTCGAGAGGCCGCATGCCCGGCTCCTGACGAGCCCTCTTGACCTTCGAGCGACAACCCCCGAGAGCTTTAGCGTTCCTAGACGTCGCGAATCTCTTCGCGCCCGGGACGCTTCTAGACAGAAAACGCCCGCATCCGCGGCCCGTCCCGGACCGGCGTAAGGGGAGCATGGCATGACGGTTGAGATCGACGGTCCGAGGGTCGCGGCCAAATCCGGCAAGGCCCGGCAACTCGTCGTTTTTCTCCATGGGTTCGGCGCGGACGGCCAGGATCTCATCGAGATCGGCCGCCAATGGCGCGGCTTTCTCCCCGACGCCGATTTCGTCGCGCCGCATGCGCCCGAGCGGTGCGCCATGTCGCCCATGGGGCGGCAGTGGTTCCCGCTGTTCACCCGCGATCCGGACGAGCGCTGGCGCGGGGTCAACGCCGCCCGCCCCACGCTCGACGCTTTTCTCGACAAGGAGCTCGCCAAGCGCGGCTTCGACGAGCGTGCGCTCGCGCTCGTCGGCTTCAGCCAGGGCACGATGATGGCCCTGCACGCCGGCCTGCGCCGTCGCATCCCGCCCCGCGCCATTCTCGGCTATTCCGGCATCCATGTGCTCGGCGCGGCGACGCCCGGCTCCGAACCGGCGCCGCAAAATCCCCCGCCCGCGGTGCTGCTCGTTCATGGCGAGGAGGATGAACTCATCCCCGCCGAGGCCCTGCTGCTCTCCGCCGGTTCGCTCGCCGACATCGGCGTGCCGACGCAGTGGCACATGTCAGCCGGCCTCGGCCATGGCATCGACAACGCGGGGCTGATCCATGGGGCGCTGTTTCTGGCGCAGTCGTTCGGGATCAAGGTCGACTATGGTCGGCGCTAAGGCCGCGCGCCTCACGCCGGCTCGGCGCCCTCGGGCTCGAGCGCCGGCTCGAGCTCCGGCTCGGCGATGACGGGCGCGCGCCGCACGGCCCGGCGCAGCGCCGGCCGGTAGAGCTGCTTCATCGCCTCGACGACATGGACGCCCCCGCCGGGCAGTGAAAAGCGCCCGGCGATGCGCTCGAAGGCGGGCGCCGAGCGCAGCAGCGTCACGCGCTGGAAGGGCGGCACGTACAGCGCCTCGCCCCAGAAAACCGGCAGGAACTGCGCTTCCTGGAGCAGCGTCTGCAGCTGGCCGCGCGAATAGGGGTGGCCATGGCCGAAAGGCGTGGTGTCGAGGCGCGCCCAAAGGCCGGTGCGGCTCGGCGCAATGATCACCACCCGCCCGCCCGGGGCGAGGATGCGCCAGACCTCCTCGAGCAAATCCTGCGGATGCTCCTCGACCTCGAGCGCATGCACCAGCAGCAGGCGGTCGATGCTGGCGTCGGGCAAGGGCATCATCGAGGCTTCGACCAGCGCCGTGGCCGAGCGGCCGTCGAGCGGCCAGTGCACGACCCCCTGCGTCGCCGGCATAAAGGCCAGAACCCGCTGAGCCTTCTCGCGAAACCCGTCCAGATAGGGCGTCGGATAGCCGAGCCCGAGCACCCGCATGCCGGCATGGTCATCCCAGCGGGTCCGCAGCAGGCGCCCGACCACGCGGCGCGCCACCTCGCCCAGGGCGGTTTCGTAAAAGGCTCTCAGTTCCACCACGTCGGGGGCCATGGGCCGGATCATCTTCTTATTCTCTCAGCGTGGCAAGGCTTGACCTGGTCGCATTTTTGCGCGCCTCCGCTATGATGCGGATCAATAATGCGGAGATCGGCATGTCCATAGAGGTGGCGCAGTTTATTTGCCTGAACGATAATTTCGGGCTGTTGGTTCACGATGCGCGGACGGGCGCGACGGCGACCGTGGACGCCCCCGACGGCGCGGCGATCGCCGCCGAGGCGGAGCGGCGGGGCTGGCCGGTCACGCATCTCCTCATCACCCATCATCATCTCGACCACATCGAGGGAGCGGAAACGCTCAAGAAGCGCTTTCCTCAGATGAAGATCGTCGGAGCCGCGGCGGACGCCCACCGCCTGCCGCCGCTCGATCAGGCGGTGTCCGACGGCGACGAAGTGGCGATCGGCGCCGCCCGCGCCAGGGTCATCGCCACGCCGGGCCACACGACCGGCCACGTCGCCTATTATTTTCCCGAGGACGAGGCCGTCTTTGTCGGCGACACGCTGTTCTCGCTCGGCTGCGGCCGCGTCTTCGAGGGGACGACCGACGAGATGCGGCTATCGCTCGAAACGCTCGCCAATCTGCCGCGCGAGACGCTGATCTATTGCGGCCACGAATATACGCAGGCGAACGGCCGCTTCGCCCTCACGGTCGACCCGGAAAACCCCGTGCTGCGCGACCGGGTGCAACGCGTCGCCGAACTGCGCGCCGCCGGCAAGTTCACCCTCCCCACCACGATTGCGCTCGAAAACGCCACCAACCCCTTCCTGCGCGTGGAGGACCCGGAGGTGAAGAAGGCGATGGGCATGGCGGACGCCAACCCCTTCGCCGTCTTCGCCGAAATGCGCGAACGCAAGAACCGCTTCGCCGGATGAGCGCTTTGTCCGGTCTCTCTGCGCAGGAGGTTGCGCGCCTCCTCGACCTCGCGCCGCATCCCGAGGGCGGCTATTATCGCGAGACCTTCCGCGACCCCGCGGGCGGCGGCGGGCGCGCGGCCTCGACCGCGATCTACTACCTCCTGCCGGCCGGCCAGATCTCCGCCTGGCACCGGGTCGACGCCGCGGAAATCTGGCACTGGCACGCTGGCGCGCCGCTGGAACTGTCGCTATACGACGAGGGTCGCCGCACAGTCTTGCGGCTTGGCGCTGATCTTTTGGGCGGCGAGCGACCCCAGGGGATCGTGCCGGCGGGGGGCTGGCAATCGGCGAAAAGCCTCGGCGCCTGGACGCTCGTCGGCTGTACGGTCGCGCCGGGCTTCGAATTCGCCCATTTCGAGCTCGCCGCGCCGGGGGAAATTCCCTAGGACCCGAAAACCGCCTGGAGCGAGCGCTCCCGTTTTCAAGAGCGGGGGCTTTTTGCTTTTCCCGGGATGGTGTATCGGGGCGCGTAAAAGAAAATCAGAGGAAACGACACCCATGTGCTGGAGCGGGGAAGCTTCGACTGTATTGGCGGCCACGGGCATTGCCGGCGCGGCCTATTCCGCTCTGAAAAAGAACCCGGAGCCGATGGCGCTCTGGATCTGCCTTCTGTATTTCGCCAGCATGGAGTCGCTTCAGGCGGTCGCCTATTCGGTCCTCAACCAATGCGACTCGCCCTTAAATCAGATGATGACCATGTTCGGTTATCTTCACATTACGTTTCAGCCCTTCTTCATCAACGCCGTTGCGCTTTACTTCATGCCCAAGGACAGCGCGCGCATCGTCGCGCCCTGGGCCTATTTCGGCTGTTTCGTCGCGGCCATCGCCATGCTGATCCAGCTTTATCCGTTCAGCTGGGCGGGCCACTGCGCCATCGGCCGGCCGCTCTGCGGCGACGTTTTGTGCACGGTGCGCGGTGAATGGCACATCGCCTGGCTGCTGCCGACCAACGGCATCGGCAACAGCATGGCGGACAACGCCTGGCTCGGGCGCGGCTATCTCGGCTATCCGCTGATGTCCTTCTTCATCCCGACGCTCTACGGCAGCTGGCGCTTCATTCTTTTCTCCTGGTTGGCCGGCCCGTTCCTCGCGGGGCTGACGACCAGCAACATCAATGAATGGCCGGCCGTCTGGTGCCTGTTCTCAATCGGCTTGGTGCTCGCCATCATCAAGACGCCGCTGCGCTATCACCTGCATGTCGGCGATCCTTGGTGGATGATGGTCTGGAAGTGGTGGAAACGCCGCGGCGCCGTCGAGGCGCCCGCGCCGGTCGACGAGACGCCGGTGCTGGTGAAGATCGAGGAGCCGGCGGAGTAAAGGGCCGCCGCCTCGGCGTCTCGGCGCTTTATCCGATCGCCGCCGCTCCCGCTGTCCTGGCCGGGCCATGACGGCAGGCGAGCTGCTAATCTCGCGCGTTCACCACGCCGCCGATGAGATTGACCGCCAACAGCGCCTCGGTGGAGAGTTCGGCGGCGAGGGGCCTCAAAACAGGGCCGGCCGCGACTTGCGCTTTCAGCGCGGCGCGCGCCGCGACCGCCGCGTCCCAATCGACCGCCGTGAACCGCAGAGCCGCGCCGGGGCGACGCTGGGCCATGCGGCCGAGGTCGGCGCCGATGACGGTCGCGATCTTGGGGTAGCCGCCGGTCGGCTGGCGATCGGCCATCAGCACGAAGGGCGCGCCGGAGCCGGGAATCTGGATGGCTCCCATGGCGGTGCCGTCCGAGACGACGTCATGGCCGCGCGCATGGGTCAGCCGCGGCCCCTCCAGCGCATAGGCCATGCGGTCGCTGCGCGCCCCGACCCGCCATTCGGCCGCGAGCAGCGCCGCGATCGACTCGGGCGCAAAATAATCGTCCTGCGGCCCGAGCATGACGCGGATGGGCGCGTCGTCCTCCACGAGCCAGGGCGCATCCAATTTCTGCGGCTCGGCTGGCGCGGGGGCGACGTCGACGACGGGCAGGGCGTCGCCGGAGCGAAGCGGCGGGGGACCGATCCCGGAGCGCGAATGGGTCGCAAGCGATCCGAGCGTCGGCGCGACGTCGATGCGGCCGCCGACCGCGACGTAGCACCAAGCTCCCGTCGGCCCGGCGCGGATGGCGAGCCTTGCGCCGGGCGCAAGTGGCGCAACGGCGGCGTGGGGGAGCGACGTCGCGTCGAGCCGGATATCGAAGGCTCCGCCTGCGATGGCGACGGCGAGCGTCGCTCCCTCCGCCGCAAGCTCGACGCCGCCGAGCGAGACTTCCAGCGCCACGGTCGCGCCCACGGCCCGCGTCGCTGTCAGAAAGGCCGGCCAGTCCATCGGCCCCGCGGGCGTCACGCCGACGCGCGAATAGCCGAAGCGGCCGACGTCCTGCAATGTGACGCCCGGCCCGGCGGCATGGACGAGGAGCCGCGCGCTCATGCCCCCGTCTCGCGCCGGGCGACCGTCTCGCCCGCCGCCGCACGGGACTCCAGCGCCGCGAACGTCGCGGCGTCAACGGGCTCGAAGCGTAATGTGTCGCCGGGCGCGACGAAAAAGGGCGGCTTCCTCTGCGGGGAGAAGAGCCGCTCCGGCGTGCGGCCGATGACATACCAGCCGGTCGGCATGGGATTGGCGCCGATGAGGGACAGGCCGCCGCCGATCAGCACGGCGCCTTGCGGGGTCGGCCCGCGCGGGGCCAGGCGTCGCGGCAATGCGAGCGCCTCCGGCAGGCCGCCGAGATAGCACCACCCCGGCGCGAAGCCATACATATAGACGCGATAGAGGGCGCCAGCATGTTGCGCGGCGAGCGCCGCCGGCGACAGGCCCAGCAGAGCCCCCGCCTCGACGATGTCTTCGGCGAGCGCCGGATCGTAGCAGCAAGGGACGGCCCAGTTTGCGCCGTCGGCGTGAGCGGCGCTCGGGTTGGACTGTTTCTCTCCGGCCGCAGGGCGCGCGAGGCGGTCATTGATCCACGCGATCAGCGCAGCGCGGGAGATCGCCAGCGGCTCGTAATGCACAAGCAGCGAGCGATAGGTCGGCGTCGTCTCTTTCACGCCGGGGGGCGGGGCGCCGCGAAAGGCCTCGTCGAGAGCCAGCACGCGCGCGTTGACGCGGGGATCGACGACGTCGCCGAATTCGACCGTGAGCGCCGTTTCGCCCTGATCGAGAAAGCGCGGTCCGGCGTCGTACATGTCACGCCTCGACGAAGGCCCGAAGCGCAAAGCCCTCCGCCTCGAGGCCCGCGCGCAAGCGCCGCGCCATCTCGACGGCGTGGGCGGAGTCGCCATGCACGCAGATCGAGTCGATCGGCGTCGGCAGGCGCTTCCCGGAAATGGTCACGAGCGCGCCCTCGGCGAGCATCGCGCGGACCCGGGCCAGCGCTGCGTCGGCGTCGACCAAAACCGCGCCCGGCTGGCCACGCGGCTGCAGCCGTCCGTCGTCGACATAGGCGCGGTCGGCGAAAATCTCATGCGCCACCTTCAGCTCGGCGCGTTCGCCGGCCCGAACCTGTTCCGAACGCGCAATGGCGAGCAATGTCAGCGACGCGTCGACGGCGCGCGTCGCCCGCGCCAGCGCGTCGGCGACCTCCACATCCTTCTCGGCGAGATTGGCGAGCGCCCCGTGCGCCTTCACATAGGCGACGCGATGGCCGGCGAGCGCCGCGAGCCCCTGCGCTGCGCCGATCTGATAGGCGACCGCGCGCTCGATTTCGATCGCCGTCAGGGGCAGGGGCCGGCGTCCGAAGCCGATGAGATCGGGAAAGGCGACATGGGCGCCCACGGCGACGCCCTTCTCCCGCGCGCGCGCGAACGTCCTCGCCATGATGTCGGGATCGCCGGCATGAAAGCCGCAGGCGACATTGGCGCTCGTGACAATGCCGAGCATGGCGTCGTCGTCGCCCATGCGCCAGGGGCCATAGCCTTCGCCGAGATCGGCGTTGAGATCGACGCTTTTGGCCGCTTTGGTCATGCCCTCATCCTAGCGTGTTCGACGCTCGCGGACAGGGGTTCCTCGGCGCGGCGGTGGCCAGCGGCCACGAGCGCGCTACGTTGACGCCTGAAGGCGTTTCAGAGGAGGCGTTCATGGTCGGCGTCGCGCTCGTTCTTCTCTATTTCCTGCTGGCGCTGCTCGCTGCGGCGCTCATCATGCAATCGGACCGCTACGCCGTGAGGCGCACGGCCGCTATCGCCGGCAAGGCCAGCCGGGTTTTCGCGCTGGCCGCCGATCCGGCCTCCTGGGCGCCGCTCGGCGCCGTCTCCGTCGTTGAGACGGAGCCGAATGCGCGCGTGGTTCTGAGGCTCGTGAACGGCGGCGGCGCGGAAAGCCATGCGACCATCGCGCTCGCCCCGGAAGGCGCGCAAACGCGCGTCGACTGCGTCGTCGCCGGGCGCAATGGCCTTATCGACAAGGCGCGCGATTTTTTCGGCTTTCGCGAGAAGACCTGGGGGCCGAAAATAGAACAGGCGCTCGCCGGTCTCGCCGCGAGCGCCTGAATTGGCGGATGGCCGGGACGAGCCCGACATGACGTGAGCGGGAGCCGCTTACGCCAGAATCGTCTTCAGTTCCGCGACGATGGCGTCGCCCATCTCGCGGGTCGAGATCGACGCGGGCGCGTCGCCCTTGATGTCGGCGGTGCGCAGGCCCTTGCCCAGCACGCCGGAGATGGCGGCGTCGATGGCGTCGGCGGCCTTGGGATTGTCGAAGGAATAGCGCATCGCCATGCCGAGCGAGCCGATCATGGCGATCGGATTGGCGACGCCCTTGCCGGCGATATCGGGCGCCGAGCCGTGGCAGGGCTCGTACATCGCCTTGCGCTTGCCATTGGCGTCGGCCGCGCCGAGCGAGGCCGAGGGCAGCATGCCGAGCGAGCCGGTGAGCATGGCGGCTTCGTCCGACAGCATGTCGCCGAACAGATTGTCGGTGACGACGACGTCGAACTGCTTGGGCCAGCGCACGAGCTGCATGGCGAGCGCGTCGGCGAGCATGTGCTCGAGCTGCACGTCCGCATATTCGCGCTTGTGCAGCGCGGTAACAACCTCGCGCCACAGATAGCCCGATTTCATGACGTTCGCCTTCTCGGACGAGGTCACCTTGTTGCGGCGCTTGCGGGCGAGTTCGAAGGCGACGCGGCCGATGCGCTCGATCTCATAGGTTTCGTAAACCTGCGTGTCGACGGCGCGCTTCTGGCCGTCGCCGAGATCGGTGATCTCCTTGGGTTCGCCGAAATAGACGCCGCCCGTCAATTCGCGCACGATCATGATGTCGAGCCCGTCGACCAATTCGCGCTTGAGCGAGGAGGCGTCGGCGAGCGCCGGATAGCAGATCGCGGGGCGCAAATTGGCGAAGAGGCCGAGATCCTTGCGCAGGCGCAGGAGGCCCGCCTCGGGGCGCACGTCATAGGGCACGCCGTCCCATTTGGGGCCGCCGACGGCGGCGAGCAGCACGGCGTCGGCGGCCTGCGCCAGCGCCATGTCGCCTTCGCTGATCGCCACGCCATGGACGTCATAGGCCGCCCCGCCGACGAGTCCGCGCTCGATCTCGAAAGAGGCGACGCCCGCCCGACCCAGAAAGTCGATCACCTTCTCGGCCTCGGCGGAGATTTCCGGACCGATGCCGTCGCCGGGCAGGAGCAGGATCTTGTAGGCGGACATGAAACCCTCTTCGTTGCGTTCGGGAAAGCAGAAGCGCCGTCAATAGAGCGGCGGGGAGCCCTGCGCAACATGGGCGCGCGGGCAGGGACGCGCGGGCGGCCGTGCGACAATTCGCGCGGCTCCTTTCCCTTGCCCGAAGCGGCGAAGCCGTGCAGCTTGAAAAAGGTCAAGGAACAAGAAATTGCGCCAGAGTCGCGGCCGCCAAACGAGCCCCGGACATGCGCAAATTCAAGAGGGGAGACGTTGCGACCATGAAACTTCTCAAGATCGGCGCGCTAGCCATCTTCGCGGCCTTTGCCGGGGCTGTTCCCGCCAAGGCCTTCTGCGTCTTCAACTGCGAGCCGAAGCCCGAAGACGCGCGCAAGGTTTTCGAAAATCTGATCAAGAAGAAGTTCGACGAGACCGCCGTCGTCGAGAAATTCGACATCACCCGCTTCTGGCCGCTCGACGTCGAGGGCGCCGGCCACGCCGGCTACGAATTCTATTTCACGGCGAATGTGCGCTTCCCGAAAGGCGCCAATCTTCAGTGCAAACCGGAGGGCGGCGCGCCGAAGCCCGGCTGCTCCGACAATACGAGCTATTACTCGACCACGATCCAGAACCAGATGATCAAGGACAAGCAATATATCGAACCGGGCAAGGTCATCGAGTTCAAGGACGAGACCCGCTTCGACCAGGACGGCGGCAAGTGGAAGGGCCAGGACGGCAACTTCTACTGAAAGCCGCGCGCGGCTCTACGCAGGGCGGGCCTTCGCGGGCCCGCTTTTTTTTTCTCGCGCCGCCTCTTCCAGGACGCGCGCTCCTTTCGGCGACGCCGGCGGCTCCGCCGTCAACATTTTCGTAAGCGCCCGGCCCCCTTCCGTGCGCGTCCCGCATGGTGTAGAAGCGCCGCCAGGGATTGGCGTCGAGCTTGGCTACGGCTTGGGCTCCGCTAGCGAAGAAGGTTGGAAATGCAGCAGGTCATTATCGCGATCCACCTGATGGTGGTGACGGCGCTCGTCGTTCTCGTGCTCTATCAGAAGTCCGAGGGCGGGGCGCTCGGCATGGGCGGCAGCGGCGTCTTCACGGGTCGCGGCCAGGCCAACGCCCTGACCCGCGCCACCGGCATTCTCGCGACGATCTTCTTTTTGACCAGCATCGCTCTGACCGTGCTGCCGGCCTGGCAGCGCCACACCGAGGGCGGCGACGACTGGACCAAGGCCATCGACCAGGGCGACGTCAAGTTCAAAGAGGTCAAGCCCGGCGAGAAGACGCCCGAGGCCGGCAAGGATTCGATCTTCGACCAGCTCCAGCGCGCCCAGCAGAAGCGCCAGCAGGGCGCTTCCCCGACCGCTCCCGGCGAGGCTCCCAAGGCGGACGCTCCCAAGGCGGACGCTCCGAAGGCGGAGGCTCCCGCGGAGGCCCCCAAGGCCGACGCGCCGAAAGCCGACGCTCAGCCCGTGACGGAAGCGCCCAAGGCGGCGCCTGCCGCCGAAGCGCCTGCCGCTCCGGCCCCGGCCGCCGAGGCGCCCAAGCCCGAGGCCCCCAAGCCCGAGGCCGCGCCGAAGGCCGACGCCGCGCCGGCCGCTCCCGCCCCGGCGGCGCCCGCCGCGCAGTCCGCGGCGCCGACCCAGTGGAAGTCGCCCACGCAGTAAGCGGCGGGTCCTTCCTTTCCACATCGAGAACGGCGCTGGGGAAGAGTCCTTCTCCGGCGCATTAAACGCTATCCAAATCCAGCGAAAGGCGTTAGGCGTTAAGCCCCATGGCGCGCTACATCTTCATCACCGGCGGCGTGGTTTCCTCACTTGGCAAGGGTCTCGCGTCGGCGGTTCTCGGCGCGCTCCTGCAGGCGCGCGGCTACACCGTCCGGCTCCGCAAGCTCGACCCCTATCTCAACATCGATCCGGGGACCATGTCCCCCTATCAGCATGGCGAGGTCTTCGTCACCGACGACGGCGCCGAGACCGATCTCGACCTCGGTCACTATGAGCGCTTCACCGGCCGCCCCGCCAACCGGCAGGACAATGTCACGACCGGGCGCATCTATCAGGACATCATCAACAAGGAGCGGCGCGGCGACTATCTCGGCGCGACCATCCAGGTCATTCCGCATGTGACGAACGCCATCAAGGACTTCGTCCTCGAGGGCAATGACAACGTCGATTTCGCGCTGATCGAGATCGGCGGCACGGTCGGCGACATCGAGGGCCTGCCCTTCTTCGAGGCGATCCGCCAGCTCAAGAACGATCTGCCGCCGCATCACTGCATCTATATTCACCTGACGCTCCTGCCCTTTATCCCGAGCGCCGGCGAACTCAAAACCAAGCCCACGCAGCATTCGGTGAAGGAGCTGCGCTCGATCGGCATTCAGCCGGACATCCTGCTGTGCCGCACCGATCGCGAGATTCCGCGTGAGGAGCGCCGCAAGCTCGGCCTGTTCTGCAACGTCCGCGAGCAGGCGGTGATCGAGGCGCGCGACGCCGCGAACATTTATGACGTGCCGCGCGCCTATCACGCGGCCGGCCTCGACGCGCAGGTGCTCGCGGCCTTCGGCATCGAGCCCGCGCCCAAGCCCGACATGAGCCGCTGGAACGCCGTCACGCAGCGGATCATGAATCCCGAAGGCGAAGTCACGATCGCCGTCGTCGGCAAATACACCGAGATGAAGGACGCCTATAAGAGCCTCATCGAGGCTCTCGCGCATGGCGGCCTCGCCAACCGCGTGAAGGTCAATCTCGACTGGATCGAATCGGAGATATTCGAGGGCGGCGATCCGGCCGCGCATCTCGAACATGTGCACGGCATTCTCGTGCCGGGCGGCTTCGGCCAGCGCGGCGCCGAGGGCAAGATTCTCGCCGCCCGCTTCGCGCGCGAGCGCAAGGTTCCCTATTTCGGCATCTGCTTCGGCATGCAGATGGCGGTGATCGAGGCGGCGCGCGCGCTCGCCGGCATTGAGGCGGCCAATTCGACGGAGTTCGGCCCCTGCAGCGAGCCGGTCGTCGGCCTCATGACCGAATGGCTCAAGGGCAATGAGCTCGAAAAGCGCGCGGCGGACGGCGATCTCGGCGGCACGATGCGCCTCGGCGCCTATCAGGCGCTGCTGAAGCCCGGCTCGCGCATCGCCGGCATCTATGGCGCGACGGAAATCTCCGAACGCCACCGCCATCGCTACGAGGTCAACATCGGCTATCGCGACCGGCTGGAGGCCTGCGGCCTGCTCTTCGCTGGAACCTCGCCCGACGGCCTGCTGCCGGAGACGGTCGAAATCCCCGACCATCCCTGGTTCATCGGCGTGCAATATCATCCCGAGCTGAAGTCGCGGCCCTTCGAGCCGCATCCGCTGTTTGCGAGTTTCATCGCGGCGGCGAAGGCGCAGAGCCGGTTGGTTTAACTCTCCGCATTCCTTGTCAGCTATGACGTCCCCGTCATAGCCGGCTTGTCCCGGCCATCCCCATGGGCGATTGGGAGAGGGCGTGGGACGATCTATACTGCCCGAAGGAGGCCGTCCGCATGACTGACCAGCCCCGAATCACCCTCGACCCCGACGTGCTCGCCGGCAAGCCAGTCGTGCGCGGCACGCGCCTGTCGGTCGAGTTTATCATCGGCTTGATGGCGGACGGCTGGAGCGAGACCGATATTCTGCGCAATTATCCGACCCTGGCGCATGAGGATATTTCGGCGTGTCTCGGTTACGCATTTTTCCGTGATTGAATCAGGCCGCGTAAGAATGCGCGCTTTGGCCGAGCCTTGACTCTTCACGTTTGCCCGACGGCGTGCCGGCGGCGCACGGGAAGACGGCGGGTGAGGTCATATCGGTGATCCCCGCAGGGTCGATGGCGGCTGTCACTCCGCCGCCAGCACCTGCGGCGGCGGGAAGGCGATTTCGATCAGCGTGCCTTCGTTCTTGCGGCTCCTGATCGTGAAGCTCGCCTGGTTCGCTTCGATCAGCGCCTTGGTCAGCGGCAGGCCGAGGCCGGTGCCGGGCCTTTTGTGCGAGATCGCCACCTGCTTGAACGGCTCGAGCGCCGTCTGCACGTCCTCGTCGCTCATGCCGATCCCGGTGTCCTTCACGCGGATCACGACATGGCCCGAGTCGGTGAGTGCGCTCGAGACGATGACCTGACCGCCCGGCTCGTTGAACTTCACCGCATTGGAGAGAAGATTGAGCAGGATCTGCTTCAAGGAGCGCGCGTCGGCGCGCACCGGCGGCAGGCGCTCGGAGAGCGACAGGCGCATGACGATGCGCGCCTTGTTGGCCTGCGCCTGCATGATCGCGGCGCATTCCGTGATGACGGCGTTGCCGTCGACGCGGTCGAATTCCAGCTCCATCTTGCCCGCCTCGATTTTCGAGAGGTCGAGAAGATCGTTGACGAGCGACAGCACATGCTCGCCCGAGGCGTGCATGTCCTTCAGATATTCCTTGTAGCGCTCCGAGCCGACGGGCCCGAGGCGCTCCTGCATCATCACTTCGGCGAAGCCGAGAATGGCGTTGAGCGGCGTGCGGATTTCGTGGCTGACGCGGGCCAGGAAATCGGATTTCGCGGCGTTCGCCTGTTCGGCCGCGTCGCGCGCCGCCCGCAGCGCCTCGGCGCGGGCGTCGGCCGCCTCCGCGCGCAGCGTGAGGCAGGGCTTTTGCGCCGGGCCGAGACGGCGCAGCGTCGCCTCGAAGGATGCGCCGCCGAGCCGAGCCGACAGGCGCAAAGCGGCGTCCGGCTCGCCCGCGCGGAAGCAGGCGGCGAGCTTGCGCGTATCCTCCGCCGATAAGAGCGCGGTGAGCGGCAGGCCGTCGAGCGCGCCCTTCTCGGCCTCGAACAGCGCGGCGAAGGCGCCCGTGGCGCTCTCGATGCGGCCCTCTTCGCTCAGCACGGCGACGGCGACGCCGCTGGTTTCGAGAAGGCCGCGCAGCAGGCTGTTGTCGGCGCGGGCGCGGGCGAGCTTTTCGTCCCGCGCGCGGGCGAGCGCCAGCGCGCTTTCATCGGGGCCGGGGAGCCGGCTGCGGTTGCGGCGCAGGGTGACGAGCGTCGCCGGCGCGCCCTCCCAGTCGACGCTTTGCAGATGGACGTCGACGTCGAGCGCCTCGCCGTCGCTCGACTGCACCGCCGCGGCCCGCGCCCCGGCGTCGCCCGGCGGGCGGCCGAAAAACATGCGGGCGAGCCCGCCGTCCGCTTCGAAGGCGGCGGCGTCGGCATAGCCGAGATAATCGAGCAAGGTGCGATTGGCGAAGAGCGTCTTGGCCCCGCGCGCGATGAGCACGCCGACCGGCAGGCAGTCGAGCACGCCGGTCGCCGTCGAGGCTGCGGGCGGCGGCGCGGGCGCCGGCTCGCCCCCGATCAGCGCGGCAAGCTCCGCGGCGATTTCCTGAACCGCGACAGCGGAGAGCGGTTCCTCGACGGGCGCGGTCGCGGCCTCCCCGGCCTCGGCCTCGACAAGCGCCGGCGCCGCGGCGCCGCTTTTGAGCGCGCGCGCGATCTCCTCGAAATTCATGCGCTCGGCGGCGGTCAACGCGTCCCTGTCCGGCGGCGGGGCGGCGCTCGGCGCCTCCTCGCGTGGCGCAGGGACGGGGCGCAAGGGCACGACATTGTCGGCCGCATAGACGGGCTCCGGCGCCGGCTCTTGCGGCGGTTCGCGCGTCTCGACAGGCGGGAGGGCGACGGCGTCCGCGACGAAAGCCCGGTCGAGATGAAGAACGCCATAGCCCTGAAAGCCGGCGAAGCGGCGGTCGGCGTCGCTGGTTGGCAGTCCGCCCAGCGTCACCGGCGCGCGGGCGCCGGTGCCGGCGAGCGGCCAGTCGACCTCGATCCCCGCAAAGCTCTTCCGCGCCGCAATCGCCGCGGCGAAAGCCCGGCCCAGCGCCAAAGCCGCGGCGACGTCCGCGACTCCCCGGCCGACGATCTCCGCGCTTTCCGGGCCGACAACGTCGGCGAGCACGTGCGTCACGTCGATGAAACGGCCGTCGGCGTCCGTTTTCCAAAGGAAGCGGGGCGCGCGGGCGCCATGGCGGCTCATCAGTTGCTCGCGCAGCGCGCGGCTGTCGCCGATGGGGGATGAGTGGCCGGCTGTGGGCGTCTGAGGGGCTAGGGCGTCGACGGGCGAAGGAGCAGGCCGGACCCCGAGCGCTGCAAGGACGAGAAAATCGGGCGCGCCGGCGGCTGTCGGAAGCTTTCGGCACAGCAGGGTGACGGTCTGCTGGGAGGGACCGAAATTGAACCGCAGGCGCTCCAGCCGCAACGCGGCGCCCTGGCGCACGGATTCGACGAGATCCGTCAGCCGCTTCGCGCTTGGCGCGTCGCTTTCGAACAGCCGCTCGGCCAGGGCCGTCGCATCTGCGCCGAAGACGGCGCGCGCCGAATCGTTGAGATAGACAATCCGGAGCGGAGTTCCGCAGGCGGCGAAAATCGGGGCCCCCGACGCGTCCAGCGCCGAAAAAGCAGGATCGGCCGCGATGCGGCTGGCGGCCACCTCTCCTTCGACCTCTGCCTGCGAAGAGCCCATGACGCCGGCTCGCTGTTGCGACGGGAACACGCGCCCGCGCCCGACCGCCTCGAAAATTCCCAAAGACGCGATCAAGTTTGAGCTTAACGCAAACTTAAACGGTCGCCGCGTCGCGGTCCATCCGACCCCGCCTGCTTTCAGGTCATTTTTTTGCTAACATTCACCTGCCTTATACTGCGCTGCACAATTTATGTTGCAGCGCAGCAAAAAATCAGGCATTGTCCTCTTGTCTGCCCCGGCCCACCCGCCGGCCGCGGGCGCAGCCAAATGAGGAGACGTTCATGGTTGATCCAATCTATCAGGTTCCAAACGAGGTTCGCGACTTCGCCGAGAAGAGCGTCGAGCAGGCGCGCAAGGCCTTCGAAGGCTTCGCCGGCGCCGCACAGAAAGCGCTCACCTCCACGACCGAGCTGCCGATCGTGCCGCCGGGCGCGAAGGATGTCGGAGCCAAGGCCTTTTCTTTCGCCGAAGCCAATGTGAATGCGGCTTTCGATCTCGCGCAAAAGCTCGTCAAGGCGAAGGACCCGCAGGAAGTGTTCCAGCTTCAGGCCGACTTCGTGAAGTCGCAGTTCGAGGCCATTCAGGAGCAGACCAAGGAGCTCGGCGCCGCGTTTCAGCGCTCGACGACCCTGAAGTCCTGATCCGACAGTTTGTTCACTCGAAATCTTTGAGGAGCGGGAAGATGGCGACGAAAAGCAAGGCTGACAAAAGCATTCCCCTCGACGCCGGGCAGGCGGCCCCTGCCGAGGCGCCGGAGGAGGCGCTGCGCGCCGAAATTCCCGCCCAAGAGCCGGTCTTGAGCGAAGCCGCTTCCCCAGCGGCCCCCGCGCCGACGCCGGAGCCGGAGATTGTGGACATCGTCTCGGCGCCGCTCGCCGTGATCGAGGAGGCGGCCGAATCCGCGGCGGAGTCCTTCTCCGCCTCGTTTGAATTCGACACGTCCGCCTGGTCGAAGAAGTCGCTGGAGCTCTGGGCCGAGAACGCCGCCGCTTTCCTCGAGTTTGCGGAACAGGTCGTCAAGGCGAAAAGCTTCGAGGAGGCCGTCGACATTCAGTCGCGCTTCGCCAGCGAGCGCTTCGAAGCCTTCGTCCGTCAGTCGCAAGAGCTGATGGACGTCGCGAAAAACCTGGCGAGCTTCGCGGCCGCCCCGCTTTGCGACGTGCGCAAGGCGGCCTGAGCGGCAAGAACAGATTTCGCTTTTTTTGCGGGCGTCGGCGGCCGTTGGGGCGCTGACGCTTTTTTTTAGAGCGTCGCCTCGATCAACGCGCGCAGCTCGGGCGTGACCTCGGGCGCGACTCCGGTCCAGTCGCGGAAGGCGGGCCGCGCCTGATGCAGCAGCATGCCGAGACCGTCGACCGGCGTCGCCCCCCTGGCCCGGGCTGCGGCGAGGAGCGGCGTCTCCAGCGGGGCGTAGACGATGTCGGCGACGACCGCCGAAGCCGGCAAGGCGGCAAGCGAGAGATCGAGCGGCTCCTGCCCGACCATGCCCTGGCTCGTGGTGTTGACGAGAAGCGCGGCGCCGGCGAGCGCGTCGTGGCGCTCCTCCCAGTCATAGGCCGCGACGGGCGCGCCGAAGTCCTGGGCCAGCCGGTCGGCGCGGGCGCGGGTGCGGTTGAGCAGGCGGATTTCGCGCGCCCCCGCCTCGATGAGCCCCCAGACGATCGCCCGCGCGCCGCCGCCGGCGCCGATGACGACGCAGGGGCCGGCCTCCCCCCGCCAATGGGGCGCGCCCTCCTGGAGCGAGGCGACGAAACCGAAGCCGTCATAATTCCGGCCGATGAGCGCGCCAGCTTTATCCACGACGACGCAGTTGACGGCGCCGATTCGTTGCGCCGCCGGGTCGACCGAGTCGAGAAAGGCGAGCGCGGCCTCCTTGTGCGGGATGGTGAGGTTGCAGCCGGAAAAACCCAGCGCCGGCAAGGCCCGCAGGGCGGTTTCGAGTTTGCCGGGCTCGACGGGGAGCGGGACATAGGCGCCCTCGACGCCATAGCGCGCAAACCAGTAATTATGGATCTTGGGGCTGCGCGAATGGGCGATCGGCCAGCCCATGACGCCGGCGAGAATAAATTTTTGGCGATGCGTCACGGCGTGCTCTTAGTCTGTGGCCATTGGTTGCGGAGAAATCCTACCATATGTCAACCGCAGGCGCGGGCGTTTACCTGGAGGCGAACGGGAATGAATGCGGCAAGGAACCGGCGATTGGACGCGCTTCTCGAAGACGCGGAGCACTCCATCGCCGCGCATTGGGAGCGCTGCCGCGACAGCGGCGTGGCTGGCGCGACGCCGGAGGCGACGGCTCGTGTCGACGCGCGCATCCGCGCCTATTTCGAGGCGCTGAAGGCGCTGCCGCCGCGCGCCCCCGAAGCGCGAATCCTCGAGGCGCTCGTCAGCGTCTTCGACGATCTCATGCGACTCGACGAAGAGACAGGCGGCGCGCTCCTCGAAGAAGCCGAGCGCGACCTCTTGCAGCCCTTGATCCTCAACGCCGCCGAAACGGCCGGGCTCGACCCGCATAAATTCCCCCGCCGGGAGCCCGGCGGGCGGCGGCTGGACTTCAGCGTGGCGCGAGCGCGGTGAAGAGCGCGTCGTCCTCGTTGACGCCGGCGTTGCTGGTGGTGAGCAGCTTCTCGCCGTAGAAAATCGAATTGGCGCCTGCGACGAGGCAGAGGATCTGCGCTTCTTGCGTGAGGAAGGAGCGTCCCGCGGAGAGACGCACCCGCGCGCGCGGCATGACGATGCGGGTCGTGGCGATCATGCGCACGAGATCGAGCGGATCAACCTTGTCGCGATCGGCGAGCGGCGTGCCTTCGACGGCGACGAGCGTATTGATCGGCACGCTCTCGGGATGCGGGTCGAAGCTCGCGAGAACCTGCAGCATGCCGGCGCGGTCGCGCACAGTCTCGCCCATGCCGATGATGCCGCCGCAGCACATTTCGAGCCCCGCGCCGCGCACCGCCTTCAGCGTGTCGAGGCGGTCCTGATAGGTGCGGGTGGTGATGATGTCGCCATAGAATTCGGGGCCGGTGTCGAGATTGTGGTTATAAGCGGTGAGGCCCGCCTCGACGAGGCGCTTCGCCTGCGCGTCGTCGATCATGCCGAGCGTGACGCAGGCTTCCATGCCGAGTTCACGGACGCCGCGCACCATCTCGACGACCGCGTCGAAGCGCTTGTCCTTGGGGGCGGCGCGCCAGGCCGCGCCCATGCAGAAACGGTCCGCCCCCGCCTCCTTCGCCGTCCTGGCGGCGGCGAGAACGTCCGCCGTCGACAGGAGGTCGACGCGGTCGAGCTTCACCTCGCGGTGATGCGCCGACTGCGGGCAATAGGAGCAGTCTTCCGGGCAGCCGCCGGTCTTGATCGAGAGAAGCGCCGCCTTCTGCACGTCGTTGACGTCATGATAGCGGCGATGCGCGGCGTTGGCCTGGGCGATGAGATCGAGCAGCGGCAGATTGTGGACGCCGACGATTTCGTCGACCGTCCAGTCGTGGCGGATGTTGAAGTCGGCGGGGGCGTTCATCACGCGGCTCCCTTGCGGTTCTGCGAGCGCGCCGCGAGCTTGCGCGCGGGAGCGGCCCCGGCCGCGTCAGCCTGCTTGCCGCGCAACGTCATATAGGCGACATAGAGCGCGACCGCCACGTCGAAGCCGACGGTCGCGACGACGAAGGGGGCGGGAGCGAAAGCCTGGCCGGCGCCCACATAATGCTCGTAAAGCGTCCAGGCCGCATGCAGGGCGAAGCCCGCGACCACGAACCAGGGCGAGCCGACGATCGACATGCCGGCGAGCGTGCCGAAAAAGGCGACGGCGGTCATCTCGAAGCCGATCCACATCTCGTAGTTTTCGGCGCGGATGGCGAAGCCGACATAAAGGAAGCAGACCGCGATGAGCGCATAGGCCGCGAGCAGCGCCGGCCGCGTCTTCGACCAGCGCGAAAGGACGATGAGGCCGATGGCGAAGAGAACCCCGAGCCCCGCGAAGAGGGCGATTTCCACAGTGTCGAGCATGGCGTGACCGATTGGCGCGCGGAAAGCGCGGGCGATTGACGTTTTCTGGCCGCGCAAGGTCTATAAGGGGGGCGGGGGTTTCGAACAAGGGGCGCGGCGCTACGGCTTGCCAAAGCCGCGATCCGGACGCACATTCGGCCAAGCCCGCGGACGGACGCAAAGGCCGGAAGATGAAGATCGTCGCTCTCGGATTAGCTTTCCTGATCTGCGGATCAGCTCCGGCCCGCGCCGTGAACACCTGGGCGGGAAACACGGCCGAGGACATGGCGGAGGAGCAGGACGCCTGCGCCTATGACGCCGACCGCTTCTGCGGCGGCAACACCGTCTTCATCTTCGAGATGGAGAACTGTCTGAAACGCCATATGCCCCAGCTGACGCGGGCCTGCCGTCACGAGCTGACGCCCACCGACTTCAGGAAATATCACACCGACCCGTTCAACTTTTTCTGACGCCGCAAGGGGCGCCGGACGGCGCCTCTGCGCCTCTTCGGCGCCAAGATCGTCAATGGCCTCGAGGCCTGCTATAGGCTCTACCGGGCCGCGGGGGCGGGCGCTTTGATTTCATAGGTTCACCATGCAGCGCGACGCACAACTGAAAGAAGCGCCGACCCAGATTTCCGCTCCGGCCGAGCCCGAGGCGAAGAGCGATCTTCCGCTAAACGAGGATATCCGTCTCCTCGGCCGGCTGCTGGGCGACGCCGTTCGCGAGCACGAAGGAAGCGAGGCCTATGAGCGGATCGAGACGATCCGCCGCCTCTCCGTCGCGGCGAGCCGCAACAAGGACCAGGACGCCGCAGCCAAGCTCGACGCGCTTTTGCGCTCGCTTACCGCCAAGGAGGCGATGGCCGTCATCCGCGCCTTCAGCTACTTCTCACACCTCGCGAACATCGCCGAGGATCTGCATCCGCTGAAAGAACGGGCGCGGGCGCTCGCCGAGGGCGGCGTCCTCGACGAGCCGAGCCTTTCGCGCTCCTTCGCCCATTTGCGCAAGGCGGCCGTCGGCCCCGGCAAGATCGCGGCGGCGCTGTCGCGCGGCTGGATATCGCCCGTGCTCACGGCGCATCCCACCGAAGTGCGCCGCAAGAGCCTGCTCGACACCGAGCGCGCCATCTTCACTTTGCTCGCCGCCCGCGAGCAGCTCAAGAGCAAGTCCGAGCGCGCGCAAAACGAGATGCAGCTGCGCGCCCGCGTCATGCAATTGTGGCAGACCGAGCTCTTGCGCGAGTCGCGCCTCACCGTGCGCGATGAAATCGAAAACTCCTTGAGCTACTACCGTTCGACCTTCCTGCGCGAGATTCCGAGGCTCTACGCCGAAATCGAGGCCAAGCTCGACGGCCTGCGCGTCCCGCCTTTCCTGCGCATGGGCGCCTGGGTCGGCGGCGACCGCGACGGCAATCCCAATGTCACCGCCGACTCGCTCGCGACGGCGCTGCGCATGCAGTGCGAGACGGCGCTGCGCTATTATCTCGTCGAGGTCCATGAACTCGGCGCGGAGCTCTCGATCTCGCGGCGCTACGGCGGCGCCACGCGGGCGCTGGAGGAGCTCGCCGCGCGGTCCGGCGACGACAATCCGCACCGCGACAACGAGCCCTACCGGCGCGCGCTGATCGGCGTCTATTCGCGCCTCGCCGGCACGCTGGAAAAGCTCACCGGCGGGCAGGCCATGCGCCACGCCATCGCGCCGGGCGCGCCTTACGCCAATTCCTGGGCGCTGCTCGCCGATCTCGTGACGATCGACGAATCGCTACGCATCCACCACAGCGACGTGATCGCCTCGCAGCGGCTCGAGCCGCTCATCCGCGCGGTCGAGGTCTTCGGCTTCCATCTCGCGACGCTCGATCTGCGCCAGAGCTCGGACCGCCACGAGGAGACGATCTCCGAGCTGCTCGCCGCCGCGCGCATCGCCGAAGATTATGCGGCGCTCGCCGAGGTCGAGAAACAGCAGCTGCTGATGCGCCTTCTCTCCGATCCGCGCCCCGTGCGCCTCCCGGAGAAGGTCTACAGCGACCGCACGATGAGCGAACTGGCGATCTTCGAGCGCGCCGTGGAGATGCGCCGCCTCTATGGCGACGAGGCGATCCGCCATTACATCGTGAGCCACACGGAGACGGTCAGCGATCTTCTCGAAGTGCTGCTGCTGCAGAAGGAATGCGGCCTGATGCGCGGCACGCTCGACCCGCGCGACGGGGAAGCGGTGGCGGCCGATCTCATCATCGTGCCGCTGTTCGAGACCATCGGCGATCTGCGTAACGCCGCGCCGATCATGCGCGCCTTCTACGCCCTGCCGGGCGTGCAGCGCCTCGTCGTCAATTCCGGCGCGCAGCAGGACATCATGCTGGGCTATTCGGACTCCAACAAGGACGGCGGCATTCTGACGAGCATCTGGGAGCTTTATCGCGCCTCGACCGCGCTCGCCGAATTCTTCGCCTCCATGCCCAATATCGCCATGCGCCTGTTCCACGGGCGCGGCGGCACGGTCGGGCGCGGCGGCGGGCCGAGCTATGACGCCATTCTCGCCCAGCCGCCCGGCACGGTGAACGGCCAGATCCGCTTGACCGAACAGGGCGAAGTGATCGCGGCGAAATACGCCAATCCGCAGATCGGCCACGTCAATCTCGAGCTGCTCGTCGCCGCGACGCTGGAAGCGACGCTGCTCTCCCAGCACAAGGCGCCGCCGCCGGAATTTCTGGAGATTACGGAAGAATTGTCGCGCGCCGGCATGGCGGCTTATCGCGGCCTCGTCTACGAGACCGACGGGTTCGTCGACTACTACTTCGCCTCGACGCCGATCACGGAAATCGCCTCGCTCAACATCGGCTCGCGCCCGGCCTCGCGAAAACCCTCGCGCAAGATCGAGGATTTGCGGGCCATCCCGTGGAGCTTCTCCTGGGCGCAGGCGCGCGTCGCGCTGCCGGGCTGGTTCGGCTTCGGTTCGGCCATCGCCGGCTATCTGGCGCGCGACGGGAAGGCGCGGCTCGAACTGTTGCGCCGCATGGCGCGCGAGTGGCCCTTCTTCCGCTCGCTGCTCTCCAATATCGACATGATCCTGTCGAAGACCGATTTAGAGATTGCGCGCCGCTACGCCGATCTCGTCGAGGACCGGGCGCTGGCCGAGCGCATCTTCAGCATGATCGAAGCGGAACACGCCCGCTCGGTGGACGCGCTCGAAAAAATCCTCGGCACGAAGGAGCGGCTCGCCGACAATCCGACGCTCGCGCGCTCGATCAAACATCGCTTCCCCTATATTGCGCCGCTCAATTACATTCAGGCCGAGCTCATCCGCCGCCACCGCGCCGGCATGACGGATGCGGAGATTCGCGAGGGCATTTTGATGTCGATCAATGGCGTGTCGGCGGGCCTGCGCAATACCGGGTGACAAACGTCGGGCGGGCCCAGCGTCCAACGGGCGCTAGACGCGTCTTCAATCGCCGCGCGTCAAACGCGCGCGCGTCCGTCCGCCGGCGGGCGCGTCTCGGCGCAGCCGAAGAACGCCCCTTGAAGATAGTCGACGCCCCACGCGCGCAGGATGCGCGCCGTGGCGTCGTCTTCGACCCATTCCGCGACGACCTTCAGCGAGAGATGGTTTGCGAGATCGATGAGGGTCTTCACGAAGAAGCGGTCGTCTTCGGAGGTCGCGATATTGCGGATGAAGGCGCCGTCGATCTTGACGATGTCGAAGGCGAGGTCGCGTAGATTGCGGAAGGAGGTGTGGCCCGCGCCGAAATCGTCCATCGCGACTTTCACGCCGAGGCGCTTGCAGGCGGCGATCCGCGACCGCGTCGCCTCGAAGTCCTCGATCATCGCCGTCTCGGTGATTTCAACGATCAGCCGGTCCTTGAGAGCGGGGTTCGCCGCCGCCGCCTGCGCCAGGCGCTCCGGCCACTCGGCGTCGAGCAGAGTCGCCATCGAGCAATTGACGGAAACGCGCAGATCCGCTTCGGCGGCGAGCCGCTCGAGCGCAAGCTCCATGACGCGCTGATCGAGAAGCTGGACGAGTCCGGCTTTCTCGGCCACGGGCAGCAGCGTCGCGGGGGAGATCGAGGCGCCGTCCGGCAGGCGCACGCGCAGCAGCGCCTCATGGAAAGCGACCCCGCCCGTGGCGGCGTCAACGATCGGTTGGAAGGCGAGTTCGACGCGCTTGTCGCTCAAGGCGGACACGATGTTGTCGGCGACGCGCAGCGCGCGGAGCCGCGCGTCCTGACGGGCGAGCGACGCCGAATAGGCGACGAAGCGCTTGCCGGCGCCCTGACGCGCGACATCGAGCGCTTCCTCGGCGTGCCGGAACAGGGCCTGCGGGCTGCGCCCCTCGCGCGGCGCGATGACGCCCCCGATGCGGATCGTTGCGGGAATGGGGCCCGCCGACGTTTCGAAAGGCGCGTCCTTCACGACGCCGATCAGCCGATGGGCGGCCGAGAGCGTCTCTTCCGTGTCGCAGGCGTCGAGCAGCAGGGCGAATTTATTGCCGGCGTGACGCGCGACGACGTCGGTGGCGCGGACATTCTCGCGCAGGCGTCTGGCGAGCCCTGCAATGACCTCGTCGCCCGCGTCGTATCCATAGGTGCGGTTCAGCGCGAACAGATTCTCCAGCGCCACGAGCAGCACCGCGAAGGGCTTGCGGCTCGCTTCGCTGCGCTGCAGGGCGCTGTCGAGATGTTCGGCGAACTGGGCGCGGTTGAGAAGGCCCGTCAGCGAATCGATCTGCGCGCCGAGCGCCGCCCTGCGCTCCGCCTCGTGGCGTTCGGTGACCACGCGCAGCACGCCATGGGCGTAGGCGGGCTTGCCGTCCTCGCCGGCGAACCAGCGCCCCGTGTCCTCGACCCAGACGATGGGCGCCGGTCCCAGATGGCGGGGCGCTGCGAGCCCATAGACGATCTGATAGGGCACGCCCGCGCCCTCGTCCCGCTGCGTCGACTGCATGACGGCGTCATAGCGCGAGAGGGCGCTCTCGGGGGCGACCAGCTCGCCATAGGCGTGGCCGAGATCGATATCCGCGTCCGCGACCAGGCCGAGCGTTTCCCGTCGATTTGGGCCCCAACTGAGCCGGTCGGGGCCGATGTCCCAATGGTAGGCCAGCTCCCCGATCGAGGAGAGGATCAGGCCCGCGTCCGGACCCGGCGCGGGGAAGGGCGCCGGCGGACGGAGGGGGGCCGACGTTGCGGGCGGATGGGCCGCAGCCAGAGGCGCACGACCGGCGGGGGTCGACCCCTCCAGACCGCGACTGGCGAGATGGCGCAATTGCATGGGAACGAAGGCCTTCAGCTCGACGGTGAGGCGACACTCTGGCGGTCAAACGTAAATGCGGCGTTCACACGCGACGCAACGACGGCGTCCGGCCTCTGCTTCCCCACGCCGCTCTGGACGGAACCGCCGCCCGCATGCGAATGAAATCGCAAGACCAACAGCTGGAGAGAAAGCCCATGAACGCCTCCGCCTTCAACGACATCGGCCTCGACGAGCTCAAGGCCGGGCTTGCAAATGGCTCGATCCTCCTCGTCGACGTTCGGGAGGCGGACGAATTCGCGGCCGGCCATATCGCCGGGGCTTTGTTCAATCCGCTGTCGCGGTTCAACCCCGCCGCCCTGCCGGTCGTCGGCGACGGGCAGAAGGTCGTGATCTATTGCCGCTCCGGGCGCCGGTCGGTGACGGCCATGGAGCAGGCCCGGCTCGCCGGGCGGCGCGACGCCAACACTCATTTCGGCGGCGGCATTCTCGCCTGGCTCAACGCCGGCGAACCGGTCGTGCAGGGCATGTGATCGGACAGGCGATCAGCCCCAGAGCGCCGGCGGCGGCGGCGTCAACGTCGAGCCCTCGTAGACCAGGCCCGGCTCCCGATCCCTGGCGAGCAGCAGCGGGCCGTCGAGGTCGACGAAGGCGGCCATCTGGCCGATGAGAACGGCCGGCGCCATGGCGAGCGACGTGCCCACCATGCAGCCCGCCATGATCTCGAACCCCATTTTCTGCGCCGCCTGCGCCATGGCCAACGCCTCGGTCAGCCCGCCGGTCTTA
Source organism: Methylocystis echinoides (assembly GCF_040687965.1). NCBI lineage: Bacteria > Pseudomonadati > Pseudomonadota > Alphaproteobacteria > Hyphomicrobiales > Methylocystaceae > Methylocystis > Methylocystis echinoides. The sequence goes on from NZ_CP156084.1 coordinate 1,789,995, forward strand.
TCAAGCTTGACGTTCACGGCGTCATAGCGGCCGCGCAGGGCGTCGAGCGAGGCGACGTCATGGGCGCTCTCGTCGGCGCAGATCGGGATCGGGCGGGCGATCCGGGCGAGCATGTCGTCCTGCCCGGCGGGCAGGGGCTGCTCCACGAGCGCGACGCCGTGGCGCGCGCAGGCCTGGAGCTGGCTGACGAGCGTTTCTTCGGTCCAGGCCTCATTGGCGTCGACGATCAGCCGCGCATGCGGCGCGCCGGCGCGCACGGCGGCAAGGCGGGCGTCGTCGCCTTCTCCGGCGAGCTTTACTTTCAGGAGCGGACGATCGGCCGCCTTCATCGCGGCAGCGCGCATGTCGTCGGGCGACCCGACCGACAGCGTGTAAGCCGTCGTGAGCGGGACAAGCCGTGCGAAGCCCGCCGTTTGATGGGCGCGCCTGCCGGTCATTTTGGCCTCGAGGTCCCACAGGGCGCAGTCGAGGGCGTTGCGCGCCGCGCCCGGCGCCAGGAGACGCTGCAAAGCTACCCGTCCCGCGCCCGATTCGATCTGGCCGCGCACGCGCTCAATCTGGGCCGTCACGCTTTCGACGCTTTCGCCGTATCGTGAATAGGGCACGCATTCGCCGCATCCGACCGCGTCGCCGGCGCGCAGGCGGGCGACGACGACCGTCGCCTCGGTCTTGGCCCCGCGGGAAATGACGAATCGCCCGGCGATGGGAAAAGCCTCGACGGCTGCTTCGAGTTCGATCCGCATATGTCGCTCCGCGTTCTCCAAGCTTCGATTTACCACGCTGTGCGCCGGCGCGCTTGTCGACCGCATGTCACGAAGTTAAGACCGCTTACAAGGCTTCGCCGACTGCAACTCTCTTGATGAGGTCCGATGGCTCTCGACGCCGCACCGACGCCGCCAGACGTGAAGCCCCTCGAGGGCGGCGCGCGTCTGACGCTGCTCGGCGACTGGACGCTTGCGGCCTCGCATCGGCTTGAACAGAAGGCGCAGGAAATCGTCGATCTCAGCCAAAGCGCTGGTTTCGTCACGCTCGATCTCGCCGGCGTCACGCGGCTGGACACCGCGGGCGCCTGGCTGATCAACCGGGCCCGGCGCATGCTGGCGCGCGAAAATGTCGGCGTTGCGGTCGAGCATGCGCGGGCGGAGCATGGCGTCATGCTGGAACAGGCGGCCTGGCGCGACTTCGGGCCGCCGCCGCGCCGCGGCCCGCCGGCGATCGTCGCGCTGCTCGCCGACCTCGGCCTGTCGGTCGTGGAGGGCTTTTCGGAATTCTACCGGGGCATGGCGTTTCTTGGAGAATTCGTCGCCGCCATGGCCTATGTCGCCTTGAACCCGCGGCATTTCCGCATGACCTCGCTCGTCGTGCATATGGAGTTGATCGGGCTGCGCAGCGCGCCGATCATCATTTTGATCAATCTCCTCGTCGGCGGCATCGTCGCCCAGCAGGGCATTTTCCAGCTGCTGAAATTCGGCGCGTCGAGCTACACGGTCAGCCTCATCGGCATTCTCGTGCTGCGCGAGATGGGCGTGCTGCTCACCTCCATCATGATCGCCGGCCGCTCGGGTTCGGCCATAACCGCCGAAATCGGTTCGATGAAGATGCGCGAAGAGATCGACGCGCTCAGAGTGATGGGCTTGTCGCCGATCGAAGTGCTGATCGCGCCGCGGGTCTTGGCGCTCATCCTGTCGCTGCCGCTGCTCACCTTCGTCGCCGACATCGCGGCGCTGTTCGGCGGCATGCTCGTTTCCTGGGCCTATGGAGGCATCAGCCCGGCGGCTTTCGTCTCCCTGCTCAAGGACGCCATCGCGTTTCACACTTTCATGGTCGGGATCATCAAGGCGCCCTTCATGGCGCTGGTCATCGGCCTCATTGCGGCCATGGACGGGCTCGCGACGGAGGGCTCGGCGGAATCGCTCGGGCGGCAGGTCACGTCGTCGGTCGTCAAGTCGATCTTCATGGTCATTTTGCTCGATGGGCTCTTCGCCGTGTTTTTCGCGGGGATCAACTACTGAGGGAAGGGACGATGACGGCCGTCGAGGACAAAGCGATAGACGCGGCGGCGCGCGGCGCGCCGATCATCAGCGTGCGCGGGCTCGTCGTCGGCTTCGGGGACAAGCTCGTCATGAACGGCCTCGATCTCGACGTCCGCCGCGGCGAGGTGCTGGGCTTCGTCGGCGGCTCCGGCCAGGGCAAATCGGTGCTCACCCGCGCCATTCTGGGACTCGTCCCGAAGCGGGCGGGCGAGATCCGCATTTTCGGCAAGGACCGCGACGCGCTCTCCGCGCCCGAGCGGCGGGCGCTGGAGCAGCGCTGGGGCGTCTTGTTCCAGAACGGCGCGCTGTTCTCCGGCCTCACGGTCAAACAGAACATTCAGGTGCCCATGCGGGAGACGCGCGACATCTCGCAGGGGTTGATGGACGAACTCGCCATGCTCAAGATCGCGCTCGTCGGCCTGAAGCCCGACGCCGCGGACAAATTTCCGTCGGAATTGTCGGGCGGCATGGTCAAGCGCGCGGCGCTGGCGCGGGCGCTGGCGCTCGATCCCGAACTGGTCTTCCTGGACGAGCCGACTTCGGGCCTCGACCCGATCGGGGCGGCGGAGTTCGACGATCTGATCGCCACGCTGCAGGAGACGCTCGGCCTGACCGTGTTCATGGTGACGCATGACCTCGACAGCCTGTATTCGATCTGCGACCGCGTAGCGGCGCTCGCCGACGGCAGGGTCATTGCAGAAGGCGCCCTCGGGACTTTACTGAAGTCGGATCACCCCTGGCTGAGGGCCTATTTCCACGGGGTTCGCGGCGGCAGGCTCGCCGGCTCGCTTCTGGACTAAGAGGAAGACGGATGGAAACCCGCGCCAATTACGCCCTGATCGGCGCCTTCACGCTGGCCGTGATCTTCGCCGCCTTCGGCTTCGTCTACTGGTTCTCGGGGTCGGGCCAGAGCGGCAAGCAGGACATCTATCAGATTGTCTTCACCGGGTCGGTGTCGGGCCTGTCGCGCGGCTCCTCGGTCTTGTTCAACGGCGTCAAGGTCGGCGAGGTGACGCATCTCGCCATTTCGGCGACAGACCCGAGCAAGGTCGACGTTCTCGTCAAGATCAACGAACTCACGCCGGTGAAAACAGACACGCGCGCGAGGCTCGAGACGCGCGGCTTCACGGGGGTCGCCGACGTGCTGCTTGTCGGCGGCACGGAGAAAGCGGCGGCGCTCGTCGCGCAAAAAGGCCAGCGCTATCCGCAGATCCAGGCGGAGCGCTCGGAGATCCAGAACCTCCTCGGCAACGTCAACGAGCTCTCGACCAAGGCGGCGGAGGTTTTGGTCAAGCTCGACAGGCTGCTCGACGACAACAAGGACTCGATCCGCGGCACGCTCAAAAACGCCGAGGCTTTCACCAAGACGCTCGCCGACAACTCGGCGCAGATTTCGTCCTTCATCAAGGACGCGTCGGAGACGGCCCATGCGTTGAAGCCGGTCGCGGCGCGGCTCGACAAGTTTCTCGCCGCCGGGGAACAGACGATCAAGGCGATCGATCCCAAGCAGCTCAAGACCATCACCGGCAACATCGCCGGGGCCTCGGCCAATCTCAAGCATTTCTCCGCAAGCGGCCTGCGCCAATATGAGCAGCTCGCGGTCGACGCCAGAAAGGCGGTCGATACGCTCGATCAGGCGATCAAATCCATCGAGCGCGACCCGTCTCAATTCATCTGGGGCCCGTCGCAGCCGGCGACGCCGTCGGGCGGCCGTTGAAACGGCGCGTTTCACGCAGGAACGGCGGCCGCGCGCTGGTCTCGGCGACGCTGGGCCAGCCCTGAAATTTGCGCCCCCGAGGCGTTTGCTCAAGGGGGCTAGCGCGGCACACGGTCGGGTGCTAATCGAGCGCGGCAAGTACACGAACATTCGGCCGAGCCCGACGGAACGGGCGACGGCGCTGCGGTTAAAAGAGCTGCGCAAGCGCCGCCGGGAATTGAGGGAAGAGACGCGCGTCATGGTGAAGATGAGCTTCGACGACACCGCCACCCGATATGGCGCCGAACCCGGCGGCGGCGCGCCGACCAAGGTCAAGATCACCTTCGTCGATTCCACCGGCCAGGCCCGCACCGTCGAGGGCGAGGTCGGCTCGACGGTCATGGAGACCGCCCGCCGCAACGACATCCCGGAAATCGCCGCGGAATGCGGCGGCGCCTGCGCCTGCGCCACCTGCCATGTCTATGTCGATGAAAAGTGGACCGAGAAGGCCGGCAAGCCCTCGCAGATGGAAGAGGACATGCTCGACTTCGCCTTCGACGTGAAGCCCAACTCCCGCCTGTGCTGCCAGATCACCGTGCGGCCCGAACTCGACGGCCTCGTCGTCGTGACGCCCGCCCAGCAGGGCTAAAGGCGAGCGCGAGGGCGGCGCCACGCCGCAGCGCTTTGGTGTTGCATCGCCCGACGAATGCTATAGACGAACGTCACGAGGCGGCGGATCATGCGTCCGCCGGCCGGCTGGCCGCATCCGACGATCCTCCCCGCTTTCTCGGTCCGGCCCTTTTGATCGTCCAGGCGTCCCGCGTTGCAGGGCTGCGCGGCTCGCGCCGCCCGTGAGACATTGAGGATTTAGGACATGAACCAGCTGAACCCTCCCGCGATCGAAACCGATGTCGTCATCGTCGGGGCCGGGCCTGCCGGACTTTTCGCGGTGTTCGAACTGGGTCTGCTGGACATCAAATGTCATGTCATCGACATTCTGCCGCGCGCGGGCGGCCAATGCTCCGAGCTTTACCCCGAGAAGCCGATCTACGACATTCCCGGCCTGCCGATCGTCTCCGGCCAGGAGCTGACGGACAATCTGCTCAAGCAGATCGAGCCCTTCAATCCGACCTTCCATTTCAACGAAATGGTCGAGACGCTCACCTCGCTCGGCACGCCCGAGAAGCCGTCCTTCCGTCTCACGACCGACGCCGGCAAGGTCTTCCTCGCCAAGGTGGTGGTGATCGCGGCCGGCGGCGGCTCGTTCCAGCCCAAGAAGCCGCCGATCCCGACGATCGAGCAATATGAGGGCAAGTCCGTCTTCTACGCCGTCCGCCGCATGGAGGATTTCCGGGACAGGGACGTCGTCATCGTCGGCGGCGGCGATTCGGCGCTCGACTGGACCCTCAATCTGCAGCCGGTCGCCAAGAGCCTGACCCTCGTCCACCGCCGCGACGCCTTCCGCGCTGCGCCGCATTCCGTCTCGGCGATGCAGGACCTCGTGAAAGAAGGCAAGATTTCCTTCCGGCTCGGCCAGATCACCACGGTCGAGGGCGCCGACGGCCAGCTCTCCAGCGTGACGCTGAAGGGCAATGACGGCGTCGAGGAAAAGCTCTCCTGCCACCGCATGATGCCCTTCTTCGGCCTCACCATGAAGCTCGGCCCCGTCGCCGAATGGGGCCTCCAGCTCAACGAGAATCTCATCCCGGTCGACACCGAGAAATTCGAGACGAGCCACCCCGGCATCTTCGCCGTGGGCGACATCAATTATTATCCGGGCAAGCTCAAGCTCATTCTCTCGGGCTTCCACGAGGGCGCGCTGGCGGCGCAGAAGGCGCACCGCTACATCTATCCCGAGAAGAAGCTGCTGTTCCAATACACGACCTCGTCGACCAATCTGCAGAAGAAGCTCGGAGTGTCCTGACGCCCGTGGACGTTGCGGTCCAATCGCTCGATTTGCGGGGCGCCGCCCCGGAGCACTGGCCGCGGCTCGCCGCCTTGCTGAACGAAGAGGAGCGCGCGCGGGCGGGGCGCTTCGCCTTCGAGGAAGACCGTCAGGCCTATATCGGCGCCCATGCGCTGCTGCGCGCGGAACTGTCCCGACGCGCGGGCGGGGCGCCGCAGGACTGGCGCTTTGCGGCGGCCGAGCGCGGCAAGCCTTTCCTCGTCGATCCGCCGCAGGATCTGCGTTTCAGCATGACCCATACGCGCGGCATGGTCGCCGTGGCGCTGGCCGAGGGGGTCGAGATCGGCGTCGACGTCGAGCCCGCCCATCGGCGCGCCGAAAGCATGAAGCTTGCGGAGCGATTCTTCGCCCCGGAAGAAGCCGCCTTGCTGCGCGCGCTCGAGGGCGAGGCCCGGCGCGACGCCTTTTTTGCGATCTGGACGCTCAAGGAAGCGGTTGTGAAGGCGACCGGCGAGGGGCTTTCCCGCCCGCTCAACAGTTTCGTCATTTCGCTCGATCCGCCGGGCGTGACGATGCGCGACGTCGCCGCCGGGGACGATTGGCGCCTCGCGCATTGGCGGCGCGGCGCGCATCATTTCGCGCTCGCGGGCCGCTGCGCCGACTGGCGTCCGAGCCTCTCCGAGACGAACATCGCGACGCTGCTCGGCGAGCCCGTCGCTCTCTCCCCGGGCGCGGCGACAGGGTTGGGATGAAGGTCCGGGCCGCTCGGTTCAGAACGGCAGGTTGAAGACGCGCGAGGGAACGAGCGCGCCCTCGACGACTTCGCCGAAGGCGACGGGCGCGCCGCCGCAGGCGGCGTAGACCACGCCCCCGTGCGGCGCGTCGCGGCCGCGCAGGATCACCGAGCCGCCGCGCCGCAGGCGTGCGGCCGTGTCGCGATCGACGACGACGCAAGGCAGTTCCGACAGGCCCGCCTCGACCGAAAGCAGCGCGTCGGCGGCCATGCCCTGCGTCTCGATTTCGTCGAGCGTGAAGGAGTCCTCTTCCAGAAAGGGCCCGACCCGCGTGCGCCTCAACGCGGTGACGTGGCCGTAGCACGTCAGCAGTCGGCCGAGATCGCGGGCGATGGCGCGCACATAAGCGCCCTTGCCGCATTCCATGACGAAGACCGTCTCCTCGGGAGAAAACGACTCGATCGTCAGCGCATGGATGGTCACTGCGCGCGCCTTCAACTCCACCTGCGCGCCGCCGCGGGCGAGGTCATAGGCGCGTTCGCCGGCGATCTTGATCGCCGAGAACTGCGGCGGCGTCTGCAGGATGTCGCCGATGAACTGCGGCAGCAGCCGCTCGATGTCGGCGCGCTCAGGCCGCTTCTCGCTCACGCGCGCGATCTCGCCGTCGGAATCGTCCGTATTGGTTTCGGCGCCCCAGCGCACGGTGAAGCGATAGGCCTTTTCGCCGTCCTGAACGAAGGGCACGGTCTTGGTCGCTTCGCCGAAGGCGACCGGCAGAATGCCAGACGCGAGCGGATCGAGCGTGCCGGCGTGGCCGGCCTTCTGGGCGTTGTAGATGCGCTTGAGGCGAGAGACGGCCTGGGTCGAGGTCATCCCGACAGGCTTGTCGAGCACCACCCAGCCGTCGACGACGGCGCGATTGGATTTTTTCTGACTCATTGTCTCTCAGGCGTTGTCCGGCGCGTCGTCATCCTCGGCTTCGAGGTCGCGCTTCACGCGTTCGGAAGTGAGGATCGCGTCGATGCGCGAGACCGTGTCGAAACTGTCGTCGATGCGGAAACGGATTTCCGGCGCGAATTTGAGATTGACTTCATGCGCGATCTCGCCGCGCAGAAATTTCTTGTGGCGGTCGAGCGCCGCCAACACATCCGGCTCGTCTTTGCCGCCGAGCGGCATCACATAGATGGTCGCGAGTTTGAGGTCGGGGCTCATCTTCACCCGCGAGACGGTGACGACATGCTTGTCCAGCACCGGATCGCTGACGTCGCCGCGCGACAGCAGCTGCGCGACGGCGTGGCGCACGAGTTCGCCGACCCGCAACATGCGCTGCGACGGCGCGGAGCCGGCTGAATGATGGGATCGAGACATAAGGCAACTACGCTGTTGGCAACACGTCGCGCCCGCGCTCGACGCGGGCGTTCCCGTTTCGATGGTTCAAACTCGAGAGGCGCCGCATCGGCGCTCGCAGCTTCCCGCCGCCCGGCGTCGCTGGCCGGGACGAGCCCGGCCAAGACGCAAGGAAGCGGGGGTCAAAGCGTCCGCTTGATTTCCTCGACGCGGTAGCACTCGATGACGTCGCCCGCGCGCATGTCCTGGTAGTTCTCGAAGGCCATGCCGCATTCCTGGCCGGCGACGACCTCCTTGACCTCGTCCTTGAAGCGCTTGAGCGTCGAGAGCTTGCCCTCGTGCACCACGACATTGTCGCGGATGAGGCGGACATTCGCGCCGCGCTCGACCGTGCCGTCGGTGACGCGGCAGCCTGCGACCTTGCCGACCTTGGAAATGTCGAAGACCTCGAGGATCTGCGCATTGCCGAGCATGGTCTCGCGCAACGTCGGCGCGAGCAGGCCCGACATGGCCGCCTTCACGTCATCCACGAGATTGTAGATGATGTTGTAATAGCGGATCTCGATGCCGGCGCGTTCGGCCGCCTCGCGCGCTTCCTTATGGGCGCGCACGTTGAAGCCGATGACCGCCGCATGCGAGGCTTCGGCCAGCGCAATATCGGATTCCGAGATGCCGCCGACGCCGGCGTGCACCACGCGGGCGCCGACTTCGTCCGTCCCGAGCTTCTCCAGCGCCGCGGCGATCGCCTCGACCGAGCCCTGAACGTCGCCCTTGATGACGAGCGGGAACTCCTTGCGGCCCGCGGTCTTGAGCTGGCTCATCATGTCCGAGAGCGTGCCGCGCGCCGAACCGCCGCGGGCGGCGAGCTTGTCGCGCTTCAGGCGCTCGCGATATTCGGTGATCTCGCGGGCGCGCGCCTCGGACTCGACGACCGCGACGCGGTCGCCCGCCTCGGGCGTGCCGTTGAAGCCGAGAATCTCGACGGGGAAGCTCGGTCCCGCCTCCTGCCGCGTCGCGCCCTTGTCGTCCAGGAGCGCGCGGACGCGGCCCCATTGCGTGCCCGCGACGATGATGTCGCCGACATGCAGCGTGCCACGCTGGACCAGCATTGTGGCGACCGGGCCGCGGCCCTTGTCGAGGCGCGCCTCGATCACCGTGCCCTCGGCGGCGCGGTCGGCGTTGGCCTTGAGGTCGAGCACTTCGGCCTGCAGCGAGATGGCGTCGAGCAGCTTGTCGAGATTGGTCTTCTGCTTGGCGGAGACGTCGACTTCGAGCGTCTCGCCGCCCATGCTTTCGACCTGCACCTCGTATTGCAGCAGCTCCGTGCGCACGCGCTCGGGCTTGGCGTCCGGCTTGTCGATCTTGTTGATCGCAACGATCAGCGGCACGCCCGCGGCGCGGGCGTGATTGATCGCCTCGATCGTCTGCGGCATGACGCCGTCGTCGGCCGCGACGACCAGAACGACGATGTCCGTCACCTTGGCGCCGCGGGCGCGCATGGCGGTGAAGGCCGCGTGGCCGGGCGTGTCGATGAAGGTGATCGGCTGTCCGCCGGGCGAGGTCACCTGATAGGCGCCGATGTGCTGGGTGATGCCGCCCGCTTCGCCGGCCACGACATTGGCCTGGCGGATCGCGTCGAGCAGCGAGGTCTTGCCGTGGTCGACGTGGCCCATAATGGTGACGACCGGCGGACGCGGCTCGAGATCGCCCTCGACGTCGGGCGTATCGAACAGGCCCTCCTCGACGTCCGACTCGGCGACGCGCTTGACCGTGTGGCCCATCTCCTCGGCGACGAGCTGCGCCGTGTCGGCGTCGATGACGTCGTTGATCTTGTGCATCTCGCCCTGCTTCATCAGCAGGCGGATGACGTCGACGGCGCGCTCCGACATGCGGTTGGCGAGTTCCTGGATCGTAATCGTCTCGGGCAGCACGACCTCGCGTGAAATCTTTTCCTTCTGCTCCACCTGGCCGCGGAAAAGGCGCTGCTGGCGGCGCTTGAAGGAGGCGACGGAACGCGTGCGCTCCTCACCCTCGTCGCTCGTCGCGGTGGTGACGGTGAGACGGCCGCGATTCTTCATCTCGCCGGCGCGCGGGGGCGTGGGGCGCGGCGGCGCGGGCGGCGCGCCGATGGTGCGCACGGGCGGCCGTTTGGCCGGCCCCTCGGCCTGCGGCGCGCGGCCAGCTGGCCCGGCGGCTCTGGGGGGCGCGGCCGCGGGCCTGGCGGCGGCGGCCGGGCTCGGAACGCTTGGCTCCTGCGGCAGGCGGCGGCGCGCTTCTTCCTCGGCCTTGCGTTTCGATTCGGCTTCGCGTGCGAGGCGATCCTCTTCCTCGCGCTTGCGCGCTTCGGCGGCGACGCGTTCGGCGCGCTCGCGCTCCTCGCGTTCGGCGCGAACCCTTGCCTCGGCCTCCGCGTGGCGGCGCTCTTCCTCCTCGCGGGAGCGGGCGTCGACCAGCGCGCGGGCGCGGGCCTCGCGCTCTTCGTCGGTCAGCGCGCGCAACACGACGCCGGAGCCGCTGCGCGGCGCTGGCGCGGGACGTTCAGGCCTCGGAGCGGGCGAAGGCGGCGCGACGGCGGGCGACGCCGGCTGGGCGGGCGCAGTCGCAGCCTTGGGCGCTTCATGGCCAGGCGCGCGGCGCTTGACCTTCTCGACCACGACCACCTTCTGGCGGCCATGGGAGAAGCTCTGGCGCACCGTGCCCTGCTCGCCGGCCGGCCGCTGCTTCAGATGCAGCGTCTTCGACGGCGCGACGGTCAGGGTTTTGTCGCTATTCTCGCTCTCACTCATCCAGCTTCCGATCCTCGGCCGCTTCCGACCCGCTTGAATTCATCGCCTCGTCCGCACGCCCCTCGGCGTCCGGCTGCCCATCCCGCATCGCCTGCGCCACAAGGGGCGCGCCGTCGAGCGCCACGCCCCGGTAAGCCGCCAGTCGGCGGCAGCGCGCCAGAAAACCCGCGCTCGGCCCGCCGGGGGCGAGCGCAGCATGTATCACATTTGTGCGCCCTAAAGCCAAATCCAATTGGCTCGAGGTAAATAAGCCGACGATGGGCAAAACGCCATCGTTTTCCTGTTTTCCCGCGCTCGCCCGGCGCGCGCCCTGACGCAGCTTGCGCTTGCCGTCGGCGCCGCCGTCCGCCGCTTCAACCAGAATCGCGGCCCCGCCTTTCGCCAATAAATCCTCGACCTTGTTGAAACCCGCGGTCACCACGCCCGCCTTATTGGCCAGGGCGAGCATCTGCAGACAATCGGCCTCGAGCAGCCGGTCCACGTCCTGGACGAGTTCGGGCGGCGTCTCCACCTGCTCCTTCAGTCCGCGCGCGAACATGCGCTTTTTTGCCGCCTCGGCGACGAGCGCCGCCCGGGCGCCGACCCAGACGCCGCGGCCGGGCAGACGAGCGCGAATATCCGGCGCGACGACGCCGTCGGGGCCGCGCACGAAGCGGATCAGCCCCTCCGGCGGCTCGCGCCGCCGCGTGACGATGCAGGTCCGCTCGCTCTCGCGCTCATTCGCCGCCACGGCCGTCACCGTCCTATTCGCCCTCCGCCGCGGTCGCTTCGGCCGCTTCGGATTCCTCGGCCTCCGGCGCCTCGATCCAGCCGGCGCGCACGCGCGCGGCCATGATCATCGCCTCGGCCTCTTCCCGCGACAGGTCGATCCCGTCGAAAAAGCCCGCGTGCTTGGTGGTCTCGCCATCCTTCTTTTCGGTCCATCCGACGAGATCGTCGGGCACGCAGCCGGCGAAATCCTCGATGGTCTTCACGTCGTTCTCGCCCAGCTTGACCATCATGGCGCTGGTGAGGCCTTCGATCTCGCGCAATTCGTCGGAAACGCCGAGCGCCACGCGGCGCGCTTCGTTCTCCGCCTCGAGCCGCTCGAGATAATTGCGGGCGCGGGCCTGAATCTCGCCGGCGGTCTCCTCGTCGAAGCCTTCGATCGAGGCGAGTTCCGGTAGCTCGACATAGGCGAGCTCCTCGACGGAGCGGAAGCCTTCCGAGGCCAGCAGGCGGCCCACGACCTCGTCGACGTCGATCGCGCTCATGAAGACGCGGGTGCGCTCCTCGAATTCGCGCTGACGGCGTTCGGATTCCTCGGCCTCCGTCAGAATGTCGATGTCCCAGCCGGTAAGCTGCGAGGCCAGACGCACGTTCTGGCCGCGCCGGCCGATGGCGAGCGACAGCTGATCGTCCGGCACCACCACTTCGATGCGGGAGGAGTCTTCGTCCAAAACCACCTTCACCACTTCAGCGGGCTGCAGCGCGTTGACGATGAAGGTCGCGGCGTCCGCCGACCAGGGGATGATGTCGATGCGTTCGCCCTGCAGTTCCTGCACGACCGCCTGCACGCGCGACCCGCGCATGCCGACGCAGGCGCCGACGGGGTCGATGGAGGAATCGCGCGAGATGACGGCGATCTTGGCGCGCGAGCCCGGATCGCGGGCGACCGACTTCACCTCGATCACGCCGTCGTAGATTTCCGGCACTTCCTGCCTGAACAGTTTCGCCATGAACTGCGGATGGGTGCGCGACAGGAAGATCTGGGGGCCGCGCTGCTCGCGGCGCACGTCGTAGACATAGGCGCGCACGCGATCGCCGGGGCGGAACATTTCGCGCGGGATCATCTCGTCGCGGCGGATGACGCCCTCGCCGCGGCCGAGATCGATGATCACATTGCCGTATTCGACGCGCTTGACCACGCCGTTGACGATCTCGCCGATCCGGTCCTTGTATTCTTCATACTGGCGGTCGCGCTCCGCCTCGCGCACCTTCTGCACGATGATCTGCTTCGCCGATTGCGCGGCGATGCGGCCGAAGTCGAAGGGCGGCAGGGTTTCGGAAATCCAGTCGCCGGACAGCGCCGCCGGATTGCGCTTGCGCGCGTCCTCGATCGAAATCTGCGTCGCGTCGTTTTCGACCTTGTCGACGACGAGCAGGAGACGCGAGAAGCGGACTTCGCCGGTGCGCGGATTGATCTCGGCGCGCACCTCCGTTTCCTGGCCGTAGCGCGAGCGCGCCGCCTTCTGCAGCGCGTCCTCCATGGAGGCGATCACAATGTTGCGGTCGATCGACTTTTCGCGCGCGACGGCGTCGGCAATCTGCAAAATCTCGAGTCTGTTGGCGCTGACGGCCATGGCTCAGTCTCCCTGAGAGCGGGGGGCGCGGGGCTTCGCGGGCCCCGGACCTTTCTTGAAGTGCGTCTGCACGCCGGCGGGGACCAGCGGCTTGGCTTTGCCTTTCTGCGGACCGCGGAAACGGCCCGGCCCCCGGCGCGGGCGTTCTGCTTCGTCTTCGCCTGGGACCTCCTCGTCCTCGGCGGCCTGCTGAAGCTTGCCGGCGCGCAGCGACTCGCGGATGAGCGCCTCGGTGAGCATCAGCTTGCCTTCGTCGAGGTCGGCGAGCGGCAGCACGACGAGCTTCTCTTCATCCGAGCGCGCATCGGTGCGCTCGAGCGCCAGATTGGCGCCGCGGCCTTCGCCCTCGACGCCCCGAATGAGGCCGCGGAAGCGCTTGCGCCCGGATTCGAGCGGATGCGTGAGCTCGATGCGCGCCTCATGGCCGATGGCGCGGGCGAAATCCGAAACGCGGACGAGCGGGCGGTCGACGCCGGGAGAGGAAACCTCCAGCCGATATTCGTTTGTAATGACGTCGGCGACGTCGAGTTCCGGCGACAGAGCCTGGCTCGCCGCCTCGCAATCGTCGATGGTCATGGTCCCGTCCGGACGCTCGGCCATGATCTGCAGGGTCTGGCCGTTCTGCTGCATGAGCTTGACGCGCACCAGGCGGAAGCCCAGCTGCGCGAGCACCGGCTCGGCCAGATGCGCCACGCGCGCGGCGACGCCCGTCTCGCCGACGAGGCGGGGCTCGTCCAGGGCGGCGTCGATGGAGGCGGCGTTTTCGGTCAAGCTTCGGTCCTGCGGTTCGGGTGAGCCAAACAAAAAAGAGCGGGTCCCCGGCGGGGCCCCACTCTCAACGGCGACCACCCTGGATGATCGTTATGAGATGGAATTTGACGCCTTATACACCAGAGGGGCGGGGGAGGGCAAGGAAAAGCGGCGACGTAGGGTCGCGGCGCAGGCCCCAGAAGAACGCGCCATCGCCCCTCGCGCTTCGAAACGCCGCCTTCGGCGGCTCCTCGGCATGAGGGGCTTTTTATTCCTTTAATTAGACGCTTATGCCTCATCCCCGACCTGCGCCTCAGTCTCGCGGCCGCGACCCTTTCCCCTTTAGCCTGTCACTGCCCGATGAATTTGAAGGGCTCGGCGGGCGCGAATTTATCCGACACCTCGTCGGCGAGGATGGGATGCCCCTTGAGATCGAGCTTCATGGGCTTCGCGCCGGCGTCGAGCTTCAGCTTGTCGAGATCGACCCAGAAGATCGACGGGCTGTACGACGATTCGAAATAATAGCGCTTGGCCCTGGAGTCCGAGACCGTGCGCCAGATCGTCGAGGCGATATTGGGCTCTTTGGGGTCGCTGATGCCGAGCGGGACGGAGACGGCGCGGATCAGCGAGAAGACGGTGGCGGTTGCGAGCCGCGGGTCCTTTTCCTTCGGCGCGGCGTAAAGATTCCAGCTGACGCGCGCAAAACGGTCGGAGGCGCGCGCCGTGCCGGGGAGGAATTCCAGCCCGCCAACCGTATTCCAATAGGCGGTGATCGCGAGCTGATGATCATAGGACGGCGAATTGGTCATGACCCGGTATTGCGGCCCGTGATGAATGACGAGCTTGCCGCCGAGATATTCGAAAATGGCGCTGTCGCCGGCGGCGTCGGCGAGCGAAAGATGGCCGGCGGCCTTTTTTCCCCCCGGCAGGTCCGGCGCGACGAGAACGAAAGGCTCCTTCTTCAGCGCCGTCACCGCGTCGGCGACCGTCGCGAAATTGTCGAGCGCATATTGCGCCCAGGCGCCGATGGAGAGCTTCGGCTTCCTGGAGGCCGCGGCGTCGCCGTAATCGGCTTCGACGAGATAGAGCACATTGGCGACGAGCCCGGCGTCGTTGATTCCATCGACCGTGGCGAGATTGTAGAAGGAGCTGATCACCGAACCGTGCTTGGCGGACCATTTGATCGAGCCCGGCCCCGCGGAGCCGTCCCGGCTCATGCCGCGCGGAAAGGCCCAGAGATCGGTGGCGGGATCCACCATCCAGTCCATGGTGCGTCCGACGATGTAGGACCCATCGCCGGTGTCGTAGACGATGCGCGTGCAGGCCTGCGCCGCGACGTCGGAAAGAGCCAATGACGTTCCCAAAAGCAGGCTGAAAATGCTTTTCTTCATGACAATCCTCATTCATGAAAGGTTGGCGCGTTCATTGTTACAACCCGCCACAGAGGATGGCCACGCCTAAGTCGTTTCACGCGCGTTTGATCTTGCCCGCGAAAACGCGTCCTATCCTCCCTGCGCGATTCCCGCGCCTTTTCGCACAACGCCAGATGACCCGACCGCCCAAAATTCTCGTTTTCGACTCCGGCCTCGGGGGCCTCACGGTTTTTTCCGAGATCATCAAGCTGCGGCCGGGGGCCGATTACGTCTATTGCGCCGACGACGCGGGATTTCCCTATGGCTCCTGGAAGGAGGGGGATCTCGTGCAGCGGGTCAGGGCGGTGATGGAGACGCTCATCGCCGGCCATGCGCCCGATCTTGTCGTCATCGCCTGCAACACCGCCTCGACGCTGGTGCTTCCCGATCTGCGCGACCACTGGCCGCAACTCCCCTTCGTCGGCACGGTGCCGGCGATCAAACCCGCGGCGGAGCGCTCGCGGTCGCATCTCATTTCGGTGCTCGGCACGCCCGGCACGGTGGCGCGCGATTATACGCAAAATCTCATCGCGCAATTCGCCGCGCATTGCCGCGTGACGCTCGTCGGCTCGGGGACGCTGGCGCGCATCGCCGAAAGCCAGATGCAGGGGCAGGGAGTCTGTGACGAAGACATCGCCGCGGAGATTGCGCCCTGCTTCGTCCAATCGGATGGACGGCGGACCGACGCGGTCGTTCTCGCCTGCACGCACTATCCGCTGCTCGTCGACGATTTTCGGCGGCTCGCGCCCTGGCCGGTGGACTGGATCGATCCGGCTCCCGCCATCGCCCGGCGCGCGGACCAGGTGCTGCGCGAGCGCGGTTTCGACGAGCCTTTCGCGGGAACGGGTCAGGCGCGCGCGGTCTTCACCAGCGGCAAGACGCCGGACGCGCAGCTGCGCGCGACGCTTGCCCGCTTCGGGCTCGTCGCAGGGTGATCGACGCGCGGCCCTGTGGCCGCTCAGCGCGGGGCCTGCTCCAGATGCGCGAGCGCGGCTTTCGCATGTCGGGTGGCGGCCGTCGCCCGGTTCTTCTCGCCTTGCTTGATCGCCTGTTTCAAATGCACGATCCCGGCGCGGACATGGCGGTTGGATTTTTCCTTCTGCGCCGCCTCGGCGTGCTCGAGCGCCTGTTTGGCGTGGTCCGTCAACCCATCCGCCTTGCCGTCGAGGCCCTGGCCGACGGCCTCGCGCGCATGGGAGATCGCCTCGGCGACGTGGTTTTCCTGAGCGACTGAAAGGCCCGGGCGCGCCAGGAGCGCAGCGCCCATGAGCGCCATCAAAGTCCTGCGATTCATGTCATTCTCCCAAACGGACGAGCGAGCGGCCTCCTCGCAGAAGGGAGATAGTCAGCGGTCGAGGGCGGGCAATCCCGCCGAGACTCAAGGTTTCGGCTTGTCCGTCAGCGTTTCCAGGAAAGCGACCAATGCGTCTATGTCCTTTTCGGAGAGGCGCGGCTTCTCGCCGAGCTTGCGGTCATAGGGCGCTTCGTCAGTATTGACGTTCCCGCGATAATCCGCCGGCAGATCGTCGAATTTCTCGGCCTTGCCGTACCAGCGCTTCGGATCGGTGTCGCGCGTCGCGTAGAAGGCGACGACGTCGCGCAGCTTCGTGAAGACGCCATTGTGCAGATAGGGGCCGGTGACGGCGATATTGCGCAGGGTCGGCACTTTGAAAGCGCCGCAGACGCTTGCGACGTCGAAGCCCGCGGGCGCGAACTTGTCGAGGCCGGGGCGCTTGCACAGCCCGAGATCGGGCGTCGTCGCGGTCGCGGCGATCGCCGCATTCTTCGGACCGCCGAGCGCGTCGTAAGTGAAGTCGGTGAAGAGCCAGTCCTGCGGCGCGCGCGACTCTTCCGCGCCGGCGTGGCAGGCGAGGCAATTGCCTTTCTTGGGGTCCTTGAAGAGCGCGAAGCCCTTCTTTTCGAGCGGCGTCAATTCCGCCTTGCCGCGCAGAAAATCGTCGAATTTCGACGCGAAAGGATGGAAGCGCGGGCTCGATTCATAGGCGACGACGGCCTGGGCGAGCTTTTCGAAGGCGGCGTCGGGCTCATCGAAGAGCTTGTCGCCATAGACCTCGCGGGCGAGCGGCGCATAGACGCCGTCGCGGATCGTCTCCACGGCGAAGCGCTTGGAAGGCGCGTTCATTTCGAGGGGGTCGAGCAGCGGGCCTTCGAATTGCGCGAGCAGGTCGCTCGCCCTTCCGTCGAGGAACTGTCCGCCCGCGGGAATCTTCTCGACCTTGCCCGTCTCTTCGTTCTTTTCGTCGATGAAGCCGAAGGGCGGCGCGAAGGAGGCGTACATGATCGAAGGCGTATTGCGCTTGCCGAGCGACTCGGGCTTCGAGCCGCGCGCCACGGCGGGGACGGGCGAGCCGTTGGCGCCCTGAAAGGCGGTCGCGGCGTCGTGACAGGAGGCGCAGGCGACCCCGGCCGGGCGCGACAGCGACTTATCCTCGAAAATGCGTTTGCCCAGCCGCTCCAGCGGCGTGAGCCCCGCCTCGTCGGACGCCGTCTGCGGCGCTTCCAGCGCGAGGGCGTTAGAGGCGAGCAGGGTCAGGACAAGCGATAAAACGAGACGCGCCGGGCGTGCAGTCTGGGGCATAAGCCGCTCATTTCTCAACCTTAAACGCCGCTTGCGGCGGTTGAGCCCGAATTTACGGAGCGGCAAGCCTCAAGGTCAATTTGACTTTCTTACATTCCTTCCAGGGAAGGCGCTGCCCATTGTCGCAGTAAGCGCGAGAGGTTCAGCGCCCGGCAAATGCTGCGCAGAGGCGTTTTCAGCCTATCGGCCGAAAGGCCAGCCGCCCGAGGCGAGCGCAGAGCCAAACCACACCATGAAGAGACCCACGAGGATCATCGCCAGCCATTTCGGCGCCTTGGCGAGCGCCTCGATCACCTTGGGCAGGGCGCCCAGAACCTTGGCGAGCGTATCCTCGGCCTTGATCATCCCCGCGCCTCGCTCCGCGCCGACCTTTAGCGCGGCGGCGACGACGCCGATGAAAATGAGCACAACGCCAAGAAACGCAATGAGATATCCGAGAAAAACCATGGGGAGCGCTCCCAGCTGAGCAATGCCTCACTCTTCCCCGGAAACGGGCGCCGCGCAAGAGCGGCGTCAGAGAAGGGCTCCGTCGCCGCTGCGCGCCGGCCCAGCGGACAGCGATCAGAGCGCGAAGAGCGCCCGCGCCGGTTCCGACAGCAGCGCAACCCCCTTGCCGAGGCCCCCCAGCATCGCGCCGCGCATGTCTTGCGGCAGGAACACGCAGTCGGGGTCGGGTTTTTCAAGGTAGCGCACCAGAGTCGCGGCGAGTTCGGTCTGTTCCGCGGCCGTCAGATCCCTTTGGGTCAACTCCCACATCTCAGGAAACCGGCCGGGCGCCTGTCGGCCGCAGCCGATCTCCTGCAGCACGGCGATCATCCTGACACGCGCCTGCCAGAGCCGGTCGAGCCGGGGTTGGTCAGGCTTCCCCAGCCGACGGTCGACGTCGTCCATCATGTCGAGATGAGCGACCAAGATCGTCGACGCTTCGTCGTAGAATTGCTGGCTGGGGCTGAAGGCGCGGAGTTCCTGCAGCATGTTTTGGACGCGCGCGCCGCAAGGCGGATAGGCGGCCGAGAAGCGTGCGCCAGAGCGTTCCAGCGCGGCGATGATCCTCACCGCCAGCACGGCGCCGGCAAAGGCGGTTCTGACCCCGACAAGCTGGCTCGCCGGCTGGGCGTAGAAGCCCAGCCCGAGCATGTCCGCGCTCGTCTCCTCATTGGCGAGACGCGGTTTGGTGAGGCCCAGATTGAAACAGGCGTGCGCCAATTCGTGCGCGATCATGAACAGTTCGGCCGAGGAGGCCAGATCCTCGGCGATCGCGAGTATCTGCGGCGCAACCGGGAAGCGCGCATGTTCGATCGGCCCCTTCTTGCGCCAGAGGTCGATCAGCGTCGGTTGGCAATGGCGCCGCCACATTTTGAATACGTCCGCAATGAGCGCGACCGCCTCTTCGACGGATTTGGCCTGGGGCGTCGTCGGAGCGCCATTGCTGGTGAACGTCGCCACGCCGCTCATCGCGCGCGTCACTGCATAAACGAAGTGCATCATCCCGCTCGTGACGATGATGGCGTTGCTGCCGTCCTCGAAGCGCACCGTTTCCGCGTCGGGGTCAGGCCGGCCCACTTCGCCGATTGCGACGGATCCGCTGTCGATCCGCGCCCGGAAATTCTCGGGCAGATTGGGTCGAAGCACGGCGGCGAGCGCCTGAACCCGGTCGGCGCCGCTCGCATTCGACGGGAAGGTCGGCGGACGCTCGGCCTTGAGGCGCTGCAGTTGGACTTCCGCGAGAGTCGCCATCGCGTCGTTTCCTCGCCGCCGCAGGCGGGCGGGCGTCCAGACCTGCCGGCCAGTCAGAGCTTATGCAGTCTCCCGCCATCGCTGGCGCTTGGCAAGGCCTGGGGCTGGATCAACCCGCCCGCGCCTGCGGCGCCGTCGGCTCGATCAGCCCTTCGAGACCCGCCGCCGGCGTCGTGGGCTCGGTCATGAATTGCGCCGCCGCCAGCGTCGCGAAGCGGCCGCCTTTGGCGACGAGGGCGTCGAAGGAGCCGGCTTCGACGATCTCGCCCTGATCGAAGACCAGAATGTGATCGGCGTTGCGCACGGTGGCGAGGCGATGGGCGATGACGAAAGTGGTGCGGCCCCGGGTCGCCGCCTCCAGCGCCTTCTGGATCTGGCGCTCGGTCGTGGCGTCGAGGGCGGAGGTCGCTTCGTCGAAGACGAGGATCGGCGGGTCCTTGAGCAAAGCGCGGGCGATGGAGAGGCGCTGGCGTTCGCCGCCCGAGAGCGAGCGGCCGCGCTCGCCGACGAGCGTCTCGCGGCCGTCGCTCTGGCGCAGGACGAAATCGGAGGCCTGCGCCAGCTCCAGCGCCCGCGCAATGTCGGCGTCGGTCGCGTCGGGGTCGCCGATGCGCAAATTCTCTTCGATGGTGCGGGCGAAAAGCATCGGCTCCTGAAACACGACGCCGATGTTGCGACGAAGCGACACCAGCGTGAAAGCGCGGATGTCGACGCCGTCGATCGTCACGGCGCCCTCGTCCGGGTCGAAGACGCGATGCAGCAGGCCGAGCGTGGTCGACTTGCCCGACCCCGTCGCGCCGACGAGCGCGATGGTCTGGCCGGGCTTGGCCTTGAAGCTCACGTTCTTCACGGCCTTGCGGCGCCCGTCATACGAATAAGTGACGTTCTCGAAGGCGACCGCTCCCGCGAGGCGGCCGGCGTCGCGCGCGTCGGGCCGGTCGGCGACGGACGGCTGCGTATCGAGCACGGCGAAGAACTCGGCGATCTTCGCTGACTGCTGAAACAGCACATTGACGAAGCCGACGACCTGCTCCAGCCGGCCGATGAGCATGGTGGCGAAATTGGTGAAGGTGACGATCTCGCCGATCGACGCCTGGCCATGGAGATGCAGCCAGGTCCCGAGCAGGAAGATCGACAGGATGGTCAGCGTCGCCGAGGCGCGGCTCGCGACCGCGACGAGCGCCCACCAGGACAAGACCGGCATTTGCGCGGCGAGCAGATCATCGATGATGCGCTTGAGCGCATGGGATTCGCTCTCGATGCGCGTGAAGCTCTGAACGACGGGGATATTGCCGAGCGCGTCGGAGGCGCGTTCGGCGAGAGAGGAGTTGTGGCGCTCGACCGCGCCCTGCAGGGCCTCGGTGCGGCGCAGCACATAGCTCGTCGCGACATAAAAGACGGCGACGAGCAGCATCAGCAAGCCGCCCAATCGCCAATTGAGAAGGAGCGTCGCCGGCAAGAGAATGAAGAGCGCGACGAAGGAGGCGCAGTTCTCGCGAAAGAAGGACAGCCACAGGCCGAACATGGCCGAAGACCCTTCGAGCATCGTCCTCAGCAGCCGTCCGGAATGGACGCCGGTGTGGTAGGTCAGCGGCAGATTGAGCACATGCTCGAAATAATCCGACAGAACCGCGAGCCGGCGTCGATGGGCGAGGCGGTCGGCGTTGAGGCTGACGAGAATGGCGCCGCCGATCGAAAACAGCCCGAAGCCCGCCCACGCCAGAAGCAGCGGCAGAAGATCGCTCCAGGTCAGGGTCTGTCCCGGCGCCTGGGCTTGGGTCATCCGGTCGATGATCCGCCCGAACAGCGTCGGCTCGGCGAATTGTGCGATGGCGAGAGAGAGATTGGCGGCGACGAGAATGAGCGACAGCCGCGCCTGCGGGCGCAAGAGGCCGAGAACCCGCCCATAGATCTTGAGGACCGACATCGCTCTTGTCCGCCGTTGCGCCCGACGAAAGGCGCTTACAGGCGTAGGCGGCGCCGCGCAAGAACTTTGCGGACGCCGCGGAACTTCGCCGGGCCCGGATGGTTACGATGCGGCCACGTTTTAAGGCGGAACCCGGTTCTTTCGCCACATAGATGAAGCTTCGAAAGGAACGCCAATGCCGGTCGAGGGCGTGTCCTCTGATTTGCAGCAGGTCGATGCGCCGCCGCCCGCCGCGGCGCGCCCCGCCGCGACGGGCGGCGTCCCGGTGCGTCTGAACGTCAATGGCTTGCCCTACTCGGTCACGCTCGATCCCCGCACGTCGTTGCTCGATCTGTTGCGCGAGCATCTCGATCTCACCGGAACGAAGAAGGGCTGCGATCAGGGCCAGTGCGGCGCCTGCACCGTGCTGGTCGACGGGCGGCGCATCAATTCCTGCCTCACTTTCGCGGTGATGCTCGACGGGGCGGAGGTCACGACGATCGAGGGTCTTGCGACGAATGGCGCACTGCATCCCGTGCAGCAGGCCTTCATCGACCATGACGCTTTTCAATGCGGCTACTGTACGCCCGGACAGATCTGCTCGGCCGTGGGGTTGCTCGCGGAGGGCAGGGCCAAGACCGCCGACGACATTCGCGAACTGATGAGCGGCAATATCTGCCGCTGCGGCGCCTATCCCCATATCGTCGCGGCGATCGAAGACGTGATGAGGCGATCGTGATCCCCTTCCGCTACGCGCGCTCGGCCGATGTCGCGGACGCCATCCGGTTGATCGCCGCAGATCCAACCGCGAAATTCGTCGCAGGCGGCACCAATCTCATCGATCTCATGAAGATGGACGTCGAACGACCGACGACCGTCATCGACATTACGCGGCTGCCGTTGAAGCAGGTCGAGAACACGCCCGGCGGGGGCCTGCGGATCGGCGCGCTCGTCCCCAACGCCGATCTCGCCTGCCATCCGCTCATCGAGCAACGCTATCCGGTCCTCGCCAGCGCCATCCTGTCCGGCGCGTCGCAGCAATTGCGCAATATGGCGTCGACGGGCGGCAACCTCCTGCAACGCACGCGCTGCCATTATTTCTACGACACGGCGACGCCCTGCAACAAGCGCGCGCCGGGAAGCGGCTGTTCGGCGATCGGCGGGCAAAATCGCATGCATGCGATTCTCGGCGCCAGCGACGCCTGCATCGCCACGCACCCATCCGACATGTGCGTGGCGCTCGCGCTGTTGGAGGCGACTGTGCACGTCGCGAGGCTCTCTGGAGACCGGGCGATCCCGTTCGCCGATTTCCACCGCCTGCCGGGCGATGCGCCGGAGCGCGACTCGACCCTCGAGCCAGGCGAGATCATCACCGGCGTAGAGTTGCCGCCGAAAGGCTTCCCGACGCACTACACTTATCTTAAAATCCGCGACCGGCTCTCCTACGCCTTCGCATTGGTCTCGGTGGCGGTCGGGCTCGAACTCGACGGCGGCGTCGTCGTGGAGGGACGTATGGCGCTGGGCGGCGTCGCCCACAAGCCCTGGCGCGATCCGGAAGCCGAAAGGGCCCTGCGGGGCCAACCCGCCGACGCGGCCGTCTTCGCGCGCGCGGCGGACGTGCTGCTGCGCGGCGCCAAAGGCTACGGGCGCAACGACTTCAAGCTCGATCTCGCGCGCCGTTGCATCCTGCGCGCGCTGACCCAGGCCGCACGCGGCGCGCCGCAATCGCAGTCGTCCAAGAGAATCAGCTGAGCACGCCATGACCCGTTACATCGGCGCCCCCACATCCCGTGTCGACGGCTTCGCTAAAGTGACGGGGGCTGCAAAATATGCGGCGGAATTCGACGCGCCGGGGCTGGCCTACGGCGGCGTGGCGACGTCGACGATCGCCAAGGGCCGCATCCTGCGCATCGATTGCGAAGCCGCCTTGCGCGTCGCCGGCGTCATCGAGGTCTTCACGCACGAAAACCGGCCGCCCCTGCCGGACGACGACGAGGCCTATAAAGACGCCACGTCGCCTGAGGGCGCGCCGTTCCGGCCGCTCTTCGACGACCGGATCATGTTCGATCGCCAGCCGATCGCGCTCGTCGTCGCCGAAACGTCCGAGATCGCGCGCTTTGCGGCTTCATTGATCGTGGTGGACTATGAAAGCGAGCCGCATCGGACCGATATGTTTCGCGACCTCGCGGCCGCCATTCCCCTAAAGGCGCCGTCGGACTCGTCGCAAGACGCGCAGTTCACCCCGCCAAAGACCCGCGGTCGGCCCGACGAGGCGCTCGCCGCTGCGACGACCCGCCACGCCGGGGACTACTTTGTCCCGATCGAGCATCATAATCCGATGGAGCTTTTCGCCTCGACAGTCGTCTATGAGGGCGACGGCAGGCTCACCGTCTATGACAAGACGCAAGGCGTCCAGAACGTCCAGCAATACTTGTGCAAGGTGTTCGAGATGCGGCCGGAAGACTTGCGCGTCGTCTCGCCCTTCGTGGGCGGCGCGTTCGGCTCGGGCCTGCGCCCGCAGTTTCAGGTCATGCTGGCGGTCCTCGCGGCGCGCGCGCTGCGACGGTCGGTCCGGGTCGCGTTGACGCGACAACAAATGTATGTGCTGGGCTACCGCCCCGCCATGCGCCAAAGCGTCGAGCTGGGCGCAAACGCCGACGGAACTCTCGCCGCCATCGCCCATGACGCGCTGACGATCACCTCGACATACGAGGATTTCTACCGGCAAGAAACAGCCTGGTCGGGCCTGCTGTACAAATGCGCGAATGCGAAATACGCGCATCGGCTCGCGCGGCTGGATCTTCCGACCCCTTGCGACATGCGCGCGCCCAGCGCGCCGACGGCGTTATTCGCGCTCGAATCCGCCATGGACGAACTTGCCGTCGCGCTCGAGATCGATCCGCTCGAGCTGCGTTTGCGGTGCTACTCCGATCGCGATCAGAATAACGATCGACCGTTCAGCAGCAAGGCGCTGCGCGAATGCTACCGCCAGGGGGCCGAAGCCTTTGGCTGGGAGAAGCGCAATCGGGAACCGCGTTCGATGCGGGACGACGGCGAGCTGATCGGCTGGGGCATGGCGACCGGCATGTGGGAGGCGCTGCAGATGCCAATCGCCGTGCGCATCGCGCTCGGCGCGAACGGCCATGCAGAAGTCGCCTGCGCAACCTCCGACATCGGCACCGGAACCTATACCATCATGGCGCAGGTCGCGGCCGACATGCTTGGGTCGCCTCTCGACAGCGTCAGCGTGAAGCTCGGGGATTCGAGCCTCCCCCAATCGCCTGTCGAGGGCGGTTCGTGGATCGCCGCCTCGGTGGCGAACGGCATTGCGACGACGGCGGGCGCCATCCGCGCGGAACTGTTGCGGCTTGCGAAGCGGATGCCGGACTCGCCATTTGCGACGGCGGCGGACAGCGAGGTTGCGCTGGTCGACGGCAAGCTCGTGACGACGGGCGAGCCGTCGCATTCGGCCCTGATCGCTGACATCATGCGCCACAGCGGCGTCGACCGCGTCGAGCAGGAAAAAGCCACCGAGCCCCGCGATGACGCGGCGCGCGCGCATAACACGCACTCGGCGATTTTTGTGGAGGTGAGAGTCGACGAGCAGCTTGGCGTCATCCGCGTCACGCGGGTCGTCAGCGCGATCGCCGCCGGGCGCATCTTGAACGCGAAGACCGCGAAGAGCCAGATATCCGGCAGCGTAGTCTGGGGGATCGGCATGGCGTTGCACGAGGAGACGCTGATCGATCACAGATTTGGCCGCATCATGAACGCCAACATCGCCGAGTATCACGTGCCGGTGAACGCCGATATCCGCGACATAGACGTCATCTTCGTAGAGGAAGCGCATGACGCCAATCCGCTCGGGATCAAGGGCGTCGGCGAGATTGGCGTTGTCGGCGTCGCCGCCGCGATCGCCAACGCGGTCTATAACGCGACGGGAAAGCGCGTGCGCGACTTGCCGATCACGCTAGATAAACTGCGGCTTTGAAGCTCTCGCGCGCGGCGCTACTTCTCGCCCTCGGCCGTCTCGACCTGCTTTTCGATGCGCGGATCCCATAACGCGGCGCCGTTCACCCGTGCGGCTTTCAATAGGTGATCATGATTGTTTCAGTAAACGCCGATGTAGATGAAGCTGAGCGCGTAGCTCGAAAACGCCGGCCACAGCGCAACGAGCGCCCTGACGTCTTCTCCGTTCGGAACTTTCAGCTCCAGCGCATGATGGTGATGACGATCGCCGAGACGCCGTCACTGACGGCTTCCAGCCTGTTCGTTCCCATCGGGTTCTCGCTTGCGCGGAGAGCGGCGCAGCCGTCCCAAGCCGATAAGAGATGACCCCAAACCCAATTGAAGCGGCCGGCGGGATTCGACTTATTCGTCTTCGCCGAAGCGATTGGCGACGAGCGCGTCGAGGGCGTCGAGCGCTTCTCTGGCCTGGGGGCCGCTGGCGGTCACGGTGATCGTCGAGCCCTGGCCGGCGCCCAGCGTCAGAATGCCCATGATCGAGCTGCCGCCGACCGTCTCGCCGTCCTTGGCGACGGTGATCTCGGCGTCGAACTTCTCGCAGCACTGGACGAATTTGGCGGTGGCGCGGGCGTGCAGGCCCTTGCGATTGATAATCGGAAGTTCGCGGGAAACGGCCGTGTCGGCCCCCCGCTCCTGCGCTTCGGTCATCGTGAAATCACTTCGGGTTGAGAACGCGGCTGGCGATATAGACATACTTTCGCCCGGCGTCCTGAGCCTGGAGCACCGCCTGCTCGAGCGTAGCCGTATCCCGCACCGACGCCAACTTGATCAGCATCGGCAGATTCACCCCGGCGAGAACTTCGACCTTGCCGCCGTTCATCACCGAAATGGCCAGATTGGAAGGGGTGCCGCCGAACATGTCGGTGAGCAGCACCACGCCGTCGCCGCTGTCGGCCTTGTGGATCGCTTCGAGAATGTCGGCCCGGCGGCGCTCCATGTCGTCTTCTGGTCCGATGGAAATGGAGACAAGCTGCTTCTGCGGCCCGACGACGTGTTCGAGCGCGGAGCGAAACTCCGTGGCGAGGTGGCCATGGGTCACCAAGACCATTCCGATCATCAGACCCTACCACTCATGAAGACGTCTCGCGCTGCGCGAAGCGGTTCTGTTGCTCATCCCGCCGCGGCTTTTCGCCCCCGACGGCAGCATATACAAGCTGAGCCGACCCGCCCATGCCTATTTTATCGGGCGCTCGCCAGGGCCGACATTTTGTGCGTCGCCGCGAAATTGGCAAGCAAAAAGCGCGACAACGCTTCAATTTGTGTCAACGCTTTGAAGGAAAACGACGATTCGCGCAAGAGCGGCGTCGTCGCAGCCTTGGACGTAAAGGCGCGGCAGGGCGACGCCCTGCAGCACGACTTTTTTTTCAGCCTCTTCGGGGAAGCGCGCCGGCGTCTCGCCGGGACGGCCGACGTCGACAAGGGCGCTGAGGCGGCAGGCCTTCTCGAAGGGAACTCGGACAGGGCCGATGCCTCTAACCTCGATCAGCCCGGCGATGGCCGGATGCGGCCGCGCGACGAGCCGCCCGCCGTGCGACTCGACCCGCACCCGGTCGTCCCCGACGAGCCGCGCAAAGGCGCCCGACGCCTCAATCCGCGCAATCAGGGCGAGGGTGAGGGCGCTCTTGCCAGCGCCCGAGGGGCCGCGCAGCAGCAGCCCCTTTTCGCCGAGCGCCAGCGCATTGGCGTGGAGATAGGCGGCGGGGGGAGGGGCGCCTGGCGCTTGCGCCATCATCGCGCCGACGGGAGCCAGACGACGAACCGCGCCCCCAGAACCGTGTCGCCGGGCTCCGGCTCGTCGGCGCCGTCGGGATGGGCGAGGGTGCGATTGAGCGCGCGTATGCGGCCGCCGTGCGCCTCGATGATCTGCCGGGATATGGCGAGACCGAGGCCCGAATTCTGGCCGAAGCCCTGTTCGGGCCGGTCGGTGTAGAAGCGCTCGAAAATGCGCTCGAAGGCGCCTGCCGGGATGCCCGGCCCGTCGTCGTCGACGATGATCTCATAGCCTTCAAGGGCGGCGCCGCCCGGTCCCTTGGCGCGCTCCGGCCAGAGCGAGACGCGCACTTTGTCCCCCGGTTTGGAGAAGGAGCGGGCGTTGTCGATGAGATTGTTGAACACCTGGCCAAGGCGTGAGTCATTGCCCAGCACGCGCCAGCGCGACCGCGGCGCCTCATTGGAAGAATGGCGGATGGTCAGCTCGACGCCCACGCCGTCGCCGCGCTCGACGGCGCGGGCGATCTCCACCACCGTGATGAGCGCCCTGGAGAGATCGACGTCCTGCATGTCGGCGCGGGCCAGTTCGGCGTCGAGGCGCGAGGCGTCGGAGATGTCGCTGATGAGACGGTCCAGCCGGCCGACGTCATGCTTGATGATGGCGAGCAGCCGGTCGCGCGCGGAGTCCGTCTTGGCGATTGGCAGGGTCTCGACGGCGCTGCGCAGGGAGGTAAGCGGATTCTTTAGTTCATGCGCCACGTCGGCGGCGAAATGTTCGATCGCTTCGATGCGGTTGTAAAGCGCCGTCGTCATGTCGCGCAACGCCGCCGAAAGATGCCCGATCTCGTCGGGCCGATCGGAAAAATCCGGAATTTCGTGGCGCGACTTTGCGCCTCGGCGCACCCGCTCCGCGGCCTCCGCAAGGCGGCGCATGGGTTCGGTGATGGTGTTGGTGAAGAAGAGCGACAGCAGCAGCATCACGCCGGCCGAGACGAGGAAGATGCGGATGATCCCCCAGCGTTCGGTGGCGATGACGGCGTCGATGTCGCCGCCCATGGTGGAGAGCAGCAGCGCCCCGCGCACGGAGCGAAACCGCTGCACGGGCACGGCGACGGATATGATGGTTTCGCCCTTGGCGTTGGCGCGCACGACGGAATGCGCCCGGCCCTCGAGCGCGCTCTCGACCTCTGGATAGGTCTTGCCGTTGCCCATGCCGATGTCTTCGTAGAGCGGCAGCTCCGGCCGGCGCGTCAATCGGCGCATCGCGTCCAGCGTCTTCTGCAGAAAGGACGAGGCGTCGATGGTCGCGCCCTGGCCCGCCGGCGGCAGGTCGAAGCGCAGAATATTCGTGCGCCCCGAGACCGAGCGCGAGTCGAGCAGCAGATAGCCGTCGCGGTCATAGATGCGCGCGCGCAGCCGCGTCGGCGAGACGAGCCGGCGCAGAAGCGGTCCAACGCGCTCGGGGTTCAACGAAAATTCGAGCGCCAGCTGGTCCTCTCCGGCGCTGGCGCTTTCACCCGGCGCAAGCTTCAGAAGCTTTTCGGGGTCGATCGTGATGGCGTCGGTGTCGACGGTCGCGGAGGCCGCCACGGCGGCCGCAATGATCTCGCCCTGAGTCTGCAGGCTCTGCACCCGCGCGTCGATCAGGCCTTCGCGAAACTGGTTGAGATAGAGAAAGCCGCCGAGCAAGGCGACGAGGCCGCCGAGATTGAGGACGACGATGCGGCGCGTCAGCGACGACGAGAGATGCGACTGCGCGGTATGCAACAGCCGGCGCAGGCGCACGCCGAGCGGCCGCGTCCGCCGCGACGACGGCCGGACGGGGGCGTCGACGACGCGCGCCGCCGCCGCGTCGGCGACGGGAGCCTCCGCCGCGTCCTCCGCCAGCAATTCGCCGCTCTCGGATGCGCCCATGGGCAAAGGCCGTTACGTTTCCTTGAATCGGTAGCCGACGCCGTAAAGCGTCTCGATCATCTCGAAATCCGAGTCGACGACCTTGAACTTCTTGCGCAGCCGCTTGATGTGGCTGTCGATGGTGCGGTCGTCGACATAGACCTGGTCGTCATAAGCGGCGTCCATGAGGGCGTTGCGGCTCTTCACCACGCCGGGACGCTGGGCGAGCGACTGGAGGATCAGGAATTCGGTCACGGTCAGCACGACCGGGTCGCCCCGCCAGGTGCAGGTGTGGCGTTCGGGGTCCATCACCAGCGCGCCGCGCTCCAGGACCTTGGCTTCCGTTTCCTTCTGGGCGGCCGCCTCCTTGGGGTTGGCGCGGCGGAGGATCGCCTTGACGCGCTCCACCAGCAGGCGCTGGGAGAAGGGCTTATGGATGAAGTCGTCCGCGCCCATCTTCAGGCCGAACAATTCGTCGATTTCCTCGTCCTTGGAGGTGAGGAAAATCACTGGAATATCGGATTTTTGCCGCAGACGGCGCAGAAGCTCCATCCCGTCCATGCGCGGCATCTTGATGTCGAAGATCGCGAGATCCGGCGGATTGGCGCGCAATCCGTCGAGCGCCTGAGCGCCGTCGGTGTAGGTCTGCACGCGGTAGCCTTCGCCCTCGAGCGCGATGGAGACCGAGGTCAAAATGTTGCGATCGTCGTCGACGAGAGCGATGGTCGGCATGATCACCCTTTGCTTTGTTGGCGGCGATAGGCGCGGCTGGCGACCCGCGGAACATTTTTGCCCTCGAAGCGCCCGGAGGAAGCCCCGATCCGGGCGCGAGGCCTGTTATGTCGCCCGACGACTTTCGGGCCTCCGTCGCCCGTAAAGTCCCGGCCCATCGCGGCTGAAATGTGGCCCTTCAAGCGGCCAAGAACGCCTGATGCGCATCAAAGAGGCATGCCTGCCTGCGACAGCCTCATGCCTCTCTTATATACACATTCGGCCGCTATTGCGACCCCGATGCCGCTTTGAGACAGGAATGCAGGCAAAATCATGACGATAGCCAATGACGGGCCGCCCCTGCGCGACCCCCGACAGGATCCGGACTTCGATCCTTTGGCGGAATCCAAGCGACTCTTGCGGTCGATCCGCACGGCGACCCTGGCGACTTTGACGGAGAGCGGCGCGCCTTTCGCCACATTGACCGCGATCGCCACGGATTACGACGGCGCGCCGATCCTGCTGCTGTCGCGGCTCGCCCAGCATACGCGCCATCTCGAGCGCGACAATCGGTTGTCGCTGCTGCTCGCCCAGGGCGGCAAGGGCGACCCCATGACCCATCCGCGCCTGACCCTCGTCGCGACGGCCGCCCGCACAGAGAACCCGGACGCCCGCGCCCGCTTCCTGCGCCGCAATCCCAAGGCGCAGCTTTACGCCGACTTTCCTGACTTTTCCTTCTGGCGGGCGGAGATCGAGGCGGTGCATCTCAATGGCGGATTCGCCCGCGCGGCGGATTTCGGGCCGAGCTATCTATTGACCGACCTCTCCGGGGCCGAGGCGCTCCTGGCCGCCGAAACTGAGACTTTGGCGAAGCTCAACGCCGACCACGCCCGCGTTGTCGCGGAATGTGCGGCGAAGCTTGCGGGCGGGAAAGCGGGACAGTGGCGGGCGACCGGCCTCGACCCCGAGGGGATCGATCTCGCCAGCGCCGACGCCACGGCCCGGCTCGTCTTCAACGCGGCTGTGAAAACGCCCGAGGCGGCGCTCGCCGAACTGGCGCGTTTCGCCGCCGCGTCCTGATTGACTTGCTGCTGGAAAGCCGCGGCCCCTGCCGATTGCGCGTCGAAAGGGGCCAGGCGCGCCCTTAGGCCTCGGTGAGGAAGCCCGCGATCTCGTCCTTGAGCGAGAGGCGCTTTTTCTTCAGGTCCTCGATGGTCGCGTCGTCGACGGGTTCGACGTTGGTCTCCATACGATGGATCGAGCGGTTCAGCGTGTGATATTCCTCGGCGATGCGCGCGAAATGCGCGTTGCTCGCCTTCAGCGCATGGATGGCCTGGGCCTTTTCGGGGAATTCTTCGTGCAGTTCATGCGCGACATGGCTCATGATGGATTTTTCTCCCTCTATCGTTTCTGGAATCATTGTCGGCGCGCTGGCGCCGCTGAAGCCTTTTACCGGTTTTCGCAAAGGGAACCGAGTCCTCGGACTCTGCGACCAAAGCGCGCAAGCGCAGCCGCGCTCGTCCCTCGAAGCGAGGCCGAAACGGCCTCGAACTCGGCCGCGCGGCGCCGCCATCCGCTGGCCGCAGCGGCGGACCGCGCGGGGCGCCCAATTTTTCTTCGGCATTTTTCTCGCGCCGGCGTTCAATCTGCGCTTGACGCGTTGCGAAGGCGCGATTAGGTTCCGCGCACTTTCGACAGGCCGTAAGTTCACGCCGTCGGTGAGCGCCGCGCTCGCGACCCTTCGAACTTATACGCTGTCGCCTTGCCTGTGACCGCCAAGCAAAGCCGGCCTAGCCGGATTGGTATTCATACCGTCGCCTTGCGGCGTCGGACAGGAAGGCACGATCCCGGGTCACGCTCGGGGTCCTCTGCGTCAGGAGCGCCCTGGCCCTTGCGGCCATCGGCGCTTCGCTCGTTTGCGCGTCTTAAGCGGCGCGCCGGCGGGTCAACCCGAACATCCGCCATTCGCGATTAGAGCGAAGCGAAGGACTTTTTGATGCCGACGATCAGCCAGTTGATCCGCAAGCCGCGTCACCCGAAGACGTATCGCGAGAAGGCCCGCCATCTCGGCGCCTGCCCGCAGAAGCGCGGCGTGTGCACCCGCGTCTACACGACGACGCCGAAGAAGCCGAACTCGGCGCTTCGCAAGGTCGCCAAGGTGCGCCTGACCAATGGCTTCGAGGTGATCGGCTATATTCCGGGCGAAGGGCACAACCTTCAGGAGCACTCGGTTGTCATGATCCGCGGCGGCCGCGTGAAGGACCTTCCGGGCGTTCGCTACCACATTCTGCGCGGCGTGCTCGACACGCAGGGCGTCAAGGACCGCAAGCAGCGCCGTTCGAAATACGGCGCCAAGCGTCCGAAGTGATCGCCGCCTGAGCGGCGATCGTCTCCGGCGGAGCGAAGCGAGAACCGGGGTCTTACGAAACACGATCAGCGGATGGCCGGGACGAGCCGGCCATGACGGTGAAAAAGAGAGATTAGGTCATGTCGAGACGTCACCGGGCCGAGAAGCGCGAAGTCATCGAAGACGCCAAGTTTGGCGATGTGGTGCTCGCGAAGTTCATGAACTCGATCATGTACGACGGCAAGAAGTCGGTCGCCGAGGCGATCGTTTACGGCGCCCTCGATCAGGTCGAGGCGAAGGCCAAGAGCGATCCGCTGGCGGTCTTCAAGCAGGCGCTGGACAATGTCGCGCCGGCGATCGAGGTGCGCTCCCGCCGCGTCGGCGGCGCCACCTATCAGGTCCCGGTCGAAGTGCGCACCGAGCGCCGCCAGGCGCTGGCGATCCGCTGGATCATCACCGCCGCCCGCGCCCGTAACGACAAGACCATGGTCGACCGTCTGTCGGCCGAACTGCTCGACGCCTCCAACAACCGCGGCGCCGCGGTGAAGAAGCGCGAAGACACCCATCGCATGGCGGAAGCCAACCGCGCCTTCTCGCATTACCGCTGGTAAGGCGTCGTCAAAGCTCTCACGAGGACATTCGTTATGGCCCGCTCGCATCCGATCGAGGACTACCGCAACTTCGGCATCATGGCGCATATCGACGCCGGCAAGACGACGACGACGGAGCGCATCCTCTATTACTCCGGCAAGAGCCACAAAATCGGCGAGGTGCATGAGGGCGCCGCGACGATGGACTGGATGGAGCAGGAGCAGGAGCGCGGCATCACGATCACCTCGGCCGCGACGACCACCTTCTGGAACGGCAAGCGCCTCAATATCATCGACACTCCCGGCCACGTCGATTTCACGATCGAAGTCGAGCGTTCGCTGCGCGTGCTCGACGGCGCTGTCTGCGTTCTCGACGGCAATCAGGGCGTCGAGCCGCAGACCGAAACCGTTTGGCGCCAGGCCGATAAATATGGCGTGCCGCGCATCGTCTTCGTCAACAAGATGGACAAGATCGGCGCCGACTTTTTCCGTTGCGTCGACGACATCAAGACGCGCGTCGGCGGCAAGCCCGTTTGCGTGCAGCTCCCGATCGGCGCCGAGAACAATTTCAAGGGCGTCATCGACCTCGTCCGCATGAAGGCGGTCGTCTGGGAAGACGAAGGGCTCGGCGCGAAATACCATGACGAAGAAATTCCGGCCGACCTTCTCGACAAGGCGAAGGAATATCGCACCGCGCTGATCGAGGCGGCGGTCGAACTCGACGACGACGCCATGTCCGCCTATCTCGACGGCCAGGAGCCGGACGAGGAGACGCTGCACAAGCTCATCCGCAAGGCGGTTCGCACCGTCGCCTTCCATCCGGTGTTCTGCGGCTCGGCCTTCAAGAACAAGGGCGTGCAGCCGCTGCTCGACGCGGTGGTTCATTATCTGCCGTCGCCGGTCGATCGCGAGGCGATCAAGGGCGTCAACATGGACACGGGCGAGGAGATGGTGCGCAACCCCTCCGACGCCGAGCCCTTCTCCATGCTCGCCTTCAAGATCATGGACGACCCCTTCGTCGGCACCATCACCTTCGCGCGCGTCTATTCGGGCAAGATCGAATCGGGCACGACCGTCCTGAACTCCACGAAGGAGAAGAAGGAGCGCATCGGCCGCATGCTGCTCATGCACGCCAACAACCGCGAGGACATTAAGGAAGCCTATGCGGGCGACATCGTCGCGCTCGCCGGCCTCAAGGAGACCCGCACGGGCGACACGCTCTGCGACCAGCAGAAGCCCGTCATTCTCGAGCGCATGGAGTTCCCGGAGCCGGTCATCGAGATCGCCATCGAGCCGAAGTCGAAGGCCGATCAGGAGAAGCTCGGCATCGCGCTGCAGAAGCTCGCGGCCGAAGATCCGTCCTTCCGCGTCTCGACCGACCAGGAGAGCGGCCAGACCATCCTCAAGGGCATGGGCGAACTGCATCTCGACATCAAGGTCGACATTCTGAAACGCACCTATAAGGTCGACGCCAACATCGGCGCGCCGCAGGTCGCCTATCGCGAGCGTCTCGGCAAGAAGGTCGAGATCGACTACACGCACAAGAAGCAGACCGGCGGCACCGGTCAGTTCGCCCGCGTCAAGATCATTTACGAGCCGAACGAAGCCGGCAAGGGCAATGAGTTCGAATCGAAGATCGTCGGCGGCGCGGTGCCGAAGGAATATATCCCCGGCGTCGACAAGGGCATTGCGTCGGTGACGAGCTCGGGCATCCTCGCCGGCTTCCCGGTCGTCGATCTCAAGGCGACCCTCATCGACGGCGCCTTCCACGACGTCGACTCTTCGGTTCTCGCCTTCGAAATCGCCTCCCGCGCGGCGACCCGCGAGGCGCTCACCAAAGGCGGTTCGGTGCTGCTCGAGCCGATCATGAAGGTCGAGGTGGTGACGCCGGAAGAATACACCGGCTTCGTCATCGGCGATCTGAACTCGCGTCGCGGCCAGATCCAGGGCCAGGACATGCGCGCCAACGCCGTGGTGATCAACGCCATGGTGCCGCTCGCCAACATGTTCGGCTACGTCAACCAGCTGCGCTCCGGCACGCAGGGCCGCGCCAGCTATACGATGCAATTCGATCACTATGAACAGGTGCCGGAAGCGGAGTCGAAGAAGGTGCAGGCGAAATACGCCTGATCCCGCGAACGCGAACGGTAAGCGAACTCTCTGAAGGAGCACGGCCATGGCCAAGGAAAAATTCTCACGCACGAAGCCGCACTGCAACATCGGGACGATCGGCCACGTCGATCATGGCAAGACGTCTTTGACGGCGGCGATCACCAAGGTTCTGGCGGAGACGGGCGGCGCGACGTTTACGGCCTATGACCAGATCGACAAGGCTCCGGAGGAGAAGGCGCGCGGCATCACGATTTCGACGGCGCACGTCGAATATGAGACGCAGAACCGCCACTACGCCCACGTCGACTGCCCCGGCCACGCCGACTATGTGAAGAACATGATCACCGGCGCGGCGCAGATGGACGGCGCGATCCTCGTCGTGTCCGCCGCCGACGGCCCGATGCCGCAGACCCGCGAGCACATTCTGCTTGCCCGCCAGGTCGGCGTGCCGGCGCTGGTGGTGTTCCTGAACAAGGTCGACATGGTCGACGATCCGGAGCTTCTCGAGCTCGTCGAGCTCGAAGTGCGCGAGCTGCTGTCCAAGTACGAGTTCCCCGGCGACGACATTCCGATCGTCAAGGGTTCGGCGCTGGCGGCGCTCGAGGGCAAGACGCCCGAGATCGGCCATGACGCGATCCTGAAGCTGATGCAGGAAGTCGACCGCTATATCCCGCAGCCGGAGCGTCCGAAGGATCAGCCGTTCCTGATGCCGGTCGAGGACGTGTTCTCGATTTCGGGCCGCGGCACGGTGGTGACGGGCCGCATCGAGCGCGGCGTGGTCAAGGTCGGCGAGGAAGTCGAGATCGTCGGCATCCGCCCGACGACGAAGACGACGGTGACGGGCGTCGAGATGTTCCGCAAGCTGCTCGATCAGGGCGAGGCGGGCGACAACGTCGGCTGCCTGCTGCGCGGCACGAAGCGCGAGGACGTGGAGCGCGGCCAGGTGCTGTGCAAGCCGGGTTCGGTGAAGCCGCACACCAAGTTCAAGGCCGAGGCCTACATTCTGACGAAGGAAGAGGGCGGCCGCCACACGCCGTTCTTCACCAACTATCGTCCGCAGTTCTACTTCCGCACGACGGACGTGACCGGCATCGTGACGCTCCCCGAGGGCGTCGAGATGGTGATGCCGGGCGACAACGTCACGATGGAAGTGAGCCTGATCGTGCCGATCGCCATGGAGGAGAAGCTGCGCTTCGCCATCCGCGAAGGCGGCCGCACGGTCGGCGCGGGCGTCGTCGCCAGCATCATCGAGTAAGAAGCGAATCTGGACCGCGGGTCGTTTCGGCTCGCTCTTGTGAACAAGGCCGCGCGCTTCTCACCGCGCGCGGCGCATGAAGGCGGGCTGAAGCAGGCTCGCGGTCCCAAAGGACGAGACAATGAACGGTCAAAATATCCGGATTCGCTTGAAGGCGTTCGATCACCGGATTCTCGACACGTCGACGAAGGAGATCGTCTCCACGGCGAAGCGCACCGGCGCCCAGGTCCGTGGCCCGATCCCGCTGCCGACCAAGATCGAGAAGTTCACGGTGAACCGCTCGCCTCATATCGACAAGAAGTCGCGCGAGCAGTTCGAGATCAGAACCCATAAGCGCGTTCTCGACATCGTCGATCCCACCCCGCAGACGGTGGACGCGCTGATGAAGCTCGATCTCGCCGCGGGCGTCGACGTCGAGATCAAGCTCTAAGAACGGATTTGGGCGGCCCCCCAGGCAGCCGCCTCGCGAAGGAATAATGAACATGCGGTCGGGCGTCATCGCGCAAAAGGTCGGAATGACCCGCGTCTTCACAGAGGCGGGCGAGCATGTGCCGGTCACGGTGCTGAAGCTGGACGGCTGCCAAGTCGTCGCTCAGCGCACCAAGGAGAAGAACGGCTACACCGCCGTTCAGCTCGGCATCGGCCGCGCCAAAGTGAAGAATGTCTCCAAGGCCGAGCGCACGCGCTTCGCCGCGGCGAAGGTCGAACCCAAGCTGAGACTCACCGAGTTCCGCGTGAACGAGGACGAGCTGCTGCCGGTTGGCGCCGAGATCACCGCCGATCACTTCGTCGTCGGCCAGTTCGTCGACGTGACCGGCACCTCGACCGGCAAGGGCTTCGCCGGTCCGATGAAGCGCTGGGGATTCGGCGGCCTGCGCGCGTCGCACGGCGTGTCGATCTCGCATCGTTCGCATGGTTCGACCGGCGGCCGTCAGGACCCCGGCAAGACCTTCAAGAATAAGAAAATGGCCGGCCACATGGGCGTGGAGCGCGTGACCACGCAGAATCTGCGCGTGGTGCAGACCGACGTCGAGCGCGGCCTGCTGCTCGTCGAAGGCGCCGTTCCGGGCACCGCCGGCGGCTGGATCTATGTGCGCGACGCCGTCAAGCGCGCGCTCCCCAAGGACGCGCCGCAGCCGGGCAAGTTCCGCCTCGCCGAGGCCGGCCAGGCCGAAGCGGCCCCCGCTCAAGAAGAAAAGAAGGAGGACTGAGCCGTGAAGATCGACGTCACGTCGTTCGACGGCCAGGCGGCCGGTTCGATCGAACTTTCCGATGACATCTTCGGCCTCGAGCCGCGTGCGGACCTCATCCACCGGATGATCCGCTGGCAGCTCGCCAAGCGCCGCGCCGGCACCCATGCGGTCAAGAACCGTGCGGACATCGCCCGCACCGGCAAGAAGATGTATAAGCAGAAGGGCACCGGCGGCGCCCGTCACGGCTCCGCCCGCGTCCCGCAGTTCCGCGGCGGCGGCCGCGCCTTCGGTCCGCAGGTGCGCAGCCATGAGCACGACCTGCCGAAGAAGGTGCGTCAGCTCGCGCTGAAGCACGCGCTTTCGGCGAAGGCCAAGGACGGCGGCATCATCATCTGGGAAAAGGCGGAGCTCGCCGAGCCGAAGACGAAGATTCTCGCCGGAGGCTTCGCCAAGTCCGGCCTGTCGAACGCGATCATCATTGTCGGCGGCGCGCCGCAGGACAATTTCGCGCTCGCCGCCCGCAACATCCCGCAGATCGACGTATTGCCGGTCGAGGGCGTCAATGTTTACGACATCATTCGTCGCGAGAAGCTGGTCTTGACCCGCGCCGCGGTGGACGCGCTGGAGGCGCGCCTGAAATGAGCAAGGACGTGCGCCATTACGACGTGATCGTCGCCCCGGTCGTCACCGAGAAAGCGACGCTCGCCTCTGAGAACAACAAGGTGGTCTTCAAGGTCGCCAAGACCGCGACCAAGCCGCAGATCAAGGCGGCGGTCGAGGGTCTTTTCGACGTGAAGGTCGAGTCCGTGAACACCCTGGTCCGCAAGGGCAAGGTGAAGGCGTTCCGTGGCGTCCGCGGCCAGCAGAGCGACGTCAAGAAAGCCGTCGTCACGCTCGCCGAGGGCCACAAGATCGACGTGACGACCGGACTGTAAAGAGAAGGCGTGAGGACAGAACAATGGCGCTGAAGACATTCAAGCCGGTCACGCCGAGCCTTCGCCAGCTCGTCATCGTCGACCGCAGCGACCTTTACAAGGGCAAGCCGGTCAAAGCCCTGACCGAGGGCAAGACCTCCAAGGGCGGCCGCAACAATATGGGCCGCGTGACGGTCCGTTTCCGCGGCGGCGGCCACAAGCAGGCCTATCGCCTCGTCGACTTCAAGCGGCGCAAGCTCGACGTCGTCGGCAAGGTGGAGCGGCTGGAATATGACCCGAACCGCACGGCCTTCATCGCGCTGATCCGCTATGCGGACGACACGCTGGCCTACATCCTCGCGCCGCAGCGTCTCGCGGTCGGCGACGAGGTGGTCTCGGGCCAGCAGGTCGACGTGAAGCCCGGCAACGCCATGCCGATCGCCAATATCCCCGTCGGCACTATCGTCCACAATGTGGAGATGAAGATCGGCAAGGGTGGCGCGATCGCGCGTTCGGCCGGCGCCTATGCGCAGATCGTCGGCCGCGATCAGGGCTATGTCATCATCCGCCTGAACTCCGGCGAGCAGCGCCTGGTTCACGGCCAATGCTTCGCCACCATCGGCGCGGTGTCGAACCCGGACCACATGAACACCTCGATCGGCAAGGCCGGTCGCTCGCGCTGGCTCGGCCGTCGCCCGCATAACCGCGGCGTCACCATGAACCCGATCGACCATCCGCACGGCGGCGGCGAGGGCCGCACCTCGGGCGGCCGCCATCCGGTGACCCCGTGGGGCAAGCCGACGAAGGGCAAGAAGACCCGCAGCAACAAGTCCACCGACCGTTTCATCGTGTCCTCGCGGCACAACCGCAAGAAGAAGGGCTGATCCATGGCTCGCTCGATCTGGAAAGGCCCGTTCGTCGACGGCTATCTGCTGAAGAAGGCGGAGACATCGCGCGCGTCGGGCCGCTCCGAAGTCATCAAGATCTGGAGCCGCCGCTCCACCATTCTGCCGCAGTTCGTCGGATTGACCTTCGGCGTCCACAACGGCCAGAAACATATTCCCGTGTCCGTGTCGGAAGACATGATCGGGCACAAGTTCGG
This sequence comes from Methylocystis echinoides, assembly GCF_040687965.1. NCBI lineage: Bacteria > Pseudomonadati > Pseudomonadota > Alphaproteobacteria > Hyphomicrobiales > Methylocystaceae > Methylocystis > Methylocystis echinoides. The sequence continues at coordinate 1,829,096 of NZ_CP156084.1, forward strand.
CGAATTTGCTCCGACGCGCACCTTCCACGGTCATGCGGCGGACAAGAAGGCGAAGAGGGGCTAAGCGCAAATGTCCAAGCAGGCCAACCCGCCCCGAAACGCGGACAATGAGGCGCGCGCCGTCGCCCGCATGATCCGCGTGTCGCCGCAGAAGCTCAATCTTCTCGCCCAGCTCATCCGCGGCAAGAAGGTCGATCGCGCGCTCGCCGATCTGGAGTTTTCCAGAAAGCGCATCGCGCACGAGGTCAAGAAGACGCTGGAGAGCGCCATCGCCAACGCCGAGAACAATCATGGCCTCGACGTCGACGACCTGATCGTCGCCCAGGCCTTCGTCGGCAAGGCGCTGGTCATGAAGCGCTTCCACGCCCGCGCCCGCGGTCGCGCCAGCCGGATCGAGAAGCCGTTCTCGAACCTCACGATCATCGTGCGCGAAGTCGAAGCGCAAGCGAACGCCTAAAGGATTACGAACCATGGGTCAGAAGGTTAATCCGATCGGGCTGCGCCTCGGCGTCAACCGCACCTGGGACTCGCGCTGGTTCGCGGGCAAGGGCGAATACGCCAAGCTCCTGCACGAGGACATGGCGATCCGCGAGGCGGTGTCGAAGACGCTGAAGCAGGCGGCGGTCTCCAAGATCGTCATCGAGCGCCCGCACAAGAAGTGCCGCGTCACGATCCACTCCGCCCGTCCGGGCGTGGTGATTGGCAAGAAGGGCGCGGACATCGACAAGATCCGCAAACTCGTCGCCAAGCTCACGGGCTCCGAGGTCGTCATCAACATCGTCGAGGTGCGCAAGCCCGAGACCGAGGCGGCGCTGGTCGCCGAATCGATCGCGCAGCAGCTCGAGCGCCGCGTCGCCTTCCGTCGCGCCATGAAGCGGGCGGTCCAGTCGGCCATTCGTCTCGGCGCGCAGGGCATCCGCATCAACTGCTCGGGCCGTCTCGGCGGCGCCGAAATCGCCCGTCTCGAATGGTACCGCGAGGGCCGCGTGCCGCTGCATACGCTGCGCGCCGACGTGGACTACGGCACCGCGACCGCCCACACCGCCTATGGCGCCTGCGGCATCAAGGTCTGGATCTTCAAGGGCGAGATTCTCGAGCACGATCCGATGGCGCAGGAGCGCCGTGCGGCCGAGGCGGCTTCCGCCGGCGGCGATCACCACGGCGAGCGTGACCGCGAGCGCGGCGACCGCGACCGCCGCCGTCGCGAGCCGCGCGAACCCCGCGGCGACGCCGCCTGAGGCGCAACACGCACAAGATTAAAGAGCACCACTCATGCTGTCACCAAAGCGCACCAAGTTCCGCAAGGCCTTCAAGGGCCGCATCCACGGCGCCGCGAAGGGCGGCTTCTCGCTGAACTTTGGTCAGTTCGGCCTGAAGGCGCTCGAGCCCGAGCGCATCACCGCGCGTCAGATCGAGGCGGCCCGCCGCGCCATGACGCGCCACATGAAGCGCGCCGGCCGCGTGTGGATCCGCATCTTCCCGGATGTGCCGGTTTCCAAGAAGCCGACCGAAGTCCGCATGGGTAAGGGCAAGGGCGCGCCGGAATTGTGGGCGGTGCGCGTGGCGCCCGGCCGCATCATGTTCGAGGTCGACGGCGTTCCCGCGCCGCTCGCCCGCGAGGCGCTGACGCTCGCCGCCGCCAAGCTGCCGATCAAGACCCGTTTCATCGAACGCATCGCCGAGTAAGGGGGAGGACGACATGAAATCCAAGCAGCGCCTCTCGGACATCAAGGCGATGACCGAGGACCAGCTCAACGACGAAGTGCTGAAGCTCAAGAAGGAGCAGTTCAACCTGCGCTTCCAGCGGGCGACCGGCCAGCTCGAGAACACCGCCCGCGTGCGCGTCATCCGCCGCGACATCGCCCGGGCCAAGACCATCGCCGCGCAGAAAAGCGCCGGAAAGTAAGGTAAGAGAGCGCCATGCCGAAGCGAATTCTCCAGGGCGTCGTCGTCAGCGACAAGCAGAACAAGACCGTGGTCGTGAAGGTCGAGCGCCGTTTCACCCACCCGCTGTTCCAGAAGACGGTGCGCCGCACGAAACATTATCACGCGCACGATGAGAGCGGCGCGTTCAAGGTCGGCGACGCCGTGACGATCGAAGAGACGGCGCCGATTTCGAAATTGAAGCGCTGGCGGGTTGTCGAAAACGGCGCGAACGCGTAAATACGCCGCTCGAGCCGGTTGAGAAAAGGGTCGTAGCCCTTTATAGAGACCGCTCGAGCCCTTGAAAATCTGGCGCGCTTCCCCAACGCATGTCTCATGCGCTGGGGAAGCGCGCTGAAATTGAACATCAGGTTTTCCGGACGAAGTCGGCCGCCGCGATCGGGCGGGGCCGAAACCAGACCGGAGTGAAAGGCGGGTAAGCCATGATTCAGATGCAAACAAATCTCGACGTCGCCGACAATTCCGGCGCCCGCCGTGTGATGTGCATCAAGGTGCTGGGCGGCTCGAAGCGGAAATACGCCGGCGTGGGCGACATTATCGTCGTCTCCATCAAAGAGGCGATTCCGCGCGGCCGCGTGAAGAAGGGCGACGTGCTCAAGGCCGTCGTCGTGCGCACCTCGAAGGACATCAAGCGTTCGGACGGTTCGGTGATCCGCTTCGATTCGAACGCCGCGGTGCTGATCAACAATCAGCAGGAGCCGATCGGCACGCGCATCTTCGGGCCGGTGCCGCGCGAATTGCGCGCCAAGAACCACATGAAGATCATTTCGCTCGCGCCGGAGGTGCTGTAATGGCCGCCAAGATCAAGAAGGGCGACAAGGTCGTCGTTCTCGCCGGCCGCGACAAGGGCAAGTCGGGCGAGGTGCTGCGCGTGATCCCCGACGAGGGCCGCGCGCTCGTCGACGGCGTCAATATGGTGAAGCGCCATCAGCGTCAGACGAAGGACCGCGAAGCGGGCATCGTCAACAAGGCGGCGCCGATCGATTTGTCCAATCTCGCGATCGCCGATCCCAAGGACGGCAAGGCGACGCGCGTCGGCTTCAAGATTCTCGACGACGGCCGCAAGGTCCGCGTCGCCAAGCGTTCCGGAGAATTGATCGATGGCTGAGGAAAAGAAGCCCAAGGCGGAAAAGTCCGCCGCCAAGGCTCCGAAGGCCGCCGCCAAGGAGAAGCCGGCGAAGGCTGAAACCGCCGCCGTCGCCAAGGCGAGCGTCGCGGGCTATACGCCGCGCATGAAGAAGCATTACGACGAGGTCGTGCGCGAGCAGCTCATCCAGCAGTTCGGCTACAAGAACCCGCTCGAAGTGCCGACGATCGAGAAGATCGTTCTCAACATGGGCGTCGGCGAAGCGGTCAACGACACCAAGAAGGTGACCTCGGCGGCGAGCGAGCTCGGATTGATCGCCGGCCAGAGGGCGGTCGTCACCCGCGCCCGCAAGGCCATTTCGACCTTCAAGGTGCGCGAGAACATGCCGATCGGCGCGAAGGTGACCCTTCGCAAGACCCGCATGTACGAATTCCTCGACCGTCTGATCACCGTGGCGCTGCCGCGCGTGCGCGACTTCCGCGGCCTCAATCCGAAGTCCTTCGACGGCCGCGGCAATTACGCGCTCGGCATCAAGGAGCACATCGTGTTCCCGGAAATCGACTACGACAAGACCGAGTCGATTGTGGGCATGGACGTGATCGTCTGCACGACGGCCAAGACCGACGAAGAAGCGCGCGCCCTGCTCAAGGCGTTCAATTTCCCGTTCCGGCAGTGAGGGCTCTCTAAGCCCTCAAACGCGGATACCGAAAGGCAAGACCACTCATGGCGAAGAAAAGCGCGATCGAGAACAACAAGAAGAAGGCGAGGCTCGTGAAGTCCTACGCCGGCCGCCGCGAGCGGCTGAAGGCGAGGGCCAACGACGACTCCTTGAGCATCGAGGAGCAGTTCGAGGCGCGCCTCAAACTGGCGCAGCTGCCGCGCAACTCGGCGGCGATCCGGATTCGCAACCGCTGCGAGGTTTCCGGCCGTCCGCGCGCCTTTTATCGCAAGCTGAAGATGTCGCGCATCGCGCTGCGCGAGCTCGGGTCCCGCGGCCTGATCCCGGGCCTGGTGAAGTCGAGCTGGTAAGGAGACCCTGAGAGATGGCGATCAACGATCCTTTGGGAGATCTCCTCACCCGCATCCGCAATGCGCAGATGCGCCGCAAGTCGAAAGTGTCGACGCCCGGCTCGAAGCTGCGCGCCCACGTCCTCGACGTGCTCAAGGACGAGGGTTACATCCGCGGCTATTCGACGACCGATTTCGGCAATGGCCGGACCGAGTTCGAGATCGAGCTGAAATATTTCGACGGCGAACCGGTGATCAAGCAGATCGAGCGCGTTTCGCGTCCGGGTCGTCGCGTCTATGCGGCGGTCGACGCGGTGCCGCGCGTGGCCAATGGCCTGGGCGTCACCATCATGTCGACGCCCAAGGGCGTGATGGCCGATCACGCGGCGCGTGAGAACAACGTCGGCGGCGAGGTGCTGTGCAAGGTCTTCTGACCTCGCACAAGCGCTCAGACTGAACAGGAATTGCAACAATGTCTCGTATCGGCAAGAAGCCTGTGGTCGTTCCGGCCGGCGTCACCGCCAAGGTCGACGGCCAGCTCGTGTCCGTGAAGGGCTCGAAGGGCCAGCTCGAGTTCCTGGTGCCCGACGACGTCGCCGTCGCTTATCAGGACAACGCAATCAAGGTCGACCCGCGCAACGACTCCAAGCGCGCCCGCGCGCTGTGGGGCACCTCGCGCGCCCGCGTCAACAATCTCGTCGTCGGCGTGACGAACGGCTTCGAAAAGAAGCTGGAGATCACCGGCGTCGGCTATCGCGCCGCGGTTCAGGGCAAGGTCCTGCAACTCGCGCTCGGTTATTCGCATGACGTGAATTATCCGATCCCGGCGGGCATCGCGATCGCGACGCCGAAGCCGACGGAGATCACGATCAGCGGCATCGACAAGCAGCAGGTCGGCCAGGTTGCGGCCGAGATCCGCGCGCTGCGCGGCCCCGAGCCCTACAAGGGCAAGGGCGTCAAATACGCCAACGAATTTATCTTCCGCAAGGAAGGCAAGAAGAAGTAAGGACTCGCCGCCATGGCCAAGGATGTCAGCATCGAACAGCGCCGCAAGGCGCGTGTCCGCAAGGCGATCCGCGAGCGCGCCTATGGCCGCCCGCGTCTCTCCGTGTTCCGCTCGTCGAAGCAGATCTACGCCCAGATCATCGACGACGAGAACGGCCAGACTCTGGTCGCCGCCTCGTCGATCGAAAAGGCCAATCGCGAGGCTCTGAAGACCGGCGCGAATGTCGAAGCGGCCAAGACCGTCGGCAAGCTGCTGGCGGAGCGCGCGACCGCGAAGGGCGTCACCGAGGTGGTGTTCGACCGCGGCGCCTATATGTATCACGGCCGCGTCAAGGCGCTGGCCGACGGCGCGCGCGAAGGCGGGTTGCAGTTCTAAGCATTCTTCTCCCCGCGCGCGGGGGGACAGAGAAACGAAGCGAGCGGCGCTGGCGCCGCGTAAGTGACGGAAGAAACAATGGCGCGTGAAGGTGAAGGCGGTCGCGGTCGCGATCGCGATCGGGAAGAGCGCGACAGCGAATTCGTGGATCGTCTGGTCCACATCAATCGCGTCGCGAAAGTGGTGAAGGGCGGCCGTCGTTTCGGTTTCGCCGCCCTCGTCGTCGTCGGCGACCAGAAAGGCCGCGTGGGCTTTGGCCACGGCAAGGCGCGCGAAGTGCCGGAAGCGATCCGCAAGGCGACGGAAGCCGCCAAGCGCGCGCTGATCCGCGTGCCGCTGCGCGAGGGCCGCACGCTGCATCATGACGTCTACGGCCGCCATGGCTCGGGCCGCGTGATCCTGCGCGCCGCCCCGGCCGGCACGGGCATCATCGCCGGCGGCCCGATGCGCGCCGTCTTCGAGACGCTCGGCATGCACGACGTCGTCGCCAAGAGCCAGGGCTCGTCGAACCCCTACAACATGATCCGCGCGACCTTCGACGCGCTGGGCCGTGAGGACTCGCCGCGTTCGGTCGCCGCGCGTCGTTCGCTCAAGGTGTCCGCGCTGCAGGCGCGCCGCCAGGGCGTCGACGCCGACGCCGTCGACGCTTAAGGGAGGGATCTGACATGGCGAACACCAAGCAGATCACCGTCGAGCAGACGGGCAGCCCGATCGGCCGTCCGGAGCGTCAGCGCAGGACCCTTCTCGGCCTCGGCCTGACGCGCATCGGCCGCAAACGCCAGCTGGAAGACACCCCGGCGGTGCGCGGCATGATCGCCAAGGTGGCGCATCTCGTCAAAATCGTCGACGAGAAGTGAGGACGCGGCAATGAAACTCAACGAACTCTCCGACAATCCGGGCTCCACCAAGAACCGGATGCGCGTTGGCCGCGGCATTGGCTCCGGCAAGGGCAAGACCGGCGGCCGTGGCGTCAAGGGTCAGAAGGCCCGCACGGGCGTCTCGATCAAGGGCTTCGAGGGCGGCCAGATGCCGCTGCATCGTCGCCTGCCGAAGCGCGGCTTCTTCAACCCGTTCTCGACCGACTACAATGAGGTCAACATTGGCCGCATTCAGCAGGCGGTCGACGCGGGCAAGCTGGACGCCGCCGCGCCGGTGACCGTCGATGCGCTCATCGCGGCCGGTCTGGTGACCAAGCCGCGCGACGGCGTCAAGATCCTCGGTCAGGGCGAGATCAAGGCGAAGCTCGCTTTCGAAGTCGCGGCCGCCTCCAAGGGCGCCATTGCGGCGATCGAGGGCGCAGGCGGTTCGGTCAAGCTCCTCGTGGGCGACGCCGCCAGCGCCTGATGCAATGTTTTTGGGCGGCCGCTCTCGCATGAGCGGCCGCTTTGTCTTATAGAAGCGTCACGCAATCGCCGGGCGCGCGAACGGGCGGCCCTCCAGCTCCCCGCGCCCGCCACTAACAAAAAGGCGCCGACCACGAACCGGCGCGACAAAGGGGAGTTCCTCCATGGCATCGGCAGCCGAGCAGCTCGCGGCCAACGTCAATCTCTCCGCCTTCGGCAAGTCCGAGGAACTCAAGAAGCGCATCTGGTTCACGCTGGGCGCGCTCATCGTCTATCGCCTCGGCACCTATGTGCCGCTGCCGGGCATCGATCCCGACGCCTTCGCGAAAAGCTTCTTCGGTCAGTCGAAGGGCATGTTGGAGCTCTTCAACATGTTCGCCGGCGGCGCCGTGCAGCGCCGCGCCATCTTCGCTCTGAACATCATGCCGTATATTTCGGCGTCGATCATCATTCAGCTGCTCACCTCGGTGTTTCCGAGTCTCGAGTCGCTGAAGAAGGAGGGCGAGCAGGGCCGCAAGGTTCTCAACCAATACACCCGCTATCTCACCGTCGCGCTCGCGACCTTCCAGGCTTATGCGATGGCGATCGGCCTCGAAGGCCAGCAGGGCGTGGTGACGGAGCCAGGTCTCTTCTTCCGCATCACCACGGTCGTGACTCTCGTCGGCGGCACGATGTTCCTGATGTGGCTCGGCGAGCAGATCACGTCGCGCGGCATCGGCAACGGGTCTTCGCTGATCATCTTTGCGGGTATCGTGGCCGCCTTTCCCTCAGCCATCGTCTCGACGCTCGAGCTCGGACGGCAGGGGGCGATCTCGACCGGCATCATCGTCGGCGTCATCGCCATGTCCTTCCTGGTGATCGCCTTCATTGTCTTCATGGAGCGCGCGCAGCGTCGGCTGCTGATCACCTATCCCAAGCGCCAGCACGGCAACCGCGTTTACGAAGGCCAGACGTCCTTCCTGCCGCTGAAGCTCAACACGGCCGGCGTCATCCCGCCGATTTTCGCCTCCTCCCTGCTGCTGCTGCCGACGACGGTTGCGAATTTCTACCAGTCGACCGGGTCCGAGAGCATTTTCGCGACGATCTCCGCCTATTTCGGCCATGGTCGCCCGCTCTATATGCTGGCCTATGTCGGCCTCATCGTCTTCTTCGCCTTCTTCTACACGGCCATCGTCTTCAATCCGACGGAGACCGCGGACAATCTCAAGAAGCATGGCGGCTTCATTCCCGGCATTCGCCCCGGCGAGCGCACGGCGAAGTTCATCGACGACGTGCTCATGCGCATCACCGTGCTCGGCGCCGCCTATCTCGCGATCATCTGCCTGCTGCCGGAAGGGCTCATCGCTTATGCGAATCTCCCCTTCTACTTTGGCGGCACGTCGCTGCTCATCGTGGTGAGCGTGACCATGGACACCGTCGCCCAGATCCACGGCCATATGCAGGCGCAGCAATATGAGGGGCTGATTCGCAAGACGAAGCTCAAGGGACGCCGCAGATGAGACTGGTCCTTCTCGGCCCTCCGGGCGCCGGCAAGGGAACGCAGTCGGCGAGGCTTGTCGAGAAATTGGGGATTCCCCAGCTCTCGACGGGCGACATGCTTCGCGCCGCCGTCGCCGCCGGCTCTCCCATCGGCCTCAAAGCCAAGGCGCTCATGGACGCGGGGCAGCTTGTGCCCGACGACGTGGTGATTGGCATCATCGATCAGCGCATCGACGCGCCGGATTGCGCCAATGGCTTCATCCTCGACGGCTTTCCCCGCACCGTCGCTCAGGCCGAAGCGCTGCGCGAGCTGCTCGCGCGCAAGCGCATGAATCTGGACGCCGTCGTTGAATTGGTCGTGGACGAGAACGCCCTCGTCGACCGCATGCGCAAGCGCGTCGCCGAGACGCTCGCGGCCGGCAAGGAAGTGCGCGCCGACGACAATCCGGAAAGCTTCAAGACGCGGCTCGACGCTTACCGCATACAAACGGCGCCGGTTTCGGCCCATTACGCCGCGCGCGGCGAGTTGAAGCAAGTTGACGGCATGGCGTCCATTGACGACGTCAGCGCGGCGATCGACAAGTCGATCAGCCGCTGATCTTGGAAACACCGGCCCGGGAAGCCCGGGCCGCGCTGTTTCTTTGACCTTTTCCAAAAGAGTGCGGCATGGAAGCGAAGTCATTTTGCGGCCTCGACTTCGGCACGTCCAATTCGACCGTCGCGGTCGAGGGCGCTGACGGGGTCGCGCTGGCGGAGCTCGAAGGCGGAAGCCGCACCCTGCCGAGCTCCATTTTCTTCGACTTCTCGAATGGCCAGCCGATCTTCGGCCGCGCCGCGATCCAGGCTTATGTAGACGGGGCCGACGGGCGGCTGATGCGCAGCTTGAAATCAGTGCTGGGCACGGCGCTGATGGACGAGACGGTCCGGATCAAGACGAAGGCTTATACTTTCAAGGACATTATCGGCCTGATCGTCGGGCGGCTGAAGCAGGCGGCGGACGCCGCAGCGGGGGCGCCGGTGACGCAAGTCGTGCTCGGACGGCCCGTGCATTTTGTCGACGACGATCCGGCCGCAGACCGCCGGGCGCAGGATGCGCTCGAGGAAATCGCCCGCGCGCAAGGCTTTCGCGACATCGCCTTCCAATACGAGCCGATCGCGGCCGCGCTCGCCTATGAGCAGACGGCGCCCCAGGAGCAATATGCGCTCATCTGCGATATCGGCGGCGGCACCTCGGATTTCTCCGTCGTGCGCGTTTCGCCGCAGGGGAGGGCGAAGGCCGACCGCGCGAGCGACGTGCTCGCCAATAAGGGCGTCCACATCGGCGGCACGGATATCGACCGGCTGTTCAGCCTGAAGGCGGTGATGCCGCACCTCGGCCTCGGCACGGAAATGCGGTTGCCCTTCGCCGACAAGGCGATCCTCGTGCCGAACGGCGTCTTCGTCGACCTCGCCACCTGGCACCGGATCAATCTTCTCTATACCCCCAAGGTCTCGCGCGATCTCGAGGAGCTGGCGCGCTATGCGCTCTCGCCCGAAAAAATCGTGCGCCTCGCCGATATCATCGAGAGCCGCCGCGGCCATTCGGTGGCGCTGGCGGTCGAGGCGGCAAAGATCGGCCTGTCGACGACGCCGCGCGCCAGCATTGATCTCGGCGAGGTGCAGCGGGGCCTTGCGATCGAGGCTGACTCGGGCGTGCTGGAGGAGGTCATCAACGACCAGCTCGGCGCGCTCGAACGCACGCTGAAGGAGACGCTCGCCGCCGCGGGGCTTGCCGGCGAGCGCATCGACGCCGTTTTCCTCACCGGCGGCTCGACGGCCATACCGGCGGTCCGGGCCGCGGTCACCGGCTTGACGCCCGAAGCGACGATCGTCGAGGGCGACATGTTCGGCGCGGTGGGCCTGGGCCTGGGGCTGGACGCGGCGCGAAAATTCGGTTTTGATGGGACTGCTCGGGCGGCGTGAGGCGCGGCCGGGATTCTTTTGGTCGTTTTTTGCTTATTTTGCTTGACTCCCCCGCAAACGCTGGTTATCGGCTCGATACCGACGAAAATTCGAGGAAGTTCTCTTCGGAGGGCTTCCGTTTTTGCGTTCTGGGCAACCCTAAACCCGAATACCCGCAAGGGCCGGCCTCCACCGGACGCGGGGTCATCGGCGGCGCTTTCAAGCTCCGCCCGAGATGGAGAAAATCGTGGCTCGTATTGCAGGCGTCAACATCCCGACCAACAAGCGCGTCGTCATTGCGCTTCAGTATATTCATGGCATCGGCGCCAAGAAGGCGGCTGAGATCTGTGAGAAGGTCAATATCCCCGCCGAACGTCGCGTGGCCCAGCTCACCGACGCCGAAGTCCTGCAAATCCGCGAGACCATCGACCGCGACTATCTCGTGGAAGGCGATCTGCGCCGCGAAGTCGCGATCAACATCAAGCGCCTGATGGACCTTGGCTGCTACCGCGGCCTGCGTCATCGCCGCCAGCTCCCGGTTCGCGGCCAGCGCACGCACACCAACGCGCGCACCCGCAAGGGCAAGGCGAAGCCCATCGCCGGCAAGAAGAAGTGATCGGCTGACCCGCCGATCGTCCCCGGACCGGTTCCGGGGATCGTCCGGGATGGCCGGGGCGCACCCGGCCATGACGAGACGACGACGACCTCAACTCCCCAGCGCCTGGCGTTACGGGCGCGTCTGAAGGACAGGAACAGAAATGGCCAAGGACACCACCCGCGTTCGTCGCCGCGAGCGCAAGAACATCGTTTCCGGCGTCGCGCACGTGAATTCGACGTTCAACAACACCATGATCACCATCACCGACGCGCAGGGCAACACTGTGTCCTGGTCGTCGGCCGGCTCGATGGGCTTCAAGGGCTCGCGCAAGTCGACGCCCTACGCCGCGCAGATGGCCGCCGAGGACGCCGCCCGCAAAGCGGGCGAGCATGGCGTTCGCACGCTCGAGGTCGAGGTTTCGGGCCCCGGCTCGGGCCGCGAGTCCGCGCTGCGCGCGCTGCAGGCGGCGGGCTTCACCGTCACCTCGATCCGCGACGTGACGCCGATCCCGCACAACGGCTGCCGCCCGCGCAAGCGCCGGCGCGTCTGACGCCAGGGCGCGAGAAGCCCACTTTCATCGAGCATATTTCGCGCGCGGTCCCGGCCTCCTCCCCGCCGGGCCGCGTTCAGGAGCTTCAAGGAAAGGCGTCCCAGTGAGCATCCAGAAGAACTGGCAGGAACTCATCAAGCCGAACAAGCTCGACGTGACCGCCGGCGACGATCCGCGCCGCGTGGCCACCGCCGTCGCCGAACCGCTGGAGCGCGGCTTCGGCGTGACGCTCGGCAACGCCCTGCGCCGCATTCTTCTTTCGTCGCTGCAGGGCGCGGCGATCACCTCCATCCACATCGACGGCGTCCTGCACGAGTTCTCCTCGATCCCGGGCGTGCGCGAGGACGTGACCGACATCGTCCTCAACATCAAGGACATCGCCATCAAATATCAGGGCGAGGGCGTTAAGCGCCTGACCCTCAAGAAGACCGGCCCCGGCGCGGTCACGGCCGGCGACATCCAGGCGACGGGCGACGTCCAGATCCTCAATCCCGACCTCGTCATCTGCACGCTCGACGAGGGCGCCGAAATTCGCATCGAATTCACGGTCTCGACCGGCAAGGGCTATGTTCCGGCCGATCGCAACCGCGCCGAGGACGCGCCGATCGGCCTCATCCCGGTCGACAGCCTCTACTCGCCCGTCAAGAAGGTCAGCTACCGCGTCGAGAACACCCGCGAAGGACAGGTGCTCGACTACGACAAGCTGACCATGACCATCGAGACCAACGGCGCCATCACGCCGGAGGACGCGCTCGCCTTTTCGGCGCGCATCCTTCAAGATCAGCTCAACGTCTTCGTCAATTTCGAGGAGCCGCGCCGCGAAGAGGCCGCTCCGTCGATCCCGCAGCTCGCCTTCAATCCGGCGCTGCTCAAGAAGGTGGACGAGCTGGAGCTGTCGGTGCGCTCGGCGAACTGCCTGAAGAACGACAACATCGTCTATATCGGCGACCTCATCCAGAAGTCCGAAGCGGAAATGCTGCGCACTCCGAACTTCGGCCGCAAGTCCTTGAACGAGATCAAGGAAGTGCTGGCTCAGATGGGCCTGCACCTCGGCATGGAAGTCCCCGGCTGGCCGCCGGAGAACATCGACGACCTCGCCAAGCGCTTCGAGGAGCATTACTAAGCGCCTCACCCCAACCCTCTCATTCGGCAAGGCGAGAGGGGATAAGAGACGGCCGTTCCTTGGCACGGCGGCCGCATAAGCAACGGAGAGCCCAGATGTATCACGGTCACAAGAAGCGCCGTTTCGGCCGCACCCACGAGCACCGCAAGGCGATGTTCGCCAATATGGCGCAGGCGCTGATCAAGCACGAGCAGATCGTCACGACGCTGCCCAAGGCCAAGGATCTGCGCCCGGTCGTCGAGAAGCTCGTGACGCTCGGCAAGCGCGGCGATCTCCACGCCCGCCGTCAGGCCATCGCCCAGATCAAGGACGTGAAGCTCGTCGGCAAGCTCTTCGAGGTGCTCGGGCCGCGCTACAAGGACCGCAACGGCGGCTACACCCGCGTGATGAAGGCGGGCTTCCGCTATGGCGACAACGCCCCGCTCGCCGTCATCGAATTCGTCGACCGCGACGTCGACGCCCGCGGGCAGGATTCGGGCCCCGTCCTCGGCGCCGAGGAAGGAGAGGCGTAAACGTCCTCCTTTTTGGCAGATCTATAGAAGGCGGCCGGCGCGGCCGCCTTTTTCTTTGCGTCCCTTGTTCTCGCCGCGGCTGGATTTCGCGCATATATTCCCGCGCGATGATTCTTAGACCGGAGCGGCAGATGCGCCTTGCTTTGCGACATGTCCTTTTCGCGGCCCTCGGCTGCGCCGCCGGCTTATCCGCCGCCTTGCCCGTATCGAACTTCGAACCGGCGCGCGCGCGGGCGCAAAGCGCGCCGGCCGTCCCGGCGGCCGCCGAAGGCCCGGCGATACCGAGGAACCGCGCCGAGATCGCCTATTCCTTCGCGCCGGTCGTGAAGAAGGCGCAGCCGGCGGTCGTCAACGTCTTCGCCTCGCGCGTCGAGCGCATGCCGGCCAATCCGCTTCTCGACGATCCGATTTTCCGGCGCTTTTTCGGCGAAGGCGGCGGCATGCCCGGCCGCTCGCCCATGGCGCAGTCGCTGGGCTCGGGCGTCATCGTCGACCCCTCGGGACTCGTCGTGACAAACAACCACGTCATCGAGAATATGACCGATGTGAAGGTCGCCCTCGCCGACAAGCGCGAATTCCCGGCGAAAATCCTGCTGCGCGATCCGCGCACGGACCTTGCGGTGCTCAAACTCGCCGACGGGGGCGCCTTTCCGACGATGGAGCTCGGCGATTCCGACGCGCTCGAAGTCGGCGATCTGACGCTCGCGATCGGCAATCCCTTTGGCGTCGGCCAGACCGTGACGCAGGGCATCGTCTCGGCGCTGGCGCGCACCCATGTCGGCATTTCCGACTATGGCTTCTTCATCCAGACCGACGCCGCCATCAATCCCGGCAATTCCGGCGGGCCGCTCGTCGATATGAATGCGCGCGTCGTCGGCATTAATTCGGCGATTTTCTCCAAATCCGGCGGCTCGGTCGGCATCGGCTTCGCGATCCCCGTCAACATGGTCAAGAACGTGCTCGCGGCGGCCAAGGGCGGCGGCAAGCTCGTGCGCCGCCCCTGGCTCGGCGCGACGCTTCAGACCATGTCGCAGGAGATCGCCGAGGGCCTCAGCCTCGAGCGGCCGGCCGGCGCGCTCCTTGCCGACGTCGAGCCGAAAGGCCCGGCCGCCGAAGCGGGCCTCAAGCGCGGCGATGTGATCATTGCCGTCGACGGACAGTCGGCGGACGATCCAGAGGCGGTCGGCTATCGTCTCGGCACCAAGCCGCTCGGCGGCCAGGCGACGCTCGGCGTGCTGCGCGGCGGGAAGAAGACCACCGTGCAGATACGGCTCACCCCGGCGCCCGAGGTCCCCTCGCGCGATACGGTGAAACTCAAAGGCCAGTCGCCCTTCTCGGGCGCGACGGTGGTCAATATTTCGCCGGCCGTCGTGGAGGAGATGTCCGTTCAGGGCGCCGCCAATGGGGTCGTCGTTTCGGACATCGAGGACGGCTCCCTCGCCCAGCAGCTCGCGTTGCAGCGCGGCGACGTCGTTCTCGCCGTCAACGACCAGAAGGTGGAGACGACGCGCGACCTGGAGAAAGCCGCGGCGTCGCGCGCCTATTACTGGAAGATCACCATCGGGCGCGGCGGACAGGTCTTCACGACGGTGGTTGGCGGCTAGAATGAGCGCCGTCGCGATTCTCGTCACCACGGTCGATTCGGCCGAAAACGCTCGGGCGCTCGCCCGCGCGGTTCTCGACGCGCGGCTCGCGGCCTGCGTGCAGATCACGTCGGCGTCCAGCCATTACGTCTGGAAGGACGAGGTCTGCGAGACGCAGGAACTGCTGCTGCAGATGAAGCATCGCGCCGACGACTATGCGGCGCTCGCTGCTTTGGTCCGCCGCCTGCACTGTTATGAGACGCCTGAAATCCTGCGCGTCGATGTCGCGGAGGCCGATCCCGCCTATGCGGCGTGGGTCATGGAGTCGACCCGGCGCGCCTGAAAAGCGGCGCGCTTGCGCCCGACGGCTTTTCAAAGCCGCAAACTGAGCTTACCTACGGCGGCAAAGTAGAAGGCTCGCAAGAGAGAGACATGACCGCGCCCACCGATTATCTGATTGACCGCCGCCGCCTCCGGCGCAAGCTCAGCTGGTGGCGCATGGCCGCCATCGCTGCGGCAGGGTTCGCCCTGGTGGCGCTTGTCTCCCGCGTCACCGGGGCCGATTCGACCGATAAGCTGACCCCGCATATCGCCCGGCTCTCCCTCCAGGGCATGATCCTGGGGGATAAAGACACGATCGATCTGATCAAAAAGATCGGCGACTCGAGCCAGGCCAAGGCGGTGCTGCTCGCCATCGACAGCCCCGGCGGCACGACGACGGGCGCCGAAAAGCTCTATGACGAGCTGCGGCGTCTCAATGAAAAGAAGCCGGTTGTCGCGGTGGTCGGCTCCCTGGCCGCTTCGGGCGCCTATATCGCGGCGATCGCGACGGACACGATTGTCGCGGAGGGCAATGCGCTGGTCGGGTCGATCGGCGTCTTGTTCCAGTACCCCAATTTCTACAAGCTGCTGGATTCGCTCGGCGTGAAAGTCGAGGAAGTGAAATCCTCGCCGCTCAAAGCCTCGCCGAACGGGTTCGAGCCGACGAGTGAAGCGGCGCGGGCGGCGATCGCCAGTCTGGTGGCCGACTCCTACGCCTGGTTCAAGGACTTAGTGAAGGAGCGGCGGCATCTCGACGACGCCGCCCTGGCGAAGGTCGCCGACGGGCGCGTGTTCACGGCGCGGCAGGGCGTGCCCTTGAAGCTCGTCGACATTCTCGGCGGCGAGCGCGAAGCGATTGCCTGGCTCGAAGCCAATAAGAAGATTGCCAAGGATCTGCCGGTGCGCGACTGGAAGAAGAAGGCGAGCTTCGAGCGCCTCGGCCTCGTCGAGGGCGCGGCGGGCGCCGCCCGGCTCCTGGGTCTGGAAACGCTGGCGGTGGCGCTCGATCAGGCCGTGACTGTCGAAAGACGCAGCAGTCTTGACGGTCTTTTGGCGATTTGGCAGGGTTCCGACGCGCGCTGAATCGGCGCAAGGCGTTTTGCTGCAACTAGATAGATGGGCCGGGGATGATCAAATCCGAACTTATTCAGCGCATCGCGCGTCGCAACAGCCATCTCTATCAGCGTGACGTGGAAACGATTGTCAGCACCATCCTCGACGAGATCACAGCGGCGCTCGCGCGCGGCGATCGGGTCGAGTTGCGCGGCTTCGGCGCTTTTTCCGTCAAGAAGCGGGACGCCCGCACAGGTCGCAACCCGCGCACCGGGGCGCAGGTCTCCGTGCAGGAAAAATGCGTGCCTTTCTTCAAGACCGGCAAGGAGATGCGCGAGCGGCTGAACGAGAATTACCAGGGCTGAGCCGAGGCTGGCCGCGTGGCCAGCGGCACAAACATATGACGCCGGGCTCCCGCGGCCAGCGCGCTGTCGTCTAAACTCCGGCGCGTCGCCGAGCAACGGGGAAAAGCTCATGAAAGCCATACTGCGCATCATTATTTTCGTTCCGCTGGCGCTGCTCATCCTGTTTTTTTCCATGGCGAATCGCGCTCCCGTGAAGATTGGGCTCGATCCGTTCTCGCCGCCCGATACGGGAGCGTCGATCGAGGCGCCGATGTTCATCGTCGTGCTCGCCGCCATGGCGATTGGCGTGCTGGCGGGCGGCGTTTCCTCCTGGCTGGGGCATTTGCCGGTCCGCCGCGCCGCCAAGGTGGCCCGCGCCGAAGCAAAGAAGACGCGGCTCGAAATCGAGAAACTCCGACAGCAGGCCCTCGCCCAGTTGCCCGCGGAGGGAAGCGCCAAGGCCGGCAAGCGCTGACCGGAGCCGGGCCTCAATCCGCAGGCAAAACGAAAATCCTCGCCTCCGCCGCTTGAAAAACGGCGCGGGCGTCGATAAGAGAAAGCCGCGCGCTTGGCCGCGCTTGCCGCAATAGCTCAGCTGGTAGAGCACATCATTCGTAATGATGGGGTCGGGGGTTCGAATCCCTCTTGCGGCACCACTCGCATCAAGAAGTCATCGCCCCGTCTGCGTCGGTCAGCGCTGAGAAGCATGGGCTTTTCGCTAACCTCTCAACGCATCCGTTTGCAGCGGCTTCGACCTCGACTTTTGGACGGACGATTGCTCAGTTAGAGCGACAGAAAATCACTTTTCCACCCGTTGCGACGACAGCAGAAGGTCGATTTGGGCGAGCGCCTTCAGGAGAGAGGGGCCGTAAGGCAAGCCTCCCAAGAGCTCCTCGGTCTTTTGTGGCTCCTGACCCCACGCAATCAGGAGCGCCGCCAGTAACAGCACAAGCAAGGCCAGCCAGAAGGATATGAGTCCCGCCAGAACGGCGGCGGCCAGAATGATTCCACGCTTGGTTCTGTCGTTGAAAGACATTTCCGGCGTCCCCGCTTTGGTTGCGCTGTTCCGCGGAGAGCAGAGTGGCTCGAATTGGCCTCACTGGCAAGCGCATCGGAAAGGTCGACTCGGCGTGCCGTACGGTTGATCAACGTCACGACAACGTCGAATGTTTAAGGCTCGCAGCCAGGGTCGCGGCGGTACAAAAATGGCGGAGACACCGTCGCGGCGCGCGATAGACGCTCCCTGAAAAAATGAGCGTCGGATCGCCGTATAACGCAGCGTCGACTGCGCGACGTGCGGCGGGTTGGCTCCGCCGTGAGCGTCACCGCCTTTTCTACTCGGCGGCGTTCTTCAGTTCGAGATAGGCGCATGGGCCTCTTGAGGCCGACGCGCGCGCTTGCAGCGGAATCACGTGGGATTCAGTGAAAGGCAGGCCAAGCGTCGACCAGACGTCGACCATCGCCTCCACGAGCTCGGCCACATGCGCCTCGTCGTGCCGCGGGGTCGGCGTGATGCGCAAACGCTCCGTCCCGATCGCCACCGTCGGATAATTGATCGGCTGAATGTAGATCGAATGACGGCGCAGCAGCAGATCGCTCGCCGCCTTGCACCGCGCTGCGTCCCCGACCATCACGGGCACGATGTGCGAGACATTGTCCATCACCGGCAGACCCGCGGCGCGCAGCGCATGCTTCGTCAGCAGCGCCATATGCTGGTGCCGGGCGCGCTCCTCGCCCGAATGCTTGAGATGGCGCACCGCGGCCCGCGCGCAGGCCGCGACCATGGGCGGCAGGGTGGTTGTGAAGATGAATTGCGGCGCGTAACTGCGCACAGCGTCGACGATCGCCGGGCTCGCCGCAATATAGCCGCCAAGCGCGCCGAACCCCTTGGCGAGCGTGCCCTCGATGACGTCGACGCGGCTTTCCACGCCTTCGCGCTGGCAGATGCCGCCGCCGCGCGCCCCATACATGCCGACCGCATGCACCTCGTCGACATAGGTCAGCGCATTGTATTTTTCCGCGAGCGCGACAATTTTCTCGACCGGCGCGATGTCGCCGTCCATGGAGTAAAGGCTTTCGAATACGATGAGCTTCGCGCGGTCGCGGCCGGCGGCCTGCAAAAGCTCTTCGAGATGATCGACGTCGTTGTGACGCCAGACCTGCTTTTCGCAGCCCGAACGCCTCACGCCTTCGATCATCGAATTGTGATTGAGGGCGTCGGAAAGAATCAGACAGTTGGGCAAGAGCGTCGCAATCGTCGAGATGCTGGCGAGATTGGAGACCCAGCCCGACGTAAAGACCAGCGCCGCCGGTTTGCCGTGCAGATCGGAAAGCTCGGCTTCGAGCTCGACAATCGGATGATGCGTTCCGGAAATATTGCGCGTGCCGCCGGCGCCGGCGCCATGCCGCTCCAGCGCGTCGCGGGCGGCGTCTAGAGACGCAGGGTGCCCGCCCATGGCGAGATAATCATTCGAGCACCAGATCGTCACTTCGCGTGGCGCATGCTCCTCTCCCTCCGGCCGCCACAGCGCGGTCGGGAAGCGCGCCGCGTCGCGTTCGAGGTTGGCGAAGATCCGATAGCGGTTTTCCATTTTTAATCGCGCGATCGCCGACTGGAAGTGCTGGTCGTAGGACAAAGCCATCGGGTTCATAAGACTCTCCATCGGCGTTTCATTCATCACTTTTTCGGCGCCATTCTTCGTGACGCTAAATTCTGCCCGCGACGCGGGTGACGTCCATGACCGCGCGCAAGGGGTCGATGTTTTCGCGACCGCTGGCGGCGCCCGAAGCGTCCACATTCTTGACGCCCCAGGACCACAGCGCATTGGCGTGCAACGGCGCGACAAGGAACCAGTGTTCGGCGACGGCGAGCGCCATCAGCGTTGCGAGGATCGTGTAGCCGACAAGTTCGAATGGAATTGTCGTCGCCAGAGCCCGTTGCCCGATCAAGACCGCGACGATGGTCGAGGCCGTCACCGAAACCGGGAAGAAAAGGTTCATCGGCCGGCGCCGCATATAGGTCACGAGATAGCGCAGATGCTCCGGCAGAAGCTCTTCGCTCAAGTTCGGCGCGCCGAAAAAGAGATTGAGTTTGGCGCTGGTGTGCATCCACCACAGGATGAGAAAGGTCCAAACGCCGATCTGGTTGGGCTGGTCCCAGGTGAGCGCCACGAGGCCGACCGCGCAAATGACAATCGCCAGCTCGTGATAAAGGCTCGTGCGCACCGCGGCGACGAAACGAGGCCAGCCGCGCAGATCAGGCGGGCAGGGCGCCCGGCTCGGGCCAGTGATGAAGCCCATGTAATAGCTGATGAGCTGCCAGCCCCAGGCCATGAGCCCGCAGCAAAAGGCGCAATAGGCCGAGGCGGCGCTCGTCGTTCCGCCTGTTGCGACCATGCCCCATAAGGCGAGCAGGAAGCCCGACGTGGCGCCTGTCATGCTCCAGGGAAAGCTGCGCCGGGAAAGCCCGTCGAGATAAAGGATCAGGCCTGTGCTCGCCCACCAGAGCAGGAGCGTGGCGACGATAGGCGGCGCGTAAGCGGACATGCGGTCACCACACTGGCGCCAGGCGGATGTCCGCCGGCAGCGCGTTGGATTTCGACGGTAAAAAATAGAGGCGGGCGAACGTCGCCGCCGCCGCCGCCGAAAGAGCGGCCTGTCTGATCTTTCCGAAAACGCCGCCGCGCCGCTTCGCTTCAGCGATGCCGCGCTCGATCTCGACGAGCCGGTCGAGCCCCGCCTTGAAAGCGGGAGCGTCGAGATCGAGCGTGATCGGGAAGACCTGCCTGGAAATTTCGGAGGTCAAGCGAAGGACCTTGAAGTCGTAGTCGTCAGGATCGACGCCGAGCGCCGCATGGAAGGCGGGCCGGCAATGGTCGCGCACATACATGGTGGCGAAGACCGCGAGCAGAAAGAATTTGATCCAGTAGACGTTATGGCCGGAGATCAGCTTCGGATTGGCGCGCATCAACAGCGCGAAGGCTTCGCCGTGCCGAAATTCGTCGTTGCACCATTTCTCGAACCATTTGAAGATCGGATGAAAGCGCCGCTCCGGATGACGTTCGAGCTGACGATAGATCGTGATGTAACGCGCATAGCCGATCTTCTCGGAAAGATAGGTGGCGTAGAAGATGAACTTCGGTTTGAAATAGGTGTATTTCTTCGTCTTCGTCAAAAAGCTCAGATCGACGCCCACGCCGAAATCTTTGAGCGTATCGTTGATGAAGCCGGCGTGACGCGCCTCGTCGCGGCTCATCATCGCGAAGAGATTCTTCATGTCCTCATTTTTCGCTCGCTTCTTCATTTCGGCGTAGAGCACGCAGCCGGAAAACTCCGCGGTGATCGAGCTGATGAGAAAGTCGCGGAACTCCTTGTCGAGCTCCGCTGGATAAACGAAGTCCGCGTCGAATTCCTCGGTGCGCTGAAAGTGCTTGTTGTTGGGGTCGGAGCGCAGCTCCGCCATCAGCTCGTCCCACTCCTTGCGCACGGCGGAAACGTCGGTCTTGTCGAGTTCGTCGAAATCCGTCGTGTAGAAACGCGGGCTGAGCAGCGTATCTTCCTGGGCGACGCGGGTCGCTTCGAGCGACACATTCTGACGCAACGGGGCGTTCATAGCGCTCTCCTGTTCGTGAAGCTGACGTCATAGAGTTCGGTGAGTTCGAAATTGCCGCAAAGCCGCGTCCAGAGGCGCTCGATCAGGCCGGCGCGAATGATCGTCGCGCGACGCGCCACTTTGATGCGATAGCCGAAGGGCGTCTCCGTCGGGGCGTTTAGCACCAGCACGCGATCCCCTGGCCGGATCTCGAAATCGCCTTCGATCTCGACATGGGCGAAGAGACTTTCGGCGGTGTGGCCGATCTCGACAGTGCAGGGCGCTTCGAACGTCTGACGGGTGAGCGCGACGATCCAGTTTGGTTTCATGGCTTGCCGCGCCTTTCCTCGAAGAGTTGCGCGAAGGCGCGGGCGTTGTCCGGGCCGAAGGCGTCGAGATTGACGCGGCGATGGGTGCTCGGGTCTTCGAGAGAGACGGTGCCGTCGCTCCAGCGCGTCAGCATGAAGGGAGCCGTGGCGTCGAGATCGGCGCGGCGGCGCTCGCGCGCAAGGCCGCGCAACGTCGAGCGAATGAAGCCATAGGCGCCGGGCTGCACGACATAGATGACGCCGTCGCGCGCCTCGCGAACGGCGACCGCGCCGTCCGCCCGATCCTCGAAGCTGAGCGCGAGCGTCTCGACCGCATCCGCCGCGGGCATATGCAGCGTGCCGACATCGGTGCGCCGGGCCACGCCGGCGGCAATGAGCGCAAAGCCGATCAGGACTGCGGCCCCGCGCAAGACGCCGCGCGGCACGCCGTCATGTCCGCCGTTTCTGTCGCCAATGGACGCCTGACTCATGACATGCGCCTTTCTCTACGGTTTAAGCCGCGACGGCGTCGCCAGCGGCGACGTGCGCCTTTGCAGCCGGCGCGTCGTTTGACTCCGAGGCGGTGGTGAAAGCGTCGCCGCGCGCATTGGCGGCGGCGACGAGCGCGCGTCCGAGGATGTCGCCGACCTGCTGCGCATGGGCGAGGCCCCGCAACGAGGGCTCCGGCGCCGCAAAGCGGAAGGGCCGCGCGAAGGGCCAAAGATGCAGATAGCCGATGCGCTGGCCCGGCGCGAGCCGCAGCGCAACGTCCCCGGAGCCGTCAGAGTCGACGCGCAGTGCGGCGCTCTCGATCTGCGTAAATGGCAGATTGTAAAACACCTGCAGGGCGACGCCGATTTTCATCACGACGCGGCGGGAGGTGATGACGAATAGCGCCGTGCGGGCGGCTGCCCAGGCGAGCAGGGCCAGCAGCGCAAGAGCCGCCGACGCGATCGCCAGCGCGCGCGCAACGGCGATCGCCGACGCGATCGCCCCCGCAGCGGCGGCGTCGACCGCGTTCCATGCCGCGAGCAGAAGGAAATAGCCGGCGACCAGATCGGCGCGATAGGCGCTGCGGAAGAGCGCGAACCAATTTGGACGCCCATGCCAGAGAATGCGCTCGCCCTGCGGAATGTCCTCGGGCAGCAGTTTTTCGAGGTTGACGGCTTTCACAGCAGCGGCTCCGTGCGTGCGGGTGTGGCGTAAAGCGTGCCGGCCGCGTAATAGGCGGCGATTTTTTCTTCTTCGAGCTTCGTCACCTTGTTGGGATCGCGCGTCGTGGGAACGTTTGCGAATTGTTCGCCGATGATCGCCTGCACATTGACGCGCCGCTTCGAGGCGTCGACCTTGGCGAAGGCGTAGGGCAGGAGCACGTTGCGCCCGCCGGAAAGCGCGACTTCATAGTAGCGCAGCATGCACTCGGACCGATCGATCCAGACGTCTTTGATGACGCCCACGACGTCGCGGTCCGCCGCCACCACCTCCATGCCGACAGGATCCGGGCCTTCGCCGGCGATCGCGAAATTGGTGGCGATACGCAGCGGCGCGAGGAGATCGTGGCCCTCGAAGGTTTTCTCCGTGGCGTCAGCGCGCATCGCATAAGCGCCCGGTCCGACTTCCGCGCGCATCGGATCACCCTCCGGCGTCAGCGGCGCGCCAGGAAAGGGCGCGACCTTGGCCGCGTTCACGGCGCGGCTGTCATGCAGGGCGAAATTCGGCGCGAGCACGACCGAACCGTCGGCGCGCACGAAGGTCTTCGGATCGGGGATGAGCAGGAAGCCGCGATCCCCGGCGCCATGAACTTCGGACTCCAGCGGATAGCCCTCGCGACGGTCTTCCCGCCGCAGATAGAAGATCAGGCCCGCAAAGAAGATCCAGAAGGCGTAGAGAACGACCTGCGCGACGTCGATATGGCTGGTGATGGCTCCGCGTATCATCGCGTGACTCCCGAGTTGAAACTGGGCGAAGTAACCAAGTCGTAGTCCTTCCGCCCCTGCGGCTTCGCAAAGCGGACCAGGGGGCCGATCGCGACGACCGTCGCGAAGAGCAGGAAGATTTCGACGACATAGACAATCGCGTAGCCGGTCGCGGGGCTGACGAGCGCCTCACCGAGGGCGCCGCGCGACGCGAGCGCCGAGCCCGCGTCATTGATCAGACCGCTCGCGGCGATCGCCAGGCCGGCCGCGGTCGCCTGCGCCGCCCCCCAGGCGCCGAGCGCCAGTCCGCGATCCTGCGTCTCGGCCGCTTCCATCGACGCCGTGAGCGTGCCATGGGCGAAGAGGCCGCCGCCAAGGCCGATTAAAGTGACGCCGACGCCGAAGAGCGTCGAGGACTCGGCCGGCGCGGCAAAGATGACGGCGCAGAAGGCGATGACGCCGACAATGGCGCCGACGCCGGCGACGCGATGGGCGTCGGCGCCGCGCGTGAGCCAGCGCGCCGCCACGGTGAGCCCGACGCCGCTGCCGAGCGCCAGCATCGCCGTCAGCGCCGTCGTCGCGCCGACAGGCAGATGCAGCACGCGCCCGCCATAGGGCTCGAGCAGAATATCCTGCATGCTGAAGCCGGCGGTGCCGAGCGCCGTTGCGAACAGCCGGCGGCGCGCGCGGCCGCTCCGTGCAAAGCGTCGCCAAGCGTCGCCGAAATCGACTTCTTCGGCGGGCGGCAATTCGCCCCGCGCTTCCTGCTTCCACAGCGCCACGCAGTTCAGCGCCACGGTGACGACCGCAGCGCCCTGAACGACCTGAATGAGACGGATCGCGCTGAAATTTGCGAGCAGCGCGCCGAAGGCGAGGGCGCTCGAGCCCATGCCGACCAGCAGCATCGCGCAAAGGAGCGCGACGACGCGCGGGCGCAGATGCGCCGGCGCGAGGTCGGTCGCGAGCGCCAGGCCGACGGTCTGCACGGTGTGAAGCCCCGCGCCGACGAGAAGGAAAGCGAGCGCCGCCGCCGCCTGTCCGATGATGATCGGCCCCGTCGTGTCGCCGGAAAGAATCAGCAGCGAAAACGGCATGATGGCGAGGCCGCCGAACTGCAGCAGCGTGCCGAACCAGATGTAGGGGACGCGCCGCCAGCCGAGCGCCGAGCGATGCGTGTCGGAGCGGAAGCCGATCAGCGCGCGGAAGGGCGCAAAGAGCAGCGGCAGCGACAGCATCAGCGCGACGAGCCAGGAGGGCACGCCGAGTTCGACGATCATCACGCGGTTGAGCGTGCCGATCAGCAGCACCGCCGCCATGCCCACCGTCACCTGGAACAGCGACAGTCGCAGCAGCCGCGGCATCGGCAGCTCGGCGGAGCCGGCGTCGGCGAAGGGCAGGATGCCCGGCCCGACGCGCATCAGGCCTTTGACGAGGGCGGCGCTGGCGCGATTCATGCCGGTCGCGCCTCCACCGCCTGCGAAATATAAAAGCCGCTCACGATCTTTTCCGACTGGGCGATCCGCCAGGCGTCGAGCGTCGAATGACCCTTCATCCGCGCCTCGAGCGCGGGAAGCGCGATCGGCGCGATCGCCGGGGAGCGGTTGCCGCGCGGGAACAACTGGCCGAGCGCGTGCATCACGGAGAGCGCCGGCGTGCGCGGCGCAATGGTGAAGACGAGCGAGCCGTCGACGCGCGGCGCGAGCGACGCCAGCGTGCGGGCGATGTCGACGCCATCGTAATGAATGAGACTGTCCATCGCCACGACGTGATCGAAGCGGCCGAGCGCGGAATCGGCGAAATCGCCGACTTGGAAGTCGACGCGGCCGGGGCCGAGATCGCCCGCCCTCTCTCGCGCCAACGCGATCAGCGTCGGCGAAAGGTCGACGGCGACGACGTCGGCGCCGCGACGCGCCGCTTCAATGGCGAGCGCGCCCGTGCCGCAGCCGGCGTCGAGCAGACGCAGGCCGGCAAGATCCTGCGGCAGCCACGACAATAACCTGTTGCGCATCGCGTCGCGCCCGGCGCGCACCGTCGCGCGAATGCGATTGACCGGGGCGTCAGAAGTCAGGCGTTTCCACGCCTCGACGGCCGTGCGGTCGAAATAGGCTTCGAGTTCACCGCGTCTTGCGACATAGCTCGGCGTCGTCATCAGTCGAACCCCAGAAATTCGAAGAGATCGCGATCCTTCATCGGCGTCGCGTCGAGCGGCTCGTAGCCGTCCCAAAGCTCCTGCGCGAGACGCAAATACTCGGCCTGAACGGCTTCGAGCTCGGGCGAGGGCTCCATTTCGAAAAGCGTCGACTTCTTGAGCCGGCTGCGGCGAATGACGTCGAGATCGGGAAAATGCGCGACGCGCTTCAGGCCGACCGCGTCATTGTAGCGATCGATCTCATTGGTCCCGGCGCTGCGATTGGCGATCACGCCGCCGAGCCGCACCTCGTAGTTCTTCGACTTGGCGCGGATCGCCGCGACAATGCGGTTCATCGCGAAAATCGAATCGAAATCATTGGCGGTGACGATCAGCGCGCGCCCGGCGTGCTGGAGCGGGGAGGCGAAGCCGCCGCAAACGACGTCGCCCAAGACGTCGAAAATCACGACGTCGGAGTCGTCGAGCAGATGATGTTCCTTGAGGAGCTTCACCGTCTGGCCGACGACATAGCCGCCGCAGCCCGTTCCGGCCGGCGGCCCACCGGCCTCGACGCACATGACGCCATTATAGCCCTCGACGACGAAGTCCTCGACGCGCAATTCCTCAGAGTGGAACTTGACGCTTTCCAGCGCGTCGATGACGGTCGGCGCCAGGCGCTTGGTGAGGGTGAACGTCGAGTCGTGCTTCGGGTCGCAGCCGATCTGCAGCACGCGCTTGCCGAGCTTGGAGAAGGCGACCGAGAGGTTCGACGAGGTCGTGCTCTTGCCGATGCCGCCCTTGCCGTAGATCGCGAACACCTTCGCCGTTCCGATCGAGACATCGGGATCGAGCTCGACCTGGAAGGAATCGGTTTCGACGGGCTTGCGGATTTGAATGTTCATGCCGCAATCTCCACGCCTTCGAGACGGTCTTCGAGCTCGTCGCTCGCCTGCTGAAGCGCCGCGAGCGTCTCCTTATCGGGCGTCCAGTAGTGGCGCTCATGCGCCTCGATCAGGCGATTGGCGATGCGCGCCGACGACGTCGGGTTGAGGTCGGCGAGGCGCTGACGCATGTCCGCGTCGAGCACATAGGTTTCGGTCAAGCGCTGATAGACCCAGGGCTCGACCTGGCCGGTCGTCGCCGACCAGCCCATCGTGTTCGTCACATGCGTTTCGATATGGCGCACACCTTCATAGCCGTGCTTGAGCATGCTTTCGTACCATTTCGGATTGAGCGCGCGCGTGCGGGTTTCGAGCGCCACCTGTTCGTTGAGCGTGCGCACCACGCCGTCGCTCGTCGTTTGATCGCCGATGTAAACCGGCGTCGTCTCGCCCCTTGCGCGCTTGACCGCGCGGCTGACGCCGCCGAGCGTGTCGAAATAATGATCGATGGTCGTGACGCCGAGTTCGACGGAGTCGAGGTTCTGATAGGCAAGATCGACGCCGGCGAGCACGCTCTCGAGCACGTCGTTCTGACGCATCGGCCGGCCGGCGACCCCGAAGGCGAATCCCTTGCGGCGCATATAGGCCTCGGCGAGCTGATCCTCGTCCTCCCAGGCGCCGCCGTCGATCATGGCGTTGACATTGGCGCCGTAGGCGCCGTCGGCGTTGCCGAACACGCGCAGCGCCGCGGTCTCCATGTCGCCGCCATGCGCGGCGATGAAGGCGAGCGCATGTTTGCGCACGAAATTGCAGTCAACAGGCTCGTCCGCCGACGCCGCGAGCAGGCAGGCTTCCGCGAGCAGCCTGATCTGCAGCGGCAACAGATCCCGGAATATGCCGGAAAGCGAGATCATGACGTCGATGCGCGGGCGGCCGAGCTTTTCCAATGGCACGAGCGCGGCGCCGGCGAGACGGCCATAGCCGTCGAAGCGCGGCTCGGCGCCGATGAGCGCAAGCGCCTGGGCGATCGGCCCGCCTTCGGATTTGAGATTGTCCGTGCCCCACAGCACCAATGCGATTGTTTCCGGCAGCGCCCCGCCGTCGTTCATGTGGCGCTCGAGGAGACGCGCGGCCTGGCGCGCGCCGTCGCGAACCGCGAAGGCGCTCGGAATATGGAAGGGATCGAAGCCGTGCAGATTGCGGCCCGTGGGCAACACGTCGGGCGTGCGCAGCACGTCGCCGCCGGGCGCCGGACGCACGAAGCGCGCGTCGAGAGCGCGCATGAGGCCGTCGAGCTCGTGATCTTCGCCGAGCAGCGCGTCGGCTCTCGCGAGCGCGGCCAGCGTCTCGCGGGTCGCGGGGTCGGACGACAGGCTTTCGGGCGCCGCGCCCTGAATCAGCGCGTCGATCATGTCGGCGTCGACGCCGGGTCCCGTCGCGGCCTCCGCCATGGCGCGCAGCATGTCGCGCCGCGCGTCCGGCGCGAGCGGCTCGCCGACGACATGCAGCCCATGCGGAATGAGCGCATATTCGATTTCGAGCACCGCTTCGCCCAGCTTGGCGATCTGTTCGGCGGCCGAGCCGCCCCAGAGCGGTTCGGCGGCCGCGAGATCGACGGCGGCGGCCTGCGCCTGAATGAGTTCGGCCAGCTCGCGCCGCTCCGTCGCCTCGGCCGGATCGAGCCCGCGCCAGCGGTCGATGGAGGATTTCAGCTCGACGAGGCCGCGATAGAGTCCGGCGCTGGCGACCGGCGGCGTCAAATAGCTGATCAGGGTCGCCGCCGACCGGCGCTTGGCGAGCGCGCCCTCCGATGGATTGTTCGAGGCGTAGAGATAGAAATTCGGCAGCGCGCCGATGAGCCGATCGGGCCAGCAGGCGCCGGACAGTCCCGTCTGCTTGCCCGGCATGAACTCCAGCGCGCCATGTGTGCCGAAATGCAGCACGGCGTCGGCGCCGAAATCTTCCTTCAGCCAGCGATAGAAGGCCGAGAAGGCGTGCGTCGGCGCGAATCCCTTCTCGAACAGCAGGCGCATCGGATCGCCCTCGTAGCCGAAGGCGGGCTGAACGCCGACGAAGACATTGCCGAAGCGCTCGCCATAGACATGGATCGACGCGCCGTCGCTTTGCTGCCGGCCGGGCGCCGGGCCCCATTGCGCCTCGATTTCCGCAAGCCAGCTTTCGCGGCGGACATGCTCGTCGGTCGTTACGCGGGCGTGGACATTGGCCTGCGCGCCGAAGCGTTGGGCGTTCCCCTCGACGATCGCCTTGCGCAGGGCCTCGACCGTGGCCGGCGGCTCGACGGCGTAGCCGCTGCGCTGCATTTCGTGCAGCACGCGGTGCAGCGACTCGAAGACGGAGAGATAGGCGGCCGTGCCGGTCGCCCCCGAATTCGGCGGGAAATTGAAGAGAACGATCGCGACCTTGCGCGCGGCGCGCGCCGTGCGCCGCAGCAGGGCGAGCTTTTCGACGCGCGCGGCCAGCATATCGGCGCGTTCGAGGCAGGCCTGCATGTCGCGGGCGTTGTCGCTTTCGGGAAAGACGCAGTTGCGCGCGCAGGCGGCGCAGGAGCCCGCGCCCTGCGGACGGCCGCCGAACACCATCGGGCCGGTCGCGCCGTCGAGTTCCGGGATCGACACCATCACCGTCGCTTCGACCGGCAACAGGCCGCGGTCGGACGCGCGCCAGTCCGTCATCGTCTGAAACTCGACCGGATGCGCGGCGATATAGGGCGCGTCGAGCCGCGCCAGCATCTCCTCGGCCGCTTTCGCGTCATTGTAGGCGGGGCCGCCCACGAGAGAGAAGCCGATCAGCGAGACGAGCGCGTCGATGACCGGGCGCCCGTCGCGCATGAAATATTTTTCGATCGCCGGCCGCGCGTCGAGGCCGGTGGCGTAAGCCGGAATCACCCTGAGGCCGCGCGCCTCCATGGCGGCGATCACGCCGTCGTAATGGCGGGCGTTGTCGGCGAGCACATAGGACCGCAGCACGAGAAGGCCGACCGTCGCCTTGCCGCCGCCCGGCGGCGTCGGCAATTGGTCGACGCTGTCGCAGACATGGCCGGGCGCGCCGGGATGATAAAGGCCGGTTTCAGGGTATTCGACGGGCGCCGCCGGATCGAGCTTGCCGCGCAACCCGCGCCGCGGACCGTCGGCGTAACGGTCGACGAGAAAGCGCACCAGATTGGCCATGTTCTCGTCGGAGCCTGCGAGCCAGTATTGCAGCGTGAGAAAATAGGCGCGCACGTCCTGCGCGGTTCCTGGAATGAACCGCAGGATCTTCGGCAGCCGCCGCAGCATCTTCATCTGCTTGGCGCCGGCCGCCTCGGCCTTGCCCTTCTTGCCGCGCAGGCGCTTGAGCAATGACATCAGGCCCGACGCGGGCGCGCTCATGTCGAAACGACCCATGCGGGTGAGCTTGGCGACCTCGCCCGCCGACATGATGGTCACCATCGCGTCGCACTGCTCGCGCCGCGCCGTGAGCGCCGCGAGCAAGGGCTTGAAATGCTCTTCGAGGAAGAGCATGGCGTTGACGATGACGTCGCCTTCGGCGATCGCCGCGCGGCACGCCTCGAGCGCCTTGGGACTGGCGGTGAATTCCGACGCCGCGTGAACGCTGAGCGAAAGGCCAGGGATGTCTTGCGCGAGTTTGCGACGGGCGCGCTCCACCGCCGTGGCCACATGCGTGTCCATGGTCACGATAACGACCTTCACGGCCGCCGACTCAGCGTGCGAAATACGCTTTGGCGTCATAGAGCGTCTCGACGGTGATGGTTTCGAGGCCGCGCTCGGCGGCGAATTTCTCCGTATTGCGGCGCGCCTTGCCACGCACGAAGAACGGCACTTTCCTGAGTTCCTTTTCGGCGTCCTCCGCCCAGACGACGACGATGTCGCTTGCGACCGGCGCGGCGGGCGGCGGCGTCTGCTTTCCGCCGAGATGCGACGGCGCGGCGCCGTCGTGAAATTCCGCGTCGTCGCGGAACATGGCGAGAAGGTGCTCTTCGAGGCCCATCATCAGCGGATGGACCCATGAGTCGAAGATCACATTCGCGCCCTCGAAGCCCATCTGCGGCGAGTAGCGCGCCGGGAAGTCCTGCACATGCGCCGGCGCCGACATCACGGCGCAAGGAACGCCGAGGCGCTTGGCGATATGGCGCTCCATCTGCGTGCCGAGAACGAGTTCCGGCTGCAGCTCCATAACCTTCGCTTCGACTTCCAGATAATCGTCGGTGACGAGCGCCTCGACGCCATAGCGCGCCGCCGCCTCGCGCACGTCGCGGGCGAATTCCCGGGAATAGGAGCCGAGCCCGACGACGGTGAAGCCGAGTTCGTCGCGCGCGATGCGCGCGGCGGCGATGGCGTGGGTCGCGTCGCCGAAGATGAAGACGCGCTTGCCGGTCAGATAGGTCGAATCGACCGAACGCGCATACCAGGGCAGGCGCGAGGGCTCGACCTGCGAC
This sequence comes from Methylocystis echinoides, assembly GCF_040687965.1. Taxonomy (NCBI): domain Bacteria; kingdom Pseudomonadati; phylum Pseudomonadota; class Alphaproteobacteria; order Hyphomicrobiales; family Methylocystaceae; genus Methylocystis; species Methylocystis echinoides. The sequence continues at coordinate 1,859,643 of NZ_CP156084.1, forward strand.
GCCGCCTCGGGATCGATTTCCGCGAGACGCGCGACCTCCGCGATGAAGTCGCGCGTCGCGCCGACGCCGATCGGAACGACGCGGGTAAAGGGCTGGCCATGCGTCCGCTCCAGCCATTGCGCCGCCGTGAGCGCAATCTCCGGATAGAGCAGGACGTTGAAATCGGCGTCGCCCAATCGCGTCAGATCTTTCGGGCTCGCGCCGAGCGGCGCGACGACATTGACCTCGACCCCGAGCGTGGCGAGCAGCGTTTCCATTTCGCGCACGTCGTCGCGGCAGCGGAAGCCGAGCGCCGTCGGGCCGAGAATGTTGCAGCTTCGGCGCGCGCGACGCGACCGCTCGCGGCGCGGACCGGCCAGCGCGCGCACCAGCCGATAGAAGGTTTCCGCCGCGCCCCAGTTTTCTTTCTTTTGATAGGCCGGCAAGTCGAGTGGAATCACGGGGCAGGGGAGCGCGAGCGCCTTGGCGAGACCGCCGGGGTCGTCCTGCAGCAGCTCGGCCGTGCAGGAGGCCCCGACGATCATCGCCTCCGGGGAGAAACGCTCATAGGCTTCGCGCGCGGCGCTCTTGAACAACTCGGCGGTGTCCGACCCGAGGTCGCGCGCCTGAAACGTCGTATAGGTCACCGGCGGCCGGGAGCCGCGCCGCTCGATCATGGTGAAGAGCAGATCGGCGTAAGTGTCGCCCTGCGGCGCATGCAGCACATAATGCAATCCGCGCATGGCGGTCGCGACGCGCATCGCGCCGATATGGGGCGGGCCTTCATAGGTCCAGAGCGTGAGCTGCATGGCCTAGACCTCCAGCCGCGCGCGGCGGTTCAGCGGCCGCGCGAAAAGCTCGGCCAGATCGCCGGCCTGATCGAAACCCTGGATCGGCGAGAACAGGAGTTCGATCGACCATTTCGTCGTGAAGCCTTCCGCCTCCAGCGGATTGGCGAGGCCAAGCCCGCAAAGGACGAGATCGGGGCGCGCGGCGCGGCAGCGGTCGAGCTGCTGTTCGACATGCTGCCCCTCGACGATCGGCGCGCCCGGCGGCAGCAGCTCGAGTTCGCTCGCCATATGGCGGCGATGCAGATAGGGCGTGCCGATCTCGACGATCTCCATGCCCATTTCGCGCGACAGAAAACGCGCCAGCGCCGGTTCGAGCTGCGAGTCGGGGAAGAGGAAGATGCGCTTGCCGGCGAGCGTATCGCGATAGTGGCGCATGGCGCGCTCGGCGCGGGCGCGCGCGGGCGCGACGACGGCGTCGAAGCGCTCTTCCGTCACGCCGAAAGCCACGGCCGCTGCGCGCAGCCACAGCGTCGCGCCTTCGACGCCGAGCGGGAACGGCGCGTCGATCCGGCGGGCGCCGCGCTCTTCGAGCGCATGCGCCGTGTCGGCGAGATAGGGCTGGGCGAGAAGAATCGACGTGTTGGGGCCGACCGGGGGCAGATCGGCGGCGCGCCGCATGGGGAGGAAGCGCACGGGCGCGACGCCCAACGCGTCGAAAAGGCGGGCAAATTGGTCTTCGACAACGTCTGCGAGCGCGCCGACGACGAGAAGCGACGGCGGCGCATGCGGCGCCTCCTGAGGCAGCGTCGGAACGAGCGCGGCGAGGCAGGCGTCTTCGCCCTGCGTGAAGGTCGTCTCTATGCCGCTGCCGGAGTAACTCAGGACGCGCACGCGCGGCGCATGTTTCTTCGACTGACGCGCGGCGGCGCGCGAGAGATCGATCTTGATGACCTCGGAGGGACAGGAGCCGACGAGAAACAAAAGCTCGATGTCGGGACGGCGCACGAGAAGCCGGTCGACGGCGGCGTCGAGTTCGTCGTCGATATCGGCGACGCCGGCGAGGTCGCGGTCTTCGAGAATCGCCGTGGCGAAGCGCGGCTCGGCGAAGATCATGACGCCGGCGGCCGACTGGATGAGGTGCGCGCAGGTGCGCGAGCCGACGACGAGAAAGAACGCGCCCTGAATCTTGCGGTGCAGCCAGACGATGCCGGTCAGGCCGCAGAACACCTCGCGCTGACCGCGCTCCTGAACGATCGGCCGCGCCTCGCAGCCGGCGGCGCCCATCGCGGGAAGCGGTGAGAGCGCGTTCATGGCGCGCACTCCAGCCGCGTCTCGACGCGCGCCGCCATGTCGAGCCGCGCGGCGCGCAGCTTCAAGAGGAATTGCGTGGCGTTGACGACATAGGTCGCATAGGCGGCGAGCGCGAGCAGCATCAGACCGCGCGGCTCGAGCCAGCCGAAGGCGAGCGCCGCGAGATAGGCCGTGTGCAGCGCCAGCACCAGCATGCTGAACACGTCTTCCCAGAAGAAGGCCGGCGCGAACAGATAGCGGCCGAAGACGGCCTTCTCCCAGATCGAGCCGGTGATCATGATGGCGTAGAGCGCGATCGTCTTGACGACCACGGACAGGGTCGCCGCGCTTTCGCCCGCGCCGGTCAAGAGGAAGCGGATCACGAGGACGAGGCTGACGAGGAAAATGACGAATTGCGCGGGGGCGAGGACGGCCTGCACGAGGGTCCAGACCGTCTCGTCGCGACGGCGGCGCTCGTCGGCCGTGTAAAGCGGTTTGGACTGTGGCGGCCGGTTAGTGCTCATGCCGTTTCCTCGCCCCGCCTCGTTCTTCGAGGAGCGTTCCTGGCGCGCGCGGCGCAACCAGGTCGACCCAGGGACAAAGCCTAAAGCGCCTCGGCGGAATGTGTCAACTAAAATTGACGTTCAGTATTTATGACATTTTCCCTGGGATGCGCTATCCTGTCGCAGCGGAACGTTGCTCCGCCCCGGCCATCCTCTTGAAAAAAGGCTGGGCAAAGCCGCCTAAGGCGCACCGCAAATCTTTGATCGGCCAAGCGAGAGTCGGATATGATGGGCGCGGCGATAGGTTGTATCTTGCGGTCACCGGCGCGAAAGACGCCGTTTCCGACCCTGCGGGCTTTCCTCTGGCCAAGATGTTGCTTTGGCTCCATCCGAAAAGGGGATGACGTGAGGTCTGGCTGCTCCTGCAAACATGCGATGACACGCCGTCCTGTCGACAGAAGCGTTCAGAAAAAGAGATCAGGGTTGTGAGCGACGCTGCGACTCCCGCCGTGCCGATCGGCTTTTCCGCCGCCGATGCGCGTCTGAGCGGGCTGGCCGCGGAAAACGTCGGCGCGCTCCTCGCCGCCGCCAGCGACGTGACGCTCGTTCTGGACTCAAAGGGCGTCATTGTCGACGCCGCGATCGGCGCGAATGGTTCTCCCCTGGCGAAGGACTGGATCGGCAAGCCGTGGATCGAGACGGTGACGGTGGAAAGCCGCCCGAAAGTCGAGGCCCTGCTGCGCGACGCGTTGAAGGGCGCCGCGCCGCGCTGGCGACAGGTCAATCACCCGTCGCCCGACACCGCCGCCGATCTGCCGATGAATTACGCGGCGACGCGGAGCCATCCGGGCGGCCCGCTCGTCGCCTTCGGCCGCGATTTGCGCGCGCTCGCGACGCTGCAGCAGCGGGTCGCCGAATCGCAGCAGGAAATGGAGCGCGAATACGCCCGCATTCGAAGCGCCGAAAAGCGCTACCGGCTGCTGTTCCAACTCGCCGCCGAGGCCATTCTCATCCTCGACGCCTCGACGCATCGCATCGTCGAGGCCAATCCCGCCGCCCTGGCGCTGCTCGGCAAGCCTGTCAAGAAACTCGTCGGCGGCTCATTTACCGATTTGTTCGATGACGCGAGCCGCCGCGTCGCCCAGTCTTTCGTGGCGGCGCTTCTCGTCGCCCCGCGCGTCGACAATGTGCACGCCGCCCTCGCGGAGAGCCATGAGGCGCTGCTGCTGTCGGGCGCCTTGTTCCGCCAGGAGGGCGCCAACGCCATTCTCGTCGCGCTGTCGCGGATCCACGGCGGCGCGGCGCTCTCGATCGAAAAGGCGGGCGCGCTGCTCGTGCTCGAGCGCATGCCCGACGCTTTTGCGCTGACAGACAAGGACCGACGTATTTTGATGGCGAACGCCGCTTTCGTCGACCTCGCGCAGGTCGCGTCCGAGGAGAGAGTGCGCGGCGAGCCGATCGAGAAATGGATCGGCCGCCCGGGCCTCGAGGTCGACGTCCTCTTCGCCAATCTGCAGACCCATGGCGTTTTGCGCAATTTCTCCACAGTGGCGCGCGGCGAGCATGGAACGACCGAAGACGTGGAAGTTTCGGCCGTCGACGTCTCTGACGGCGCGCGGCGCTGTCTCGGCTTTTGCATCCGCACCGCCGCTTGGCGACCCGGGCGAGAGCGGCTCGGCGGGCGCGAACTGCCGCGCACCGCCGAGCAATTCGTCGATCTCGTCGGGCGCGTGTCGCTCAAGAATCTGGTGCGCGAGACCACGGATCTGATCGAGCGGCTCTGTATAGAGGCGGCGTTGGACCTGACCAAAGACAACCGCGCCTCGGCGGCAGAAATGCTTGGCCTGAGCCGCCAGGCCTTTTACGTCAAGTTGCGGCGCTACGGGCTGGGCGACCTCGACGACGCGACCGGCGGCGTGGATTGACGTCGCACCCCAAGCAGCCGGTGGCGCGATCGTTGTGTAAAGGTAGATTGACAGAAAAGAGTGTCAAGCATACTCTCCACGCATGGAGACCCCGAAGCCAGCAGCCGTTCTCGAGCTTTTGAAGCCGATTACCTGGTTTGCGCCGATGTGGGCGTTCGCCTGCGGCATCGTTTCCTCGGGCGTCTCTCCGTTCTCCCGATGGTCGTTCATCGTGGCGGGCGTCATGCTCGCCGGACCGCTCGTCTGCGCGACGAGCCAGGCGGTGAACGATTGGTACGATCGCGACGTCGACGCCATCAATGAACCGAACCGGCCGATCCCCTCCGGCCGCGTTCCCGGCCGCTGGGGCTTCTATATCGCCTGCGTCTGGACGCTGCTCTCGCTTGTCGTCGCGGCGACGCTCGGACAGTGGGTGTTCGCGGCCGCTGTGGTGGGGCTGTTTCTGGCCTGGGTCTACAGCGCCCCGCCGCTGCGCCTGAAACAGAACGGCTGGTGGGGAAATTCCGCCGTTGCGCTTTGCTACGAGGGGTTGCCCTGGTTCACGGGCGCAGCGGTCATGGCGGCGTCGCTTCCCGACTGGCGCGTGATCGCGCTCGCTCTGCTCTACAGCATCGGGGCGCATGGCATCATGACGCTCAACGACTTCAAGTCGGTCGACGGGGATGCGCGCATGGGCGTCGCGTCGCTCCCTGTTCAACTCGGCGTCAATGAAGCGGCGCGTTTCGCCTGCGTCGTAATGGCGGCGCCTCAGCTTGTGGTGATCGCCCTGCTCGTTTCATGGGGGCGGCCGCTGCACGCCGCCGGCGTCGCTGCGCTTCTTCTCGGCCAGTTTGTGCTGATGCGCCGCCTTCTCAGCGATCCGCGGGCGCAGGCGCCCTTCTACAACGCAACCGGCACGACGCTTTACGTGCTCGGCATGCTGCTGTCCGCATTCGCCCTGCGCATGTGAACGGACGCACTGGAAGAGGGAGGCAAAGGATGAACGCAGCGCCGCTCGGCTGGGCCGGCATCGTCCGGCTGGGGCTCGTCCAGACCGCGCTCGGGGCGATCGTCGTGCTGATGACCTCGACCATCAATCGCGTCATGGTCGTGGAGCTGGCCTTGCCCGCCTTCGTTCCGGGCCTGCTCGTCGCCTCGCATTACGCCATCCAGATCCTGCGGCCGGCCTGGGGTTACGGCGCGGACGTCGGCGGCCGACGCACGCCCTGGATCATCGGCGGCGTCGCCACGCTGGCGTTCGGCGGCGTCGGCGCGGCGCTCGGCGCGGCGCTCACGGCGACCCATCTCGTCGCGGGCCTTGCGCTCTCGGCCATTGCGTTTCTCCTTGTCGGCGTCGGCGCCGGCGCGGCGGGAACCTCGACGCTCGCCATGCTGGCGACGCGCGTCGCGCCGGCGCGCCGCGCCGCCGCAGCGACGACCGTCTGGGTGATGATGATCCTCGGCTTCGCCGTCAGCGCGCCGCTCGCCGGGCATTTCCTCGATCCCTTCTCACAGCAACGACTGATCATCGTGACGTCGGTCGTCTGCGCGATCGCTTTTCTCGTTGCGACGCTCGCCGTAATCGGACTCGAAACCGAGGCGCCGGCGCCCGCCGCGGCGCATAGAAAGCCGCCGTTCCGCGAGGCCTTCGCGCAAGTGTGGCGCGAGCCGGCGGCGCGCCAGTTCACGATCTTCATTTTCGTCTCGATGCTCGCTTACAGCATGCAGGAATTGCTGGTCGAACCTTTCGCTGGCGTGGTTTTCGGCATGACGCCGGGCGCGACCACCAAGCTCGCCGGCCTTCAGCATGGCGGCGTGCTGCTCGGCATGGTCGGCGTCGCCCTTGCGGCGACGGCGATCGGCGGGCCGCGCCTGGGCTCGCTGCGGATGTGGACGGTCGGCGGCTGCCTCGCGTCGGGCGCCGCGCTCGTCGCCGTCGCCGCGAGCGGCTATGCGGGCCTTGCGCTCGCGCTGCGCGCGTCCGTCTTCGCCCTTGGCGTCGCCAACGGCGCCTTCGCCGTCGCGGCGATCGGCTCGATGATGGGGCTCGCCGGCTCCGGCGCCCAGGCGCGGGAAGGCACCCGCATGGGCCTGTGGGGCGCCGCGCAGGCCATCGCCTTCGGTTGCGGCGGCGTCTTTGCGACGATCCTCGTCGACCTCGCCAAGCTCGCGGTCGGCGCGCCGCTGACGGCCTACGCCATCGTTTTTGTCGCGGAAGCTGCGTTGTTTGTCGTTTCGGCGGTTCTCGCGGGCGGCGTCGCCCGCCCGCAGGCGGCGCGCGGCGCCGTCGGCCTGCCGGCACAAGCCGCGACGGCGAAATCTTGAGGGGAGCGCGCGATGACGCAGGAGCCAGTCTTCGATGTGGCGGTTGTCGGCGGCGGCCCGGCGGGCGCAACGGCCGCGCATGATCTCGCGCGGCGCGGCCGAAGCGTCGCGCTGATCGACAAGGCCGGACGAATCAAGCCTTGCGGCGGCGCCATTCCGCCGCGTCTGATCCGCGACTTCAACGTGCCCGATCGATTGTTGAAGGCGCGCGTCACGTCGGCGCGCATGATCTCGCCCAAAGGCGTCGCCGTCGACATGCCCATCAAGGGCGGCTTCGTCGGCATGGTCGACCGCTGCGAATTCGACGAATGGCTGCGCGAACGCGCCGCCGCTTCGGGCGCGGTGCGCGTCACGGGCGATTACGAAAGCATTGCCCGCGACGAGGCAGGCGTCGCGCAGCTGCGCTACCGCGTGAAGGGCGAAGCCGAGCCGCGGACGCTGCGCGCGCGCCTCGTCATCGGCGCCGATGGCGCGCTGTCGCAAGTTGGCCGGCAGGAAGTGCCGGGCGCCGACAAGACGCGCTTCGTCTTCGCCTATCACGAGGTCGTCGCCACACCGCCGGCCGGCGATCCCGACCGCTGCGAAATCCATTATCGCGGGGCCTTGTCGCCCGATTTCTACGCGTGGATTTTCCCGCATGGCGACACGATGAGCGTCGGCTCCGGAAGCGCCAATAAAGGATTCTCGCTCAAAACGTCCGTGCGCGAGCTGCGGGACGTCACGGGGCTCGCTGCGACCGCGACCATGCGGCGCGAAGGCGCGCCCATTCCGCTGAAGCCGCTCAAGCGCTGGGACAATGGCCGCGACGTGGTTCTTGCGGGGGACGCCGCCGGCGTCGTCGCGCCCGCCTCCGGCGAGGGCATTTATTACGCCATGCTCGGCGGACGTCTCGCGGCCGACGCCGCGGACGACTGTTTGCGCACCGGCGACGCAAGAGCGCTGGCGACGGCGCGAAAACGCTTCATGAAGGCGCATGGCCGCGTCTTCTTCATTCTCGGGATCATGCAGTATTTCTGGTATCGCAACGACCGGCTGCGCGAAGCCTTCGTCAGCATGTGCAAGGACCCGGACGTCCAGCGGCTCACCTGGGAGGCCTATATGAACAAGGAGCTGGTGCGCCGCGATCCGATGGCGCATGTGCGCATCTTCTTCAAGGATCTCGCCCATCTGCTCAGGCTGGCGTCGCCATGACGACTTGGGCCGCGGATCGGTGGACGCTCGTGGCGGTCGCGACAGCCATCGTCGGACTGGTCGCCGTGCTCGGCGGTCTCGCGACCGAAGTCGGCGCGTGGTACGAGAGCCTGCGCTTTCCCTCCTGGCGGCCGCCCAACTGGATTTTCGCGCCGGCCTGGACTTTGATTTTCCTTCTGACCGCGACGAGCGGCGTGCTCGCCTTCGAACAGGCGCCCGATGATCGCGCGCGGGCGCTGCTGCTCGCGCTCTTCCTCGTCAACGCCGTGCTCAATGTCGCCTGGAGCCCGCTGTTTTTCAAACTGCGGCGGCCCGATTGGGCGCTCGTCGAACTCGTCTTTCTGTGGCTGTCGATCGCGGCGCTCATCGTCGCGGTCGGCGCGATCTCGACCGTCGCCGGCGCGCTGCTCGCGCCCTATCTCGCCTGGGTCAGCTTCGCAGGCTTTCTCAACTGGAAAATGGTGCAGCTCAACAAGCCATTCGCCACACACTGGCCGCGCGCCGGTCGCGGGACGGGAGGCGCCGCGTGAGTTTCGTCGTCGATCCCCGCTTCATCGACGCCATTCTCGCGCTTGTGGCGTTGGAGGCCGTCGGCGTCCTCGGCCTTCGCTGGTCGCGAGTCAGCGGCCCCGAGCCGCTCGGCTTCCTCTGCACGCTCTCCGCTGGCGCGTTCTTGCTGCTCGCTTTGCGCAACGCGCTCGCCGGCGCGTCGACCTTCGCCATCGCCGCGAGCCTCGTTCTCGCGCTGGCGTCGCATCTGGCCGATTTATGGCTGCGCTGGCGATCCTCTTCGGAGACTGCTGCTCAATCGACGATCGGGAAGCAGACGGCGATCGCCCAGGCGAGGCCAAAAGCCGCGCCGAGCGCGCCGGGGAGGGGGTCGCGCGTGCGGGCGTAAACCCAGTGGCCGACGAGACCATAGACGGCCAGCAGAATGACGACGACAACGGAGATGATGACGAGGAAAAACAGCCGGCGCGGGTTGAGCGCGACGGCGAGCGCGAGCGATGCGACGAAACAGAATTTGCTGAACGCATAGCCGCCGCGCGCCGCGCCTTGGCCCCGCGTAAGCCACTCGTCGGCGAGAAAATACGCGGCGCAGCCGGCGAAGATGACGGGAAGCAGCGTCAGCCGGCGCATCGTCGGCGCAAAGGACACGACATAGGCGTCGAGCGGGACGCCCAAGGCCAGCGTGTAATAGGCGGCCACTGCAATGCTGCAAGCGACTGCGGGCCATAGCCGCGCCGGCGCGACCGGCAACGAGACGCGCGTCGCCCATATGCCGGCGGCGGTCAGCAATCCGTAAAGTCCAAGATGAGCGGTGAGATAATCGCCAAGCAGAATGGGCATGAAATCAGTTGGCGCTTTCCACAGCAGCAGGGGCGTCAGCAGCGCCGGCGCAATCGCCCGCGGCGCGAGCCGGCGCCAGGGAAGGGCCGCGCCGAGCGGTGCCGGCGCCAAGGCGGGCAGCAGGGCGGCAAGCGGGCGCGCCAGCGCGATCAGGCCGCCGAAGAGCAGCGCAAGCCAGAGTCCGCGCCGATCGATATAGCCCGCTTCGCTGCGGCCGAAGACCGCATTGAGCCAGGCGAGCGTCTCGGCATGGGCGTCGTAACTATAGAGCACGCCGATATGTTCGGCGCCGCGCGCCAGCGCCAGCCGTCGCCCCGCGCCTCTGGCGACATCCCCGTAGGTGACGCCCGGCTGCGCGGGACCTCCCGCCGTAGCGGAGACGACGTCCGCGCCGACGTCGATCAGCCGTTGCGATTCCCAAGCGCCGTCGACGATCAATAGGTTCTTGGGACTCTCGGGCGTAACGTCGCGCGCAAAGAACGATAGCGCCACGACCGCCGCGATCAGCGGATCGCGCCGGGCGGCGCGCACGATGACGTCTGTCGCCATCGAGTGGCCCGCAAGCGCAACGCGACCGTCCGCCCCGGCAAGGGCGCGCGCATAGGCGACGACCCTGTCGACGTCGGCGACGAGAACCTCGGTCGATTTCGCGGCGTCGCCGATCCCCCCGGAGAGCGGGCGCGCATTGCGGCCATGGCCGGAAAAGTCGAAGGTCACGGCCACATAGCCGTTTTGCGCCAGGGTTGTCGCGAGCGGCGCCATCAATTGCTGCGAGCCTGAAAAACCATGCGCGATCACAACGGCCGGGGCGGGCGCATGATTTGACTTCTGCAAAACCGTGACGGGAACGCCCTGAACATCCGCAACGGTCGCGACGAGGCCACTTTGTTGGCCGCCCAGCTCAATCAGCGCGACAGCGACGGCGATGGATGAGAGAACCAAAAAAAAATTGCGCAGGCCTGCCACGGCGCGGCTCCTTAGTGAGCGGATTCTTAAAGCGTACTTGGAGCCGCGACTGTCTGCGCTGCATGACACAGCTTGCCTTGGCCGCGCAGCCTCCGTCAATTCAGCTTTACTATTGGCTTTTTGTGAGGTTCAATCTCAGCGTGGGAGCGAAACCGCTAAATCCCAAGCAATTAGACAAGTCTGAAACACCCAAAAAAACAATACAGGAAACGCCGGCGCCTGAAGCGACGCCTCGACGAGAGGGGCGAGAGTCGCCCTATGGCCATAGATAGAGAGGCCGGCGAACCATTGGCGTCGCGCCAACGGCGCATTACGCCGTTATGCGCAGCCGGGAGGCCATCGATGAGCAGCCGTGGCGAATTGGAAGTGGGCGAGCATTTAGACGCATCGACCTGCGGGGAGCTGGCGAAGCTTTTTGCGAGCCGCCCGGGCCCGAACCCGGAGCGCCTTGCTTCAGTCATTTTCGACGACATCGTCCCGCGCCTGCACATGCTCCACCACGAGCTTTCGGCAAAGGACGCGGAACGCGCTTTCTCCTGCGCTGAAATCTCAGAATTCGGCGCGATCCTGATCAAAGACGACATGACTGCGGCGGATCGGTTCCTCGATAAAATGCGCGCATGCGGACGCTCCGAGGAAGCGTTGTACCTTGGGCTGATGGCCGAGACCGCGCGTCATCTCGGCGCTCTGTGGGAGGAAGATCTGTGCAGCTTCGTCGACGTCACCATTGGCGTTGCGCGCCTTCAGAAGATGTTGTGCGCTTTCAGCGGCGTTTGTGAATCGACGTTTGCCGAGGGCCATCGCGTGTTGTTATGCGCCCTCGCGGGAGAAAGTCATATCTTTGGCCTCGACATGGTCGCGTGTTTCATGCGTCAGGCCTGCTGGGACGTGGACCTGCAAAAGGGCGTCGAGGCCCATGACGTCGCGGACGCCGTGGCGGGCGAGTGGTTCGCGGTTCTGGGCTTTTCATTGAGCGCCGAAGCCGGCCTCGAGACCTTGTGCCGCGCCATTCAGTCGGGGCGGGCCGCGTCGGTCAATCCGGCGATCGCCGTACTCGTCGGCGGGCCGCTGTTTCGCGCCCAGCCCAATCTCGTCGCGCAGGTGGGGGCAGACGCGATGGCGAGCGACGCGGCGAGCGCAAGCTTGCTGGCGCGGAGACTATTGCTGCGCCAGCCGACGAAGCATGCGCGTCATCACAGTCGCCCCGCGGCGCACAACGCCGCCGCCAGGCCGCGTGACGACGGTCAGCCGCCTGCATAGTCAGACGCAAAAAGGACGCGCATCCGTTTTTGGCGCCCAGTCTTTCATCCAGGCTTCAAACGCAAGAAATGTTGCAACGGCCGCGTCGATCGTCGCCTGCTCCTGCGACTCGCCGGACAGCGACTCGAGTCGGACGAGAAGCTGCGGCCAGCCGCGCCGCTTGCCGCTGTCATTTGAAAAAAACCGGCAGCCGTCGCCCTCGAGCGGCGCCAGCACAGGCGCGACCGCGCGGGCGATGGCGGCGCCCCCCAGGGCCGAGCCTTCGACAACGTAAAGCGCGCCGAGCGCTTGCGCGTCATCTGTCAAGAGCGGCAGCGTGGCGCAGCGCGGCAAGACGTCCTGTTGATCGCGCGCGACGCCGAGCGCTTGGAGATCGCTCTCGAGCAGACGCGACCGCGGCGTTTCATCCGTCAACAGCGCATGGGCGCCCATGCCGGCGTCGACGGGGCGATGAAAGCCATAAAGCCGCATCAGCAACGCCCGGTAGCCGCTAAGGTCGATCGCGCCGCTCGCGGCCGCCGCGAGGCCCGGATGGCGATGCAGCCGCTCATGCGATTCGGAAGTCGCAGCGCGCAGCCGCTCCCGCAGGCGCCCGACCCTCATGGCGCTTTTGGCGCGCCGCGTGCGCGCTCCCTTTGCTTTGCGGCGCGGGAGATCTGCTCGAGCACTTCCGCGGCGCGCGCCACCGAGGCGCGTACGCTCTCCAATGTGTCGGGGATGCCGGCGGTGTCGAGCCCGTCAGCGATTTCCAAAGCCGCCAATTGCGCATTGTCGATGATGCGCGACATCAGGCCTTCCACAGCGAGCGCCGAACGCGAATCGATTCGGCCCATCAAGCGGCGCTGGCTCAGCATGACGCTGTGGCGGAAGCGCTCGCGCGCCATATTGGCTGCTTTCCGCTCGGTCAAATCCGTAAACAGAACGACATAGCCGAGCACGCGGTCGCGCGACGCGAGCACCGGATCGCCGCGCACTGCGACGGGCAGCGTCTCTCCTGACGCCGTCATGAGCAAAGCTTCTCCGCGCCAGGGCGCGCCCGTCTCGCGCAGAGCGGCGAGGCTTCGCGCGACCGCCGCCGAGTCGACGAAAAAACCGGGCAAGTCGTCGAGACTCTTGATCGGCCCCGACGCGCCGAGCAGATCGTTGAGCGCGCGATTGGCTTCGAGAACATGGCCGTCCGTGCCGGCGACGATGATCTGCTGATCGGCCGAATGGACCTGTCGCAGCACATGGTCGAGCTGATCCTTCGCAATCAGGATGCGCAGCGCGCGAAACTGCATGACGACGTCGGTGACGCTTTCGCCGATCAGCCGCGCGGCGGCGCGATCGGCCGGGGACCAGGCGTCCGACGTGCCTTCCACGACCTGATGCCATTGCGCAAAGGAGCGGCGCGGCGACAATTCGCTCGGATCGTCGCTGTCCGAAGGCGGCTTGAAGGGATTGCCGCCCCAGGTGACGGTGCGGATACGCTCCTTTCGAAACCAGATCAGCATCTCGTCCGGCTCGCTGGAGATACGCGTCGCGGCGACGCCGCTCGCCACGCCGGCCAGCGGCGCGAACTGCGGCGCCTCCGCCGCGAGCGCCGAGGTCGCAAAGACGCCGTCCGCCAATCGCGGCGCCAGCCAGCGGCCGAGCTCGCTGATCTGTTCGGTTCCCGGCGCCTCGCCGATCATGCGCATTTTGCCTTCGAAAAGCAGCGCCGCGCCTGTCGCATTGAGCGGCAGCAGCAGCGCATGGGCGCTGTCGAACAACGCGCCGCGCCAATCGCCGTCCCGGCACACGCTTTGAATCATGCGCTGTTCGAGCCGGCGCACCGCGAGTTCGGCCTGTCCCTGCGCGAAGCTTTCGAGCGCCGCGATCCGCGTGCCGATCACTTCGGCGAGCAATTCGCACACGGCCCGCATCTCGAAAGGGAGCAATCGGGGCGCGTAATGATGACAGGAGATCAGCCCCCAGAGTTTGCCGGCGACCATCAGCGAGACGACCAGAGTGGCGGCGACGCCCATATTTTTGAGATATTGGATGTGGATCGGCGAAGCGCTGCGCAGGAAGCACAGCGACATGTCGAGCTCCTCGCCGGTCGCCGGCGAGAGACGGGGTTCGAGCGGGGCGGGCGTGTAGTCGACGTCGGCGAGGAGACGCACCCGATTGCGTTCATAAAGGCGGCGCGCGATCTGCGGAATGTCGGAGGCCGGGTAACGGTTGCCGAGGAACGCCTCGAGTTCCGGCCGTCTGGTTTCGGCGAAAACCTCGCCATGCCCTTCTTCGTCGAAACGATAGACCATGACGCGGTCATAGCCGGTAAGGTCTCGAAACATCGCGGCGCTGACGTCGCAAAGGCCGCGCAGACTCGCCGACGTCAGGATCGTGTCGACGCCGCGATCGATCGCCTTGGTGTAATCGACAATCGGGCCGGCGCGTTCCAATTCGACAACCCACTCGCCGCTCGGCGCCTTGTGCAAGAGCGCATTGAGCGGCGCGCCGCCGGCGCCCGCGAAGCAGCGCAGCGCGAAGGGGATGGACGAGGCCGGCTGCGTGACGAGACCCTCGATTTGCGTCCACAGATCGCCGCCGAGATCGCGTAGGCGCAGGCCCTTCAGCGGAGCCGACATTTTGAGAAAGGACGCCGCGTTGGCGCTCTCTTGCATGATGCGGCCGTCCGCCGCGCACAAGGTGAGCAATGCGCCATGGGGCTGGATGGAGCCCGCGAGGTGGATCTGCTCGCGTTCGCAATTCGAGAGGGTGGCCGTCCCGAAGGCAGGCGAAGCGGAAGGGTCGAGCGTCACGGCGTAAGCTACCCTTTGGTCAGGCGTTTGGCGCCTATTTTCTTTCGAGGCCGTATTTTTTCAACTTGGCGTGAAGGCCCTGACGGCTGAGGCCGAGTTGGCGCGCGGCGGCCGTGCGATTACTATTGCACTGTTCGAGCGCGGCCAAAATCGCCTTGCGTTCGATCGCTTCCGTCGACATGCGCACAATCGCTTCGAGCGTGCGGTTGTCCAAAGCCTCGATCGACAGCCCCCGATCGGCGACTTCGCGCGAAGGCTGGCCGGACGCGTGACGAATGTCGCGAACGAGAAGCCCGAAATAATTGGGCGCGTCCGCGTCGTCGCCGACGGCCGTAATCTCGACGGGAGTCGACTGACCGAGTTCGCCGTCGATGCGCGTCTGGAAACGACGCAGATCGCCGTGCTTGCGAATGAGCGCCATCACGACATTGGCGTCGGCGCCCGGGCTCGACAGCCAGCGCGTCAGTTTAGAGCCGATCGCCGCGACTTCCGCGCCGAGCTGAACGAGATCGAGAAAGGCCCCATTGGCGGCCCGCACGATCCCGTCGCAATCGATGACGACAAAGCCTTCGGGCAAGCGATCTATAAACGACGCAATCGACACGCCGCTGGCGTGGGAGGCGTTGTCGGCCTCGCGCATCGGCGTGAGCTGGCAGATGAAAACCGCGCTGGCTTCCGCGTTCATGAGCGACGCGCGCAGGCTCCACAATCCGGCTGACGGCGTTGGTTGAATGACGATTCCCGGCGCGCGCCCTTGCTCGCGCGTCTTTTCGAGAAGTTGATCGAGCGCGCGCCGATCGCGCTGGGAAAGTTGCGGCAGGAATGGTGCGCCCGGCGAGAGATAGAGATCCTTCGCCGCGCGAAAATTCGCTTCGACAACGCGCAGATCGGGGACGTTGACCAGCGCAACGGCTTCCGTCGTCGCGTCGAACAGCGTGCGATAGCGCGTCTCGATTTCGCGCATCTTCCAATAATCGCGTTCGCGCGCCTCCTGCGCCAGTTGCAGACGCGCCTGCAATTCGCTGATCGCCTCCAGATTGCGGCCAATGGCGATGAATCCGGCCTCGCCGAGGCTGAAGGTCGTATATTCCATCGGCAACTCGAGGCCGCTGGGAAAGCGCTGACGCACCTGGAAGCAGGAAGGATCGCCGCGCAGACGCACATCCTCGATTTTTTTCAACGTGAGGCTGTCGATGGCGGGATCGATCGTCTCGCCCCAGCGCCGGCCGCGCCATTGGTCGAGCGGTTCTCGCGCCAGCGACTCAGCGGTCACGACCTTCTGGATGACGCCGTCCTCGTCGAGCGTCAGCGTCAAATCAGGGCGGGTATAGGCTTTGTCGGTCATCGTCACGCTCAATGCGGCGCGGCGCGCGCGCCCGCGCGGCGATCCATTGCCTGCGTGCCGTCGGCGATGGAAGTCATAGTGCGAACCGAGCCCCCTTCAGTCACCCCCTACATAATGGGGTTTGGCCGAAAAAATTGCTACGTTTCCGTGCCGCAGCGTCGAAATAATGTTGCCGGTCGTTGGTTGGACTTGCGTTCGCCCTGCACAGGTGTAAAGTAAGAGTTACATATGGAGCGTAAGGCGCGCTTGTCTCGCGCGCGAGGGGGGCGAATGGCGCCGATTCAGGTCAAGCTCCCGCAGGAAGCGGCCCACGCGCCGCAGGCCGTTCAGACGACGCCAGCCGCCGCGCCGCGGCCTTTCGGCGCTCCCGCGCCATTTCCCTTCTCCGCGATCGTCGGCCAGGACGATATGAAGCTCGCCTTTCTGCTCGCGGCGATCGACCCGTCGGTCGGCGGCGTGCTGGTCTTCGGCGATCGCGGAACGGGGAAATCCACGGCCGTGCGCGCGCTGGCGCGCCTGCTCCCGCGGATGCGCGCCGTCAGCGACTGCGCCTATAATTGCGATCCGGCTGCGACCTCGGCGCTTTGCGACGCCTGTCGGAAAGGCTCCTTGAAAACGGCGCTGCGGCCGGTTCCCGTCATCGATCTGCCGCTGGGCGCGACCGAAGACCGCGTCGTCGGCGCCCTCGACCTCGAACGCGCGCTGACGCGCGGCGAAAAGGCGTTCGAGCCGGGCCTGTTGGCCAAGGCCAATCGAGGATTTCTCTACATCGACGAAGTCAACCTGCTCGAAGATCATCTTGTCGATCTCCTGCTCGACGTCGCCGCCTCTGGCGAGAATGTCGTGGAGCGCGAGGGGCTGAGCGTGCGCCATCCGGCGCGTTTCGTTCTCATCGGCAGCGGCAATCCAGAGGAGGGCGAGTTACGGCCGCAATTGCTCGATCGCTTCGGTCTCGCCGTCGACGTGAAAACCCCGACCGACATCGCCACGCGCGTCGAGGTCGTGCGGCGGCGCGACGCGTTCGAGCGCGATCCAACGCGCTTCCATCGCGCCTTCGCCGCCGAGGAGCAGAAGCTGCGCCGCCGCATCGGCGCCGCGCGCGGCCGCGTCGGCGACATCGAGACGTCGGACGCCGTGCTCGAAAAAGCGGCCCGGCTCTGCGTCGCGCTCGGCGCCGACGGGCTTCGCGGCGAGCTCACCCTGTTGCGGGCCGCCCGCGCGCTCGCGGCTTTCGAAGGCGAAGCGGCGGTCGGCGCAACCGAATTGCGGCGGGTCGCCGCCTTCGCGCTCGGCCATCGCCTGCGACGCAATCCGCTCGACGAAGCCGGCTCGGCCATCCGCGTCGCGCGGGCGATCGACGAGACCTTTGGCGCATGACCGGCGGGGCGTCTGCGCAGCGCGACGACGCCTGGACCCGGGCGCGCGTCGCGGCGGCGCTCTTCGCCGTCGATCCCCTGCAGTCCGGCGTCACGCTGCGCGCCCCGCCCGGACCCGCGCGCGACGCCTGGCTCGCTCTGCTGCGCGCCTATTTGCCCGAAGGCGCGCCGATGCGCCGGGCGCCGCTCGCCATCGCCGATGACCGTCTGCTCGGCGGCCTCGACCTCGCCGCGACGCTTCGCGCGGGGCGCCCGATCGCGGAAACCGGCCTCCTCGCGCAGACGGATGGCGGCGTGCTGGTGCTCGCCATGGCGGAGCGGCACAGCAGCGCGACCGCCGCCCGCTTCGTCGCGGCGCTCGACGACGGCAGGATCGAACTGGCGCGCGACGGGCTTGCGGGTCGACAAGACTGCCGCGTCGGCCTCGTCGCGCTCGATGAAGGCCATGAGCCCGACGAACGCCCGCCGGCGGCGCTGCTCGATCGCCTCGCCATCCATCTCGATCTCGAAGGGCTGCGTCCTTGCGGGGGCCGGGCGTGGGAGGTGACGCCCCAGGACGTCGTCGCGGCGCGGGCGCGCCTTGCCGATGTCGTGACGCCGCACGAAGCGATCGCCGCGCTGGTCGTCGCCGCGGCGCGTCTCGGCGTTCTCTCCTTGCGCGCGCCCTTGCTGGCGCGCCGCGTGGCGCGGGCGGCCTGCGCGTTGCGCGGCGGACGCGTCGTCGAAGACGTCGATCTCGAGGTCGCCGCGCGCTACGTCTTGGCGCCGCGCGCCACCTGCCTGCCGGCGCCGCCCGACGAGACCGCCGACGCGGCGCCCGACGAGACCGACGCGAGCCCCGAGGAGCCGAAAAACGACAACGAAGGGCGAGCTCAGCAGGCGCTGGAGGATGTCGTCGTCGCCGCCGCCCGCGTAGCGCTTCCAGCCGACCTCTTGGCGCGACTGGAACAAGGCGAACGATCGCGCGCGCCGTCGCCGCGGGGCGGCCATTCCGGCGCCGAACGCGTGTCGGCGCGCCGCGGCCGCCCGATGAATGTGAGGCGCGGCGCGCCGCGCGACGGCCGTCTCAGCCTGATCGACACGCTTCGGGCCGCCGCGCCCTGGCAGACGCTGCGCCGCGCCGAAACCCCCGACGCGCCGCCGCTCGCCCTTCGCATCCGCCCTGAAGATTTTCGCGTCAGGCGCTTTCGCGAGCGGCGCGGCACGGCGGCCATTTTTGTCGTCGACGCTTCCGGCTCCTCCGCCGCGCAGCGGCTGGCCGAAGTCAAAGGCGCGATCGAACTGATGCTCGCCGACTGTTACGTGCGCCGCGACAGCGTCGCGCTCGTCGCCTTTCGCGGCAAGCGGGCCGAAATCGCCTTGCCGCCGACGCGGGCGCTGGCGCGCGCCAAACGGCTGTTGGCGGCGCTGCCCGGCGGCGGCGGCACGCCGCTTGCGCTCGCGCTCGACGCGGCCGCGGCGCTCGCCGACAGCGTCAGGCGCAAGGGGCAGACGCCGCTCGTCGTTTTGCTGACCGACGGCAAGGCGAACATCGATCGCGCCGGCGCCCCGGGCCGCGCCCGCGCGCTGGAGGACGCGCTTTCGGCCGCGCGCGGACTGCGCGACGCAGGCTATGCGGCGCTCGCCGTGGACTCGTCCCCCGTGGCGAGCGGCGCCGACGCGCCGACCCGCAAGATCGCGGACGCCATGCAGGCCCGCTATCTGCGTTTGCCCTTCGTGGACGCAGCGCGTCTCTCGCAGGCGGTGCGCGCCGCGGCGATCAGCGCGTGAGCGCGCTCGCCTTGTTCGAGCCGCTCCACCCGCTCACGCTCGCTGAGGTCGGCGCCGATTGGCCGAACCGGGCCTCGAGCCGGATGATCGAGGCGGGCGGCCTCGTCTGGCATGTGCAGATCATGGGCGACGGCCCGACCCTGCTGCTGGCGCACGGAACCGGCGCGTCGACGCATTCATGGCGCGATCTCGCGCCGCTTCTTGCAAAACGCTATCGTGTCGTCGCGCCCGATCTTCCGGGCCATGGCTTCTCGTCCTCGCGCGGCGCGCGCACGCAGTCGCTTCCCGGCATGGCGCGCGCCGTCGCCGCCCTGCTCGACGCGATCGGCCTGTCGCCCACGATCGCCGTCGGCCATTCGGCGGGCGCGGCCGTGCTGGCGCGGCTTGCGCTCGACGGCGCGATCGCGCCCGAACGGCTCATCGCGTTGAATGGCGCGCTCGCGCCGTTCGAGGGCGTCGCCGGCTATCTGCTGCCGACGCTGGCCAAGGCGCTGTTTCTCAATCCGCTCGCGCCCCGCTATTTCGCCTGGAGCGCCAATCGCGCCGCGGTGACGCGCCTTCTCGACGGCACAGGATCGAAAATCGACGCGCGCGGCGTCGCCCTCTACGCGCGGCTTATGCAGAACCCGGCGCATGTCAACGCCGCGCTCAGCATGATGGCGCATTGGGATCTGCGCGCGCTCAACCGCGACTTGCCGCGCTTGCGCGTGCCCTTTCATCTCATCGTCGCCGAGAACGACAAGACGGTTCCCCCCGAAGGCGCGCGCAAAATCGCCGCTCGGCTTACAAACGCGCATCTCCATTCAGTTCAGGGGCTCGGTCATCTGGCGCATGAAGAAGCGCCGTCCCGCTTTGCGCAGCTCGTCTTTGACATCGCCGAAAGCGAAACCTGAGACCATACGCCGCTGCCCGCGTGCGCGAATAAATTTGCAAAGTGTCAATTTTGTTTTACGCTCGGTCCGATTGACGCCCGCGAAAGGGACAGCCATGCGCATCCTCTTCATCCATCCCAATTATCACTCCGGCGGCGCGGAGATCGCGGGCAATTGGCCGCCAGCCTGGGTCGCCTATCTCTCCGGGGCGTTGAAGAAGGCCGGTTACTCCGACATAAAATTCATCGACGCCATGACCTTCGACGTGGGCGACGACGCCCTGCGCGAGGCGATTGTCGATTACGATCCTGACGTCGTCGGCGCCACGTCGATCACGCCGTCGATCTACAAGGCGCAGCAGGCGCTGAAGCTCGCCAAGGAGGCGGCCCCACGCGCGATCACGGTGCTCGGCGGCGTGCACGCCACTTTCATGTATCGCCAGGTGCTGGCGGAAGCGCCCTGGATCGACGCCATCGTGCGCGGCGAAGGCGAGGAAATCATCGTCAATCTCATCCGCGCCATCGACGAAAAACGCTGGCCTGCCGAACGCGAGACGATCAAGGGCCTCGCCTATGCGCAGGACGGCAAGGTCGTCGCGACGGCCGCCGCGCCGACCGTGAAGAATATCGACGACATCGTCGCCGACTGGGGCATTCTGAACTGGGAAAAATATAATTACATCCCGCTCGGCGTGAAGGTCGCCATCCCCAATATGGCGCGAGGCTGCCCCTTTACTTGTAGCTTCTGCAGCCAGTGGAAATTCTGGCGCGACTACCGCATTCGCGATCCGAAGAAAGTCGTCGACGAGATCGAAACGCTGATGCGCGATCATGGAGTCGGCTTTTTCATCCTCGCCGACGAGGAGCCGACGATCAACAAGAAGAAATTCGTCGCCTTCTGCCAGGAGCTGATCGACCGCAAGCTCGACATCCTCTGGGGAATCAATACGCGCGTCACCGACATCTTGCGCGACGAAGCGCTTCTGCCCTTCTACCGCAAGGCCGGGTTGATCCATGTCTCGCTCGGCACCGAAGCGGCGGCGCAGCTCAAACTCGATCTCTTCAACAAGGAGACGACGGTCGCGCAGAACAAGCGCGCGGTCGAATTGTTGCGCAATGCGGGCATTGTCGTCGAGGCGCAATTCATCGTCGGTCTCGAGAATGAGACGGCCGAAACGCTGGAAGAGACCTATCGCATGGCGCAGGACTGGAAACCCGACCTCGCCAATTGGTCGATGTATACGCCTTGGCCTTTCTCCGATCTCTTCAAGGAGCTCGGCGACAAGGTCGAGATCTTCGACTACGAGAAATACAATTTCGTTACGCCCATCATCAAGCCGCAGGCGATGGACCGCGGCGAACTGCTCGACCGCGTGATGAACAATTACCGCCGCTTCTATATGAAAAAGGCGCTGTTTTCCTATCCCTGGGCGGGCAGCGGCCAGCGCCGACGCTATCTTCTCGGCTGTCTGAAGGCTTTCCTCAAGGCCGGCTTCGAGCGCAAATTCTACGACCTCGGCAAGGTCGACTATTGGGGGCCGCAGTCGCGCAAGAAGGTAAAATTCGACTTCGACACGACGCGACAGCGCGCGGCGGACGAGGATGTCGAGTGGCAGGTCACGCACAACCGGCCCGCCAGCACAATGCACGAGGCGGCCCAGGCGATGGCCTGCGGCGGGAGCAAACAGCAGTTCGAGGAGGCGCTGAGCGAGGCGCCGCTCGACGCCGTGATCGCGCAGGAAAGCGCCAAAGCGCATGAACATCGCGTTCATTGAGGCGGCGAACAAACCGGCCGTCATCGGCCCCAACGCCATCACCCGCATGGCGGAAGCCTTGTCGGCTGCGGGCGACGATTCGCTCTGCGAGGAGATTTTCGCGTCCGCAGGGCTGACCAAATATCTTGCGGAGCCGCCGACGCAGATGGTTTTGGAAACGGACGTCGCCAAGCTGCATCGCGTCGCAATTGACAGGCTGGGCGAATCCCGAGCGGCGGATGTTTCGCGAGACGCGGGACGGCGGACGGGCGACTATCTCCTGACGCATCGCATTCCGCCAATGGCGCAACGCGTCTTGAAGAGAATGCCGCGCGCGCTGGCGGCCCGCATTCTCGTCGCGGCGATCGCGCGCCATGCCTGGACTTTCGCCGGCGGCGGAGATTTCGGCTATGCGTTTTCGACGACGCTCACGCTGCGGCTGAAGGGCTCGCCAATCTGCAAGGAGCTCCACACGCGCGAACCTGCTTGCGCTTATTTCGCCGCGACATTCGAGCGCGTGTTCGGCGCAATGCTGGGACCAGGAGTCCGCGTCGTGGAAACAGCATGCGAGGCGACCGGCGGGCCGGCCTGCGTTTTCGAGGTTCGCTGGTAGCGCGCCCGGCTAATTCGCCGGGACGAGCCAGTCTTCCGCCGGCGGATAGCCTTCGCCGACCGCCATCCGGTAATGCAGCGTCAACCCGTTGATCGCCTTGCGCAGCGCATCGCCGGGCGAATCGGCCTCCGAGGCGCAGCTCCAGTTGGGGCAGGGTTGACGCGGCGTCTTGATCGCGTGGCTCTGACGATAGACGATGCGCGATCCCCATGTGCGACGTAAGCGGATGGTGACGACCGTCTGCAGCGCGCCCACGCGGATCAGAAACGCGCCTTCCTCGTCACGCCTCTGCACAATGCTGATGCAGTCGTCCTGCAAGGCCTTGTCGACTGTGCACACGGTCAAGTCCTTTCATTTTCCTCCGAGAAACGGAAAGCCTCTTATGCGCCGCGTGAGGCAGCCTGGCCGGAGGGCGCCGACCAGGCGTCGCTTAGATCAGGGCCTCGCCTTGCCGCCGAGCTCGGGAAAGTCCTTCGCCATGCTTTGGCCCAGAAGCGGCTTGCTCGCCCCCTGATGACACGTGGCGCAATTGGCTTTCGGACTGTCGCCGAGCGGACCGAGCCGATTCGCCGGATAGGTCGCATGCAGCGGTTCGAGATAGACGGCGTTTAGTTCGCGCATCATGTCGAGAGCGTTGTAGGCGACGGCGCGTTGCGGGTTGCTTTGGTCCCAACCGGCCCAAAAGCGCGAATTGTGACAGAAGCCGCAATTGACGCCCAACGCCTCCGACATGTGGATCATCAGCGCATAGGTTTGCTGGGTCTGCTGGAGCGAGGCGTTCGACGTTCCCTCAGGCAAGGCCGTGGTGGCTTGCACGCGGATCTTGTCGTCGCCGAGGAGATGCGGATTGAACGGATCAACCGGCATGGTCGTCAGGCCGTTCGACTTCGTCGGATGGCCAAAGCCGTAATTATGCGCCGACATGCCGCCCGCATGCGGACCGCCCTGATTCTCGAACCAGATGTTGCTCGGCACGGGCTGGCCGCGGTGACACGTGTAACAGGTCACGCCCGTGTCGGCGACATGCGACGTGTAAGCCGTGTTGATCTGGCGGTTCATCTCCAGCATGCGCCGCGCGACGATCTTCGTATAAAGCCCGTCGTCGGCCAGATTCTCCGTGTTATGGCAATAGGCGCAGCCCTGCTCGGGCGACACCCATTGCGTGATCGCGACCATCACACGGTTGAACTGCTCGGTGCTGAGGTCGGTGAGCACCTTCACATTCTTATAGGCCTGCGTCGCGCGCTCGCCGGAAGGGTCTGCCTTGTCGATTGCCGCCGGCAACGCGTTGGCCGCTTCGAGAATGCGCTTGTCTTGCGCGCTGATCAGCTGTTGCTGGCCGACGCCGCGAAAGCCGGTCTGCACGCCGTAGATCGGCGGAAGCACCCAGCCCGCGGTCACCAGCATGGCGATGGTCAGAAGCGTCGCGATGACGGCCCCGAGCAGAGAGAGAGCGATTCTCATTGCGCGCCTCCCGTGGCGAGAGCCGGATCGACGACGGGCGGGAAGACATGCGGATATTGTGGCGCAATCCCGTGCACGACGCCCCATAGATACCAATTGTCGACGACCGTGCCCGTGAGAAGGATGCCGATGCCGCCCGTCAGCGGCGTCAGCACCGCAAACCACCAGGCCCAGCGATGGATCGACTCCATCGTCGCGTTGAAGCCCATCGTCCAGCGCCAGAACAACGCCGCACGCTCGGAGGCCGTGCCGCGATCGAGAATCTGTTCGATCTCGCGTTCGCCCCCGAAACGTCCCACCGCGAGAATGGTCGCGCCATGCATGGCGAAGAGCAGCGCCGAGCCATAGAGGAACGCGATGGAGAGCATATGGAAGGGATTGTAGAAGAGATTGCCGTAGCGGATCGAAAACGCCGCGGTCCAGTCGAGATGCGGAAAGATCCCGAATGGCACAGCCTCGCTCCAGCTCCCCATCAGCAGCGGCCGGATGAAACCGAGCACGAGATAAAGCCAGATCGCCGAGAGAAAGGCCCAGGCCGTATGCGTGCCGAGCCCCAGCGCCCGGGCGCGCCGATAGACGCGCCACCACCACAGCAGCACCGACGCGGTGAGGAAAAAGCCGGCGATGAGCCACCACCCGCCTTCGCTGAGCGGCGGCAGGATCTGGACGCCATATTGCGGTTTCGGCGGTTCGAGCGCGAGCCAAGGCAATTGGCGCACGAACTGGATGGGGTCCCAGTTCACCGAGGCCCACATGTTGAGGCCGATGATCTCGAAGGCGATGAAGCCGAAGAGAAGCGACACGAGGCCGGTGTAACCGAGATAGATCGGGCCGATCTGCGCATTGCCGAGACGGCCGAGCAGATAGGAGAAGGTCGCAGAGCTGCGATCCTCGTTGAGGATCGGGACGCCCGCCTCCGCCGCGGCGCCGCGAACCTGCACCTGCGTGAAGATGTTTTGATAATAGGCCACGGATTCTCTCCCTTGCCTCAGCGCCAGACGGGAAGATTGAGCCACCAGTTCCACCACTCGGGCCAGCCGCGAGTCCAGAACGGGCCGCTGATGATCATGCACACGGCGCTGAAGAAGACGGCCGCAAGCGCGAGAAACAGACCGAGCCGATGGATGCCCAGCGTGCCGATCGAATAGCCCATGACGTCGCGGAAAAAAGTGTCTTCGTATTCGGGGGTCTTGACCGCCTCGCCCTTCGGCGGATTGGTCGCCGACAGCACGAGGGCGCCATGCAGGGACAAGGCGAAACATGTCGCAAAGAAGAACGACACGGCGATCATATGGGCGGGATTATAGTGGAAATGCAGATACTGGTAGCCGGTGTTCGAGACCCAGTCGAGGTGGCTGATGATGCCGTAGGGGAAGCCGTATCCCCAGGCGCCGAGGAGCAATGGCCTGATGATGACCAGCGACACATAGGCGAAAATCGCAAAGCCGAAAGCGACCGGCACGTGATAGCCGATGCCGAGCTTGCGACAGATTTCGACTTCTCGCAGCGCCCAGGACACGAAGGCGCCGGTCGCGCAGATCGTGATGATCTGCCACAGACCGCCTTCCTTTAGAGGCGCGAGCGCAAGGCCGTATTTGAGATCGGGCGGCGCGATGTTGATCTGCCACAGATTCCAGGTCGGCCCCAGCGCCGCGCCCCAGATGATGAGCGCCGTGCCCAGACCCGCGAAGATGACGGTCGTGACGCCGAAGAAGCCGACATAGAAGGGACCGACCCAGAAATCGAAGAGGTCGCCGCCGATGAGCGTGCCTCCGCGCACGCGATATTTTCTCTCGAAACTCAGCATGGCCATGGCCGCGCCTCCGATGGGAAATCAACGTTTTTTGGGCCGCGGGCGGAAACGGGACGGCGCATCCGTCCGCGGCGAGACAGCAAAGCGATTAGCCGAACGATGTCGGCGCAAGCGTTTCGATCTGTCCGGTCTTCTGCACGCGCGGCCCTTCCAGCCAATTGAACCGGTCGGTGCTGAGCAGGATGAAGTGGATCAGCAGGGCCAGCGTGAACAGGAAGGCGCCCAGCGCGACGAGCACGCGGCGGGGATCGAAAAGCAGCCATATCTTGTACATGGCCAACTCCTATTAGCCGATGAGGGTCAGCGCGGCGTGCGCAGCGTTGGTCACGCCGTCGAGCAGCGCGTATCCTTTGGGGCCGGGCAGCCAGGGTCGCCAGTTCCACACCAGCACATGCGCGATGATCGCGATGACAGTGAAGATCAGGAAGCTTTTGATGAAGAGACTATGGAACTCCACAGCCTCTGCCTCTGTCAGTCCCGACAGAGAACTCCGCTCTTTATCGATGGCCATGATTGACTCCGTTAGCAATGCCGCGCACGCCTTACGCGGCCGAAGCATCGCGGCCCTCAAAAAAGGTCGCGACAGGCGTTCCGCACCGGGCTTAATCCCGGGCGAAGCTCTGCAGCATGGCCCGCGCCATCAGCGCATATGAAATTGCAATGGACAGGTTCTCGCGCGTCTCGCCGATCACGGATTTTGGCGGCGACCCGTCTTCGGCGGAAAACGGCAGCGCGCGCCAGATAAGGGCGGCGGCGAGAAACACGGGAAAGAGCGCGCCAAACAGCAGCGACGCTTTGAATCCCCCGCCGCGAGTCGATGGAGGCGAATAGGTCGTCGAACTCATGGCTTCTCCTTCCTTGCGAAACGTCTGACGGCGCCGATCATGCGCTCGTCTCCATCACCAGCCTGCGGGCATGTTCGACGCTCGGCGTCGTGACCGCTGCGTCGCCAGCATGGCGCGCCGCGTTTTCCGCGGCGTCGCGGAGCCGTTTGGCCGCGGAAATGCGCATGAGAACGGGCGTCGCCTCGACAAGGTCGTCGAGCAAGCGTCTCGCCGCGTCCTCCCAGGGGATTTCGCGGTGAAGCCGCGACGGCGTCGGGGCCACCTTGTCGAGCTCCGTTCCGAGCGGCAGGATGTTGAACAAAGCGTCGAAGAGCGCGTTGCAGACTTCCTGCACGAGATAGACCGCGCCGGCGTAGCCCATGAAGGGCGTGCCGGTGTGGCGCCGGATGATGGCGCCGGGGAAAGACGCCGGCACATAGATGGCGCGCCCGCCGGCTTCGGCGGCGTACATGCGTTCGTTGTAGCTGCCGAAGAGAACCAACGGCGGCGTCTCGTGAATGGCCTTGCGCACCGCGGCATTGTCGGTCTTTTCGCCGGCCTTGCGTCCGATCGCGAAGGCGCACGGCAGGCCCATTTCGTCTTCGAGGAAATGCCGCAGGCCGCGCGCGTAAGTCTCCGTCGCGACGACGCCGAAGGAGGCCGTGCCAAAGAAGTCCTGCGTAACAGAGCGCCAGAGATCCCAAAGCGGCTTGATCGTCGTGTGTTTCTCGCGCTCGATGAAAGGCTCCGGATCGAGCCCGAGCTCCTCGCCGAGCCTTCGGAGAAACTTCGTCGTGCTGTGCAGGCCGATCGGCGCCTGAAGATAGGGACGATCCAGCGCCTCGCAGAGCTGGCGGCCGAATTCGCGGTACATGCAGATGTTGACGTCGGCGTCCGCGAGGCGCGGCGTGTCGGCGATATGGCTGCCGAGCGGAAACACCATATTGACCTCGGCGCCGACGCCTTCGACGAGGCGGCGGATCTCGGCGAGATCGGACGGCATGTTGAAGACGCCGTAGCAGGGGCCGATGATGTTGACGCGCGGCTTCTCGCCTGGCGCGCGCGCCTTTCGCGGCGGCGCGCGGCCCTTCTTCACGCCATATTCGCTCCACAGCCAGCTCATGGCGCGATTGGCGCATTGCCACTGGTCTTCGTCGATCGTGCGCGGCAGGAAGCGTTGAATGCCGGTGCCTTCCGGCGTCACGCCGCCGCCGATCATTTCCGCGATGGATCCCGTCACGACGATGCTCGGCAGATCGGGATCGAGCGTCGCATGCGCGCGCTTCATCGCGCCCTCGGTGCCGTGGCGGCCGAGCTCTTCTTCCGACAATCCGGTGACGACGATCGGCAGTTCGTGCGGCGGCAAGGCGTCCGTATAATGCAACACCGACGTGACGGGCAGATTCTCGCAGCCGACCGGGCCGTCGATGACGACCTGCAGGCCCTTGATCGCCGTGAAGACATAGACGGCGCCCCAGTAGCCGCCGGCCCGGTCGTGGTCGAGGACTAGCATGAGCCCATCTCCTCGGCCGGCTTGCGCGCCATTCTGGCGCGCTGCTTCTTGCGGAAATCGACGCGATCCTGCGGCGTGTCCTGCCAGACGCCGGCGGCGAATCCGACGCCCACGCCCGCGAAGAAGTCGTTCATCTCGTCGAAGCGCGCGCGATTGCCGATCGCGGCGTTGACGACCTTGGCGAGCGAGCCCGCGCCGGCGACGCCCATCAGCGGACGCGCGGAGATGAGATTGGTGAAGTAAAGCGCTGGCGTCGCATTCTGCTTCGCCTTCTGCACGACGGGCGTGGTCCCGATGGCGAGATCGGGCTTGAATTCATCGAAAGCGGCGAGATCCTGCTCGAGCGAGGCGCGGAACTGGACATGCACGCCTTTCGCCTCGAGCCAGTCGCGGTCGGCCTCGCTGAAGCGCGTGCGCGGGCAGGCCGTGCCGACATAGCGAAGATCCGCGCCCGACTCGACCAGCAGGCGGCCGACGAGAAGCTCCGACCCTTCATAGCCTGAAAGCGTGATGCGGCCCTTGATGGGCGTCGCCGCAAGCGCGCCTTTTATCGCTGGCAGCACGCGCGCTTTCGCGGCGTCGATCTTGTCGCGCCCGACGTTGCAGGCGGCGCCGATATTTTCGAGCCAGGCCGCCGTCCCCTGATAGCCGACCGGCGCGGAGCCGACGACATTGCGGCCGGCCGCTTCGAACTCGCGCACGCAGGCGGCGTAGAACGGGTGGATCGCCGCCGCCGCGGCGCAATCCAGCGCGCCATAAAGTTCGCGCCATTCGCGCGTCGGAACGACGGGGCCGGCGGCGAGGCCGAGCGGTTCGAGCATTGCGCCGATCTGCATCGGATCAGCGGGGAACATCTCACCGATGAGGGCGATGGTCGGCATTCCCGCGCGCGCGCCGCGCGGGGCCTGGACCGGGCCCTGTTCCGCCTCGAGGCGCGCGACGCGCAGCATGGCGCCGGCGAGCACGTCCTTCGCCTCCGCATGCGTCGGCACGCCGAAGCCCGGCACGTCGACGCCGATGATCCGTACGCCGTTGATCTCGCGCGGCAGCAGACGCAGCGGCACGCCGGACGCGGTCGGCACGCAGAGATTGATGATGACGACGGCGTCGTATTTTTCCGGATCGGCAAGTTGATGCGCCGCCGCGCGGATGTCCTCGAACAATTTGCCGGTGACGAGCGTCTCGGAGCTGAACGGCACATAGCCGACCGTGCGCCGCGCGCCGTAGAAATGCGAGGTGAAAGTCAGGCCGTAGACGCAGCAGGCGGAGCCCGAGAGCACCATGGCGGTGCGCCGCATGCGCAGGCCGACGCGCAGCGATCCGAAGGCCGGGCACATGCTTTGCGGCTGATCGTGCGGGCCCTGCGGATAATCCTGCGCGTAGCGCCCGAGCGTTTCGCTCATGCCGGCGGCTTGCGCCGCGGCGCGCATCTTCTCCTTGCCGGCGTGACATCCGAGGCCGTCTTCCTGCGGCGCCGGAGAATTGTCGTCCCTCTCCGCTGTGGAGATTTGATAGGGAGCAAGATCGTTCATCGCCGTCTCCCTCAGATGCTCTCATAAACGACTTCGAGAGACGGCTTTTGCGTCAGCGTTCCGCCGCACATGTCTTCGGGCGTCGCGGGTTCGAGCGTCACGTCGCGCCCGACGGCGTCGCTGGAGAAAAGGCCGAGCAGCTCATCCTGCGTCAGGGGCTTCGGTCGGTTGGGCTGCGACGTCGCGACATTTGTCGCGAGCGCGGCGAAAAGCCCGCCCCAGCGGCCATCGGGACGCCCGATGATCTCGTAGCTCGCGCTCTTGCGGCGGATATCGTCGTCGGCGGGGATCGACGCGAGAATGGGGATTCCGGCGGCCTCGGCGAAGGCCTGCGCCTCGCCGGTTCCGTCGTCCTTGTTGACGACGAGGCCGCCGACGCCGACATTGCCGCCGAGCTTGTGGAAATATTCCACAGCCGAGCAGACATTGTTGGCGACGTAGAGCGATTGCAGATCATTGGAGCCGACGACGATGACCTTCTGGCACATGTCGCGGGCGATCGGCAGGCCGAAGCCGCCGCAGACCACGTCGCCGAGAAAATCGAGCAGCACGTAATCGAAGCCCCATTCGTGGAAGCCCAATTTTTCGAGCAGCTCGAAGCCGTGGATGATGCCGCGTCCGCCGCAGCCGCGCCCGACTTCCGGACCGCCGAGCTCCATCGCGAAGACGCCGTCGCGTTTGAAACAGACGTCGCCGATGGCCACTTGGTCGCCAGCCAGCTTCTTCTTTGTCGATGTTTCGATGATGGTGGGGCAGGCGCGTCCCCCAAAGAGCAGCGATGTGGTGTCGCTCTTCGGGTCGCAGCCGATGAGCAGCACTTTCTTGCCCTGCTGCGCCATCATGTAGGAGAGGTTGGCGAGCGTGAAGCTTTTGCCGATTCCGCCTTTACCGTAGATGGCGACGATCTGCGTTTCCTTCGTCGCGACGGTCGGCGCGGGATCGATCGGCGTCGCGGCCTCCTCTCTGAGCAGATGCGCGGGCGGCGACGCGCGTTCGGCGGCGGTCAGAAAGCCTTCTGCGTCATTCATGCTACCGCCCTCCAGTCGAGCACCATTTTCAGACAGCGCGGATCGTCGAATGCGATCGGATAGGCGACCGGCGCCTGCAGCGCGAAGCGCCGATGCGTGATGAGGTCATCGAACGAGAGCCGCCCGTCTTCGACGAGGCGAACCACGCCGGAAAGATCGTCGGGCCGCCATTGCGCCGCGACGCGCAACCGCGCCTCGCGCATGAAGGCGGGCGGGAAATCGAAGGCGAGCGGCCGCTCGTAAAACCCCGCGAGCACGATTTCGCCGCCGGGCGCGAGATGCGCAATCAGCCTGTCGAGAATGGCCGGATCGCCGCTCACGTCGTAGATCACGTGGTAATCACGGCGGGTATCCGCATCCGGATCGACGACGGCGTAGCCGTCGGCTCCGTCACGACGCTCCGGATCGCGCTCCCAGACGGCTGGTTGGCCGCCGGCCGCAACGCTGAGGCGCGCGAGCAGACGGCCGAGCACGCCATGGCCGACGATGAGTTCGCGCCCCTTGGGCGCGACGCCGCCGCGCGCGTGATGCGCCGTCGCCGCGAGGGCGAACAGAACGCCCTTGTCGCCGAGCGTCTTCGGTATGGCGATGGCGCGCGAGCCCTTGACGACGAGATGCGACGCGGCGCCGCCGAAGAGTCCGCGAACCGCTCCAAAGCACGTTGCGCCCGGCGCAAAGACGCGCTGACCGACCGTGAAGCCGCTCTCGGGGCCGGCTTCGATCACTTCGCCGACGGTCTCGTAGCCTGGCACGAGCGGATAGCCCATGCCGGGGAAATCCGGCATGCGTCCGGTGTAAAGAAGTCTTTCGGTTCCGGTGCTGACGCCGCTCCACAGCGTCGCGACGACGACGTCGGCGTCGCTTGGCGCGTCGATTGGCAAGCGGCTGAGCGCCAACCTGCCGGGCTCCTCGAGGACGATGGCGAGCGCATTGAACATCATCGGCCTTCCGCGCATCCCGCGCCTGACAAGCATAGCCGACAGTCAGTCTATAAAGACATTTGGAAGCGTCAACTAAAAATTACACACGCCGGCCGATAATGACGCTCGCCAAGAGCGGCCGCGGCGTCGGAAGGCGGCGAATGGCTGTAAATCCAGCCTCTTGCAACAACTGCGTCATTTCGGCTTCGCGGCGCGGCCGGCCGCTGCCCATGGCCAGCAGGTAAAAGCCAAAGTAGGCGTCGCCGATCGTTTCGGCGCCCGGCGTTTCGGCCAGGGGCTCGGCCACGAGCAGCGTCCCGCCCGGCGGCAGCGCCGCATGGGCTGCGCCCAGCGCCGCGCGCGCCGTTGCGTCGTCATGGTCGTGCAGCACGCGGATGAGCGTCACAATGTCTGCGCCGGCGGGCAAAGGCTTTTCGAGAAAACTGCCGCCATGCGTCTCGACGCGCGCGAGCCCCCGCGCCGCGAGCCTGTCGCGCGCGCGCTCCGCGACCGGCGGCAGATCGAAGAGCTTCAGGCGCAGCGCCGGATGACGCCCCGCGACGGCCGCAACGAAGGCGCCCTCGCCGCCGCCGACGTCGAGAAGGGTTTGGTGGCGCGCGAACGAATAGGAGTCGAGCACGTCTTCGGCGATGAGCTGCTGCGAGCGCGCCATCAAGGCGCTATAGGCGCCGCAGGCCTGCGAATCGCCGTCGTGGCCTGCCGCATAAGGCCAGAACCGAGAAAGCCGGGTCGTGGTCTCGCCACGCAGCAAGGCGACCGGATCGCGCATGTCGTCGTAGAGCAGGGCATGATGCTCGACGAAGGCGCCGACAGACGGATTGGCGAGCATCGACGCGCCGAGATCGTCGAGCGCATACCGATCTCCCGGCAGCGCGCGCAGGAGCTTCAGCGACGCGGCGGCGCGCAGCAGACGCCGCGTCGCGTCGGCCGAGAGATCGAGGCGCGCCGCAAGCTGCGTTTCATGCAGCGGACCGGCCGCTAAAATCTCGAACAGCCGCAGCCGCACGCAGGCGAGAAGAATCTGCGAATAGACGAAGCCGGCGCAAAGATCGAACAGCGCCTTGGCGCGGCGGCGCGCAATGACGCGCGTGAGCGGAAAGCTCGCCGCCCAGCGTTGAAAACGCGGGTCCGCGACGCGCTGATTGCGCCAGTTGAGGAAGCGCTCGCGCCAGGAGCGCGCGCCCGACGCCGAGGGCGAAACAGCCGACACCGGCGGGCTCAGGCGGCCGCGCGCGCGAGCTGTTTGGGAAAGAACAGCCTTGTCTGCGCCTCGATGAGCTGGCGCAACTCCAGTGCGCCCGGGCAATCCGGGACGGAGGCCACCGCCGCCTTCACCAAGCCTTCCAGGCGCGCTTTCGCCCCGTCGACGCCGAGCTCCGCGGCGGCGTTGGGCCGCAGCCGAATCGCGTCCTGTCCGATGGGCTTGCCGAGTTCCTCCGCGTCGCAGAGAACGTCGCGAAGATCGTCGGCGACCTGATAGGCCTCTCCGAGCTTTTCGCCCAACGCCCGCCACGGCTCGGGATCATGCCCCGCGGCGGCCGCGCCGCCCATCGTCGCGGCGACGAACAGCGCGCCCGTCTTGGCGCGCTGGTAATCGGAGAGCGGGACCGCGACCTCGCATTCCCAGGCCTGTCCGGCGACAATGCCATGCGGCGAGCCGACCGATTGCGCGACAATGCCGATCAACGCCGCCATTTGCGCCGGGTTCCGCCGCGCCGCGCCGCCAAGCGTCGCGAAGGCGTGCACGATCAGCGCGTCGCCCGCCAGCACCGCGAGCGCCTCGCCATATTCGACATGAACCGAGGCCTTGCCGCGGCGAAGGCCGGCGTCGTCGAAGCAGGGGAGGTCATCGTGGACGAGCGAGGCGCAATGCAAAAGTTCAATCGCCACGGCCGTCGCGTCGGAGGCGATGCGGTCGGGATCGCCGCAGGCGTTGGCGACCGCCAGACAGAGCTGCGGCCGGATGCGGTGGCCCGCCGGAAACACCGCATAATGCAAGGCGGAAGCGAGGAGGGGAGGCGCGCCGGGCCCCCGCGCCAGCGCAACGGCCTGCTCCAGCGCCTCTTCGATCCGCGCGGCAGTCTGCATGGCTTGCCTCCGTCATTTTGTCTAGACGCTCTGACTGTCATTAAATATTGACAGATTTGCCGACTGAGTCAATTGTCTTGCACCTCATTGGAGCGAACCGCGCAGGCCGGAAGGCGAAGACATGCGAACGCAGCGCGTGATTGTGATAGGGGCCGGCGTCGGCGGGCTCGTCGCCGCGCTGCTGCTGTCGGCGCGCGGCTTCGAGGTGACGGTGATCGAGCGCGCCGAGAGCCCGGGCGGCAAGATGCGCGAGGTCGAGGCGGGCGGGCTCAGACTCGACGCCGGCCCGACGGTCTTCACCATGCGCTGGGCGTTCGACGAGATTTTCGACGAGGCGGGCGCGGACTTCGCCAGTCTCCTGCGCCTGCGGCCCGCCGAGATTCTCGCGCGACACGCGTGGCAGGATGGCGCGCGCCTCGATCTGTTCGCCGATTTGGCGCGCAGCGCCGACGCGATCGCCGCTTTGGCGGGGCCTGACGAGGCCGAGGGCTTTCGCCGCTTCTGCGCGCGGGCGCGGTCGATCTACGAAACCTTGCGCGATTCCTTCATTCTCGCGCAGCGGCCGAGCCCCGTGCGTCTCGTGCGCCGCGCGGGTTTCGGCGGTCTGCCGAACCTCCTGCGCATCTCGCCCTTCACGACGATGTGGGATGAGCTCGGCAAATATTTCCGCGATCCGCGCTTGCGCCAGCTCTTCGGCCGCTATGCGACTTATTGCGGATCGTCTCCCTTCGCCGCGCCGGCGACGCTGATGCTCGTCGCGCATGTCGAAATGGACGGCGTATGGCGCATCGACGGCGGCATGCACAGGCTCGCCTGCGCGCTCGCCGATCTCGCGCAGGCGCGCGGGGCCGACTTTCTCTACGCGCGCAACGTCGCGCGCATCCTGGTGCGGTCCGGGCGCGTCGTCGGCGTTGCGCTGGATAACGGCGAAACCATCGAAGCCGACGCCGTCGTCATGAATGGCGACGTCGCGGCGCTGCGCGCCGGCCTGCTGGGCGCCGACGCCCAGAGCGCCGCCCGCGACGCGCCGGGCGCGCAGCCGTCGCTGTCGGCCATGACGCTGGCGATGCGCGGGCGGGCGACGGGCTTTCCGCTCGTCCGCCACAATGTGTTTTTCTCACGCGATTACCGCGCCGAATTCGACGACATTTTCGCGCGCCGCCGCCTGCCCGCCGCGCCGACCGTCTATGTCTGCGCGCAGGACCGCGACGATGACGACGCGGCGCGCGACGACGAGCGGCTGTTCGCTCTGGTCAACGCGCCCGCTGGAGACGGCGCCGGCGACATTTCGCAGGAGGAGTTCGGCCGATGCGAGGACTCAATGATGCAAACGCTCGCGGATTGCGGCCTGCGGATCAGCGCGGCGGCGACGTCGCGTACGGCCCCGGCGGACTTCGCGCGGCTTTTTCCGGGAACGGGCGGGGCGATCTACGGTCAGGCCTCGCACGGATGGATGGCGTCCTTCACCCGCCCGGGCGCGCGGACGCGTCTGCCAGGTCTTTATCTTGCGGGGGGCAGCGTTCATCCGGGACCGGGCGTGCCGATGGCCGCGATTTCGGGACGGCTCGCGGCCCACTCCTTGACGGCGGATTTGATTTCGACGCGGCCGTCACGCCGGGCGGCTATCGCTGGTGGTATGTCGACGCCGTAAGCGACGACGGCGCATTCGGCTTCACTGTCATCGCGTTCATTGGAAGCGTGTTCTCGCCCTATTACGCCTGGTCCGGCTGGCGCGATCCCTATCGGCACTGCGCCGTCAATGTCGCGCTTTACGGGCCGCGCGGCGCGCGCTGGGCGATGACGGAGCGCGGGCGCACGCGCCTGCGGCGGTCGCCAAACGTCCTGGCTATCGGCCCGAGTTCGCTTCAATGGCGCGATGGCGCGCTCATCATCCGCGTCGATGAAATCGCCGCGCCGGTCCCGAGGCGCATTCGCGGCGAAATCCGGGTCGAGCCGCAAGGGGTCAACGCGCATGCGTTCACGCTCGAAGCGCGCGGCCGTCACGTCTGGCGGCCAATCGCGCCCGCCGCGCGCGCTTGCGTCGATCTGGAGGCGCCTGATCTGCGTTGGCAAGGACACGCCTATTGCGATACGAACGGCGGCGACGAGCCGCTCGAAAAAGCGTTTTCTTTCTGGACATGGTCGCGCGCGCGCCTGAACGACGGCGCCGCGATTTTCTACGATGCGGAAAGACGCCGGGAAGCGCCCCTGTCGCTCGCGCTTCGCTTCGACGCCGCGGGCGCGGTCTCGACGCTGGAGCCCCCGCCGATCGCGGCCCTGCCGCAGACGAAGTGGCGGATGCCGCGCACCACGCGCGCCGAGGCGGGCGCGGCGCAGCTGCGGCGCACGCTCGAAGATACGCCATTTTACGCGCGCTCGCTGATCTCGACCCGCTTCGACGGCGCCCCGCTCGAATGGGTCCATGAGAGCCTGTCGCTCGATCGCTTCGCCCATCCGCTCGTGCGGCTGATGCTGCCCTTCCGCATGCCGCGGCGCGATTGACGCCTCAGTCGGGCTTGTCGCGCGACTGTTCGCGCCGAAGCCGTTGGCGCGCCTTCTCGGTCGCATGGAGCTGCCAGACGCAGAATGCGATCAGCAGGCCGAAAGAGAACGCCATTTCCACTAAGCCGTAAGAGGATTCCGGCATTCGCTACTCTCCGAAGCGCTCGGCGCGTTCGAGACGCTCGAACATCTCCAGCGTGCGAACGAACTGCAGGACGAAACCGGCGGCTTGGGCAGGCGCGCCACGCACGGGCTCGCGCGCGACGGCGTCGACCAGAAACGCAGCGCAATCGAGCGCCGGGGCCGGCGCGCCGCGCGACAGCCAGGGCGAGAGCGCGACGGCCTTTCCGAGCAAAGCGACCTTGGCGCCGCCGTTCACCCGCGCGCGGTGAGAGATCGAGTCGAAGGCGTGGCGACGGCCGAGCGTGCGGCCGATCTCGGCGTAAAGAAGCGCTGCGGCGAGGATCGCGGGGCGGCAGCTCTTTGGCAGATGCGCGACGCCGCGCCGGGCGCGTGCGTAAAGGAGATCGGCCTCGTCGAGCAAGCGCGCGACGACAGCCTTCACCGCCGGCGTCGCGACCGGCGCGGCAAGAAACGCGTCGGGATCGATTTGAGCCTCGAGTAGCCAGGCCAGCGGCAGATAGAGGCGGCCGGCGCGCGCATCTTCGCCAACGTCGCGGGCGATGTTGGTGAGTTGCATGGCGACGCCGAGATCGCAGGCGCGGGCGAGCGTCGCGGAATCGCGCACGCCCATCATCAGCGTCATCATCACGCCGACGGCGCCGGCGACGCGCATGGCGTAGGCCTGAAGATCGTCGAAAGTCTCGTAGCGCCGCCCTTCGGCGTCCCAGGCCAGTCCTTCGAGCAGCGCTTCCGGCGCGGCGAGCGGGATGGCGTAGTCGCGCATGACGTCCGCCATGGCGCGGTCCGCCGGCGCATGCTGCGGGCGTCCCTCGTAAGCCAGGGCGAGACGCGCACGCAGACGCGCGACGGCGTCGAGCGACCCGCCGTCGAGATCGACGGCGTCGTCGGAGAGACGACAGAAGGCGTAGAGTCCGTATGCGGGCTTGCGCACGCGCGGCGGCAACAGCAGCGAGGCGGCGTGAAATGAGCGCGACCCCACGCGGATGGCGGCGGCGCAGTGCGCATGGTCGGCGGCGGTAGCAAAGGAATATTTAGGCGAAAACGGATGCATGCGGCGCCACCTTGTCGAGAATACGCGCCGAGGAAAGCACGCCCGGCAGGCCGGCGCCCGGATGCGTTCCCGCGCCGACGAGAAAAAGATTGCGCACGTCCTCGCTCGCATTATGCGGCCGGAACCAGGCGCTCTGCGTCAGAATCGGCTCGAGACCGAAGGCGGCGCCGCGATAGGCGTTGAGATCGGCTTCGAAATTGAGCGGCGTGGTAATGCGGGACGTTACGATCTCCGAGGAGAGGCCGGGCAGAACGCTGGCTTCCAGAAAGGCGGCGATACGGCGTCGATAAGACGGCGCGATCTCGGACCAGTCCTGTCCGCCGTCGAGATTGGGAACGGGCGAGAGCACATAAAAGGCGTCGCATCCGGGTGGCGCCAGGGAAGGGTCCGTCGCCGTCGGCCGATGCAGATAAAGGCTGAAATCCTGCGCGAGAATCTTTCGCTCGAAAATATCCTTCAGCAGTTCGCGATACCGCGGCCCCATCAGGATGGTGTGATGCGCGACGTCGTCGTAGCGCCGGCGCGTCCCGAAATACCAGAGGAACAGGCTCATCGAATAGCTTGCGCGGGCGAGCTTGCGGTCGCTCCAGCGTCGGCGCGCCGAAGCGGGAAGGAGATGGCGATAGGTCCAGGCGGAATCGGCGTTGGAGACAACGATGTCGGAGTGGATTGTCTCCCCGTCCGCAAGGCGAACGCCGCGCGCCGCGCCTCTTTCGACGATGATCGACTCGACGTCGCAGCCATAGCGGATGTTTCCGCCCTGCCCGTCGATGAGGTCGACGAGGCCCGACACCAGCGCCCCCGTGCCGCCCATGGCGAAATGCACGCCCCAGCGATTTTCGAGCGCCGCGATCAGACAATAGATCGCGCTGGCGCGAAATGGGTTGCCCCCGATCAGCAGCGGATGAAAGCTGAAAATGGTGCGCAGACGCTCGTCTCGGAAATGTTGCGAGACCAGCGCATAGACGCTGCGGTAGCCCTGCAGCCGGATGAGATCCGGCGCGATGCGCGCCATGTCGAGCGGCGACGAAAAGGGAACGTCGCCGAGCTGTTCGAAACCAATGCGGCAGATTTCGCGGCTCGCTTCCATGAAGCGCATGAAGCCGTCGACGTCGGAGGGCGAAAAGCGCGCGACCTCGGCGCGCATCGCCGCCATGTCGCCGCTGTAATCGAAACAGGCGCCGTCGTCGAAGCGAATGCGATAGAAGGGCGACATCGGCTTCAGTTCGACGTCGTCGGCCATGCGGCGCCCGCACAACGCCCAGAGCTCCTCGAAAAGAAACGGGGCCGTGACGATGGTTGGGCCGGCGTCGAAAGTAAAGCCGTCTTGACGATACACATAGGCGCGCCCGCCGGGCGCGTCGCGCTTCTCCAGCACCGTGACCCGATAGCCCCGCGCCCCCAGGCGTATGGCGGCCGCAAGCCCGCCAAATCCGCCGCCGATCACCACGGCCCGCGCTCGGGCCGCTGGCGTCTTCGAGGAGCGCTCGGCAAGTGTCAACATAAGTGGACAGTAGCGCGCGCGGCCGGAATGATCAAGCCGGATTGACAGCCGCACAGCCGCGTCTTCGCCGGAACACCTCCGGTTCACGTGGGTTGATCCCGCGCCAAACGAGCGGAGGAGGCCTCGATGACTGAAGGAAATTTTGCATGGCTGTTGCCTGTCTGGCTGATCGGCGCGCCCTTCTTGATCGGGCTGGTCGAGTATTTCAGACTGCCGAAAAGCCAGCGCTAGGGGCAGGCAGTGAACCCACACGGCCGCGGCGGCGCACAGCGGCGCGCGTCACGTGGAGGGTTCGCGCGGCTGCCTGGCCAAAGGGAAACACGGTCTTGAGAAGCTGCGCGCCTAACATGCGCGCAGCTTTTTCTTTGTGCATTTCACACCAGGCCGGCTTTACAGGCGGGCGCGGAGAAGGCCGGAGCAGGCGATCGAACTAAGCTTCTTCTTTTTTCTTCGAAAATGCGATTGGAGATAATGCGCGCCGGCGCGCGTCAAGCCGTGAACGAGCGCCATGGGCGGGCGATCGCCTGCTGCGGGAAGGAAAGGAAACGCTTATGCCGATCTTTCCCGCTCAACATTACCGATAAATCGTGAAGACACGCCCCAGCCCGTAAATTTATATGCAGTCGGATCGTCTCTCCCATAAAGCGCGGCAAGCGCTCCCAAGGAAGCGACCTTCAACGAACCACGACGGCTCCAGAAGAGCGTGGACCGTCTTTACGAGGCGACGTCGCCCTTACAAGAAGCCTTAAACCGGCCTTGCGGGACGTCGCAGGAGGACTCGTCGATGAGGAAATTCCTGAATTCCGTTTCCCTGCTGTCGGTCTTGATCGCGACGCCCTTCGCGATGACGATAGCGGCGCGAGCCGAAGACCGGCTCGAGGCGCTC
The DNA here is from genome assembly GCF_040687965.1 of Methylocystis echinoides. Taxonomy (NCBI): domain Bacteria; kingdom Pseudomonadati; phylum Pseudomonadota; class Alphaproteobacteria; order Hyphomicrobiales; family Methylocystaceae; genus Methylocystis; species Methylocystis echinoides. The sequence continues at coordinate 1,899,007 of NZ_CP156084.1, forward strand.
ACCAAGAGCGAAGACAATTGGGCGATGCAGGGCAAGAACTACAGCGCCAACCATTACAGCACGCTGACCCAGGTCAACGCCGAGAACGTCAAGAACCTGAAGGTCGCCTGGTCGTTCTCGACCGGGCTGCTGAGCGGCCACGAGGGCGCCCCGATCGTCGTCGACGGCAAGATGTATGTCCATACGTCCTTCCCCAACAACACTTTCGCGCTCGATCTCAGCGATCCGACGCGAATCCTGTGGCAGCACAAGCCCAAGCAGAACGCCGCCGCGCGCGCTGTCGCCTGCTGTGACATCGTCAATCGTGGCCTTGCTTATTGGCCGGGCGATGGCAAAGCGCCCGCGCTGATCATCAAGACGCTCCTCGACGGCAATGTCGTCGCGCTCAACGCGGAGACGGGACAGGAATATTGGAAGGTCGAAAACTCCGATTTCAAGGTCGGCTCGACGCTGACCGTCGCCCCACATGTTTACAAAGACGTCGTCCTGATCGGCAGTTCGGGCGCAGAACTCGGCGTGCGCGGCTACATGACGGCCTATGACGTTCGCACCGGCGAGCAGAAGTGGCGCGCCTATGCGACGGGTCCGGACTCCGACGTGCTGATCGGAGACGACTTCAACAAGGCCAATCCGCATTACGGCCAAAAGGGCCTCGGCACCTCGACCTGGGAAGGCGACGCCTGGAAGATTGGCGGCGGCACCAACTGGGGCTGGTTCGCCTTCGATCCGGGCACGAACCTCGTCTATTACGGCAGCGGCAATCCGGCGCCGTGGAACGAGACCATGCGCCCGGGCGACAATAAATGGACGATGACCATCTGGGGTCGCGACCTCGAGACCGGCCAGGCCAAGTTCGGCTATCAGAAGACGCCGCACGACGAGTGGGACTATGCGGGCATCAACTTCATGATGCTCTCGGAGCAGAAGGACAAGGAAGGCAAGCTGCGCAAGCTCCTGACCCATCCTGACCGCAACGGCATCGTCTACACGCTCGACCGCACCGACGGCACGCTGATCTCAGCCGACAAGATCGACGACACGGTCAATGTCTTCAAGAAGATCGACCTCAAGAGCGGCCAGCCGGTGCGTGATCCGGAATATGGCACGCGCATGGACCATCTCGCCAAGGACGTCTGCCCCTCGGCGATGGGCTATCACAACCAGGGTCTCGACTCCTATGATCCGACCAAGGAGCTGTTCTTCCTCGGCGTGAACCACATCTGCATGGATTGGGAGCCCTTCATGCTTCCCTACCGCGCGGGGCAGTTCTTCGTCGGCGCGACGCTGAATATGTATCCGGGTCCGAAGGGCGATCGTCAGAAGGCCGAGGGCCTTGGCCAGATCAAGGCCTACAACGCCATCACCGGGCAGTTCAAATGGGAGAAGATGGAGCGCTTTGCGGTTTGGGGCGGCACGGCCGCGACCGCCGGCAACGTCGTCTTCTATGGAACGCTCGACGGCTTCATCAAGGCCCGCCACAGTGACACCGGCGAATTGCTCTGGAAGTTCAAACTGCCCTCGGGCGTCATCGGCCATCCCATCGTCTATCAGCACAAGGGCGTTGAATATGTCGCCATCCTGTATGGCGTCGGCGGTTGGCCGGGCGTTGGTCTCGTGTTCGACCTCCAGGATCCGACGGCTGGTCTCGGCGCGGTCGGCGCGTTCAAGCAGCTCGCCAATTATACGCAGATGGGCGGCGGCGTCATGGTGTTCTCCCTCAACGGCCAGGGCCCCTACGATAATCTGAGCCTCGGCGAATACAAGGCAAACTAGTCTCCTCCCGCTTGCAATAGCGATTGTGAGGCGCTTGCTCGGACGCAACCCCATGCGTCCGGGCAATGCGAGGCAAAATGACGGAAGAAGTAAAAATGTCGCGTGTCATCCGCTCGTCCATCAGGTTCGGCGCCGCTGCTTTGGCGATGCTTGGAGCCGCCAGCGCATCCGGCGCCTCTCTCGGCGTCTCCGGCGAGGCCGCGGCCAGCGCTTCGGCGCAGCCGGCGTTGTCGGCGCCGGCCGCCGATCCCAACGTGCTGCGCATTTGCGCCGCGAAGAATCAGCCGCCCTTATCGATGGAAGACGGCTTAGGCCTCGAGAACAGGATTGGCGTCGCGCTTGCCGACGCCATGAAACGCAAAGCGCAATTCGTCTGGTCCGATCGCCCGGCGATCTATCTCGTTCGCGACTATCTCGACAAGAATCTTTGCGACGTGATCGTCGGTCTCGACACGGGCGATCCGCGCGTCTCGACGTCCAGGCCCTATTATCGCACCGGCTACGTCTTCGTGACGCGAGCCGATCGCGATCTCGACGTGAAGTCTTGGAACGACGCGCGACTTAAGAAAGTCGGTCATATCGTCGTCGCCTTCGGGTCGCCCGGCGAAGTCCTCCTCAAGGACAAGGGGCAATATGAAGACAATATGGCTTATCTCTATTCGCTGGTTAACTTCCGATCGGCGCGGAATCAGTACACGCAGATCGACCCGAGCCGAATGGTTGGAGAGGTCGTGAACGGCTCCGCCGAAATCGCGGTCGGCTTTGCGCCGGACGTAGCGCGCTACGCGAAAGAGTCGACGACGCCGTTACGCATCACCCTTATCGAGGACGATGCAGCCAAGAGCAACGGCGAAAAGGTTGCGCAGCGCTTTGATCAGTCGGTTGCGGTCCGACGCGACGACAAGGCGTTGCTCGCCGCGGTCGATGCGGCGCTCGTTTCGGCCAAACCCAAGATCGAGGAAATTCTCAAGGCGGAAGGCGTGCCGCTTCTCCCCCTCGGCCAATAGATGAGCGGCGATTACCGAACAGGAAGCAAAAACGTGTCGAACCATAAGAAAAGCGCGGCCCGCATCATCGGCGCCTCGATCGGCGGCATCCTCGCGGCGACGGCGCTGGCGCAATCGGCCATCGCGTTTAGAAACACCATCACCGGCGAAGTGCTGAATTTCAGCGACGCGCTGCCAGAAGGGAAAGACACGCCGGCGGTCAAGGAATTCATGTCGACCGGCAAAAATCCTTATAATGAGGACGTAAGCTGCCTGAAACAGGGAGAGCAGATTTTCCTCTCGGCCTGTTCCGGCTGCCACGGTCATCTTGCAGAAGGCAAGATCGGCCCCGGCCTCAACGACGCTTATTGGACCTATCCGCAGAACGAGACCGACGAGGGGCTCTTCTCAACGATCTACGGCGGCGCCCAGGCGTCGATGGGGCCGCAATATCAGAATCTTCAGCTCGACGAGATGCTGAAGGTCATGGCCTGGATTCGTCATCTGTTCAAGGAGGCGCCGGAAAAGGCGACCTGGCTGACGGACGCCCAGCGCAAAGCCTTCAAGCCTTTCGGCGGCCATGAGGAGCTGCCGGAAAATCCCGCCGGCAAATGTCAGGTCAAGAAATAAGGCCAGATCCGCGCAGTGTTCCGCCCCCATCGGCCGGAGGCGCAATCAAAGAGGCTCTTGCCTCACAAATGGAGGAACCAGGGATGCGTAAGATCCATGTCGCCGCGGCGCTTGCCGTCGGCATTGTCTTCGGCGCCGGGAGCGCGCTCGCCTATGACGGGACGAAGTGCAAGTCGCCCGGCAACTGCTGGGAGCCCAAGCCCGGCTTCCCCGAAAAGGTGGAAGGCTCGAAATACGATCCCAAGCACGACCCGAAGGAGCTCGCCAAGCAGCAGGCGTCGATCCAGAGCATGGAAGAGCGCAACAAGAAGCGAGTCGAAAATTTCAAGAAGACCGGCAAATGGGAATATGACGTGAGCAAGATCGCTCAGTGACGGCATTCGCCGCGTCCATGACGCGACGAAGGTAAGCGGCCACGATCTGGACTAAGGCGTTATTCGGCAACAGCGCGCTTTTAGTCTTTTCCCGAGATCGTGGCCGCCTTTTTTGGCGATGTTCTAAGGTTTGCGCCTTGAATCGGGTCTCACACACGAAGCGAAATCTCGAGGAATGGCGCGACCGCGCGCTTGCATTCGAGCTGGAAGTCCAAAAAGCGGTCGTCGGCCAGGCGCGCGTGATCAGGCTCGTGACGGTGTGCATCTTCGCACGCGGCCATGTCATGATCGAAGGCGACGTCGGCGTCGGCAAGACAACGCTGCTGCGCGCCGTTTCCCGTGCGTTAGGCGGGGACTTCACCCGTGTCGAAGGCACGGTGGACATGATGCCGAGCGATATTTTATATCACACTTATCTCGGCGACGACGGTCGCCCGCGCGTTGAAGCCTCGGAGCTCCTACGCCTCGCCGAGACGCTGCCGGTCTTCTTCTTCAACGAGATCAATCGCGCGCGGCCGCAGGTCCATTCGCTGCTTTTGCGTCTGATGGCAGAAGGAAGCGTCACGGCGTTCAACCGCTTATATCGCTTTCCCTATCTCCAAGTCTTCGCGGACCGCAATATGGTCGAACGCGAGGAGACATTCGAACTGCCGGCCGCCGCGCGCGATCGCTTCTTCATGGAAATTCCCATGGGCGCGCCGAGCGACCCGGAGGCGCGGCGCAAGCTCGTTTTTGATCCAGCCTTCCAGGATGTGGACGCGCTTCTCGAGCGTGTCGCGCCCGGCACGGTGGATTATCGCGAGATCGGCCGGGCTGCGCGTGCGATTCAGGAGACCGTGACGGCGAGCGGCGCTCTCGAAAGCTATGTGCTGGCGCTCTGGGCAGGCCTTACGCAACCCGCTTCCATCGGCATAACCCTGGGGGATATCGATGTCTCGACGCTTGTCAAAGGCGGCGCCAGTCCGCGCGGGCTCGCTACGCTGGCGCGCGCGGCGCGCGTGCGCGCCTGGCTGGAACGCCGAGACTATTTGACGCCGGACGATATCAGAGACGTTTTTTTCGAGGTCATGGCGCATCGCATCTTCGTCGATCCGATCTACGCTTTGCGCGGCGAGGAGCCAGTGAAGCAACTCTGCCAAGCTGTCTTCGAAGCGACTCCGGTCCCATGACGATGCAAACCGACGTCATGTACCGTCCGAGCGGGCGCTTCCGGTCCAATCATGCCGGCGCGCATGTATCGAGTGAGGTCGGCGGCTTCGGCGTATTTCGCGATCAGACGCCTTTCTTGCGCTACCCCGACGCCAGACGCATCGATCTGCGTGCGACCTTGCGCGATCCCTTCGGCGAGACCCATGTCCGGCGCTTCGAACAGCGGAGCGCGATCGATGTCTACGCCGTTGTCGACCTTTCCGCGTCCATGAGTTTCGTCGGCGCCGTCGACCGATTCGCAGTCGCCTGCGATATCTGCGCGGCCCTTGCCTTTTCCGCGACGAGGCTCGGCGACCGTTTCGGCCTTATCGCCGGGGGCGATGTCGTGAGCGCGCGCGTGTTTTGCCCCGCGACGCGATCTCGACGCGCGGCGCTTCGAGCCGTTGACAAGCTTCGAGAAGAGAGTCCCGCGGGCGCGAGCGTGGAGGGTTTGAAAGACGCCGCAAAACGGCTTGGTGCGGCGCGCAAGCTCGTGCTGCTCATCTCCGATTTTCGCTGGTCGACGCGGCTGACGCGGAGCGTCTTCGATCTGCTCGCCCTTCATGACGTCCTGCCGGTTGCGCTCGTCGACTCTTGCGAACTCGATCCGCCACGCTGGGGCCTGCTCGAGTTACGCGATCCGGAGACCGCGCGGCGGCGTCTGATGGTGATGAGGCCAGCTCTGCGCGAGAAATGGATCGACGCAGAGGCGAGGCGTAGAGACCGATTGATAGAGCTGGCGGCCGGACGCCTTCGGCCGCCGATCTTCATCGAGAATCGCTTCGATCCCAAGTCCCTCAGCTCGCGCCTGATGACGGCGTGAGGCGCGTCATGCGTATCGTGCTTCCGCTCATCGTCGCGCTCGTCTGGGCTCTTCCGGTCGAGGCGCGTGACTTCCGCGTCAAGATCCACTCTGCCAGGCCGTTCGGCTATTTCGTCGGCGACCTGATCCACGCGCGGGCGGAGATCGTGGGGCCGGCGGAGGCCACACTGTTCGCGTCGTCGCTGCCTCGGCCCGGACCGCTCGGGATTTCGCTGGATCTCAAGGATGTTGGCGTTCGCACGACGGCTGACGGCTCCCAAAGGCGATGGGAGATCGACCTCGTCTATCAAAACTTTTACGTCGCGCTCGATGTCCGCCATATCGAGATCCCTCCCTTAGATTTACGCTTCGACGACGAGACCGTTACGGTTCCCGCCTGGAGCGTCGGCGTTGCGCCCTTGCGCGAAATCGCGCCTGCGAAGCAGGACCGCGCCGAAGATGATTTGCGCCCCGATCCGCCGGTGGTCTTTGCCGACGAGACTCGGCCAAAGCGCCTTGCGCTCTCCTTCGCAGCGCTCTCTCTCCTTGCGCTCGCAGCCGTCGCGCGAGATCGCGCCTGGCCGCCATTCCAAAAAAGGCGCGCGCGCATCTTCAACGCCCTGGCCCGCGAACTCGCTACGCAATCAAATTCCGACGTCCGGTCTCTCCGGCGCGCCTTTCAAAGCATGCATCGTGCGATTGATCGCGCCAATGGAGGGGCGCTGCTGGCCGAAGATGTTTCGGCCTTCTTGTCTCGGCGATCGGAATACGCGGCATTGAAGCCGTCCTTCGACCGCTTCTTCTCGGCCTCGCAAATCGCCTTTTTCTCCGCCAAGGGCGATGGGGCGGACGATTACGGGTTCGCCGAGCTCCTCAAATTCGCGAAAGCGCTCGCTCGCCAGGAGCGCGCGCAATGACGGCCTTAAGCTTCGATCGTCCGGAATTGCTCTTGCTCGCGCCGGTCGCTGTCGCGGCGCTTCTGAAATCCGTGTTGCGCGGATCCACAATTTCGTCTCTGGACGGCGTTCCCGCTGACGCGCTGTCGACGCTTGTCGCAGCATCTTTGAAATTCCTCGGCCTCGCAGCGCTTCTTGCAAGCCTCATTGGGTCCGCGGGGCCATTTTTCGCGGGTGAAGAGATCGAGCGCATCGCCGAGGGCGCGGAGATCGTCATGCTGATTGATCGTAGCGGCAGCATGAATGAAACTTTTGCAGGCAGGAATCCCTCGGGCGGCGAGGAGTCCAAAGCCGCAGCCGCCAAGCGCATCCTGAAAGCCTTTGTCGACAGCCGCCGAAGCGATCTCGTCGGGGTCGTCGCCTTTTCGACGTCGCCGATGCTGGTCACGCCACTCTCCGATCACCCGAGTCTGACCAAGGCGGCGATTGACGCGATGGATCGTCCTGGTCTCGATTACACGAATATTGCGCGCGGTCTCGCCATGGCGCTGTCGGTGTTTCGCGCAGGCGACGCCGATCATTCACGCGCAATTCTTCTCGTCTCGGATGGCGCGGGCCTGATCGATCCGAAAATCCAGGACGATCTCCGTGCGGATTTTCGCAAGACGCATGTCAACCTCTATTGGCTCTTCCTGCGCACCGAAGGAAACCGGGGGATCGACGGCGCCCCCGAAGGCGACGCCGAAACGCCGCAGGCGGCGCCGGAGCGGCATCTTGATCTCTATTTCAAATCGCTCGGCGTGACTTATCGCGCGTTCGAGGCGGAAGGGGCGAAAGCGATTGAGGAAGCGTTGCGCCAGATCGATCGACTCGAACGGCGGCCTATGCACTATTTGGAGAAGCTCCCCCGTCGTGACCTGAGCGGCCTGCTTTTCGCCACGGCGCTCGGCGCGACGGCTTTGCTTCTCATCGCCAAATCCGCGGAAACACGCCTGTCGCCCCCGAGGAGGGCGTTGTGATCGAAGCCCTTCGCGCGAAATTGCTCGAGGTCTGGCGCGCGCAGCGCTCCCTACTCCTCGTCGTCGCCTGCCTTGGATTTGCGCTGGCGACGGGCTTCGAATGTATCGAATGGCGGCGCGCAATCATGACCAACGACGTGATCGAGGGCCTTCGCGCTGGGCGAGACATACGCGTCGATCCTGAAGCGCGGCCGGAAGCGCTGCTGGCGCGCATCGCCTTCCTCACGAAGCGCAATGAACTCGACCAGGCGCGCGGCCTTCTGGAAGCTTTGGATCATGCCGGCGACGCGCAGACGCGCGCGCCGGGGCATTATCTTCTCGCGAATGCACTGCTGCTTTCGGCGCTGGAGCATGTCGAGAAATTGGAGCTCGACGCCGCCAGTCCTTTCGCCAATCTGTCCAAGCGCGAGTATCGCCGCGCGCTCCAGTTAAACCCTGAATTCTGGGACGCCAAATTCAATATTGACGTGGCGGCGCGGCTCCTGCGCGACTTTCCGGATTATGAACGAAAGAGCGGCGATGAACTCAGCGCCGATCCCAATAAGCTCTGGACAGACATTCCAGGTAAGCCGAAAGGCCTGCCCTGATGCGTCCGGACTTCCGCGATCCCCGCTTGATTCTGCTGGCGCTGGCGGCGGGGCTTCTCATCATGACGTTGGTGACGCCGCAATGGCGGGCCGCGCGATCGAGTTACGACCTTTTGGCCGTTGTCGACATCACCGGCAGCATGAATGTTCGTGACTATGCCGCCGCGGGAAGGCCAATCAGCCGTCTGGAAAGAGTCAAGGCGGCCTTGCGGGCGCTGATCGCTGGCCTGCCTTGCTCTTCGCGGGTGGCGCTTGGCGTCTTCACCGAGCGTCGACCTTTCCTGTTGTTCGAACCGGTCGACGTCTGTGAGGATTTCTCGCCTCTCGAAGCAGCGATCGCGGCGCTCGATTGGCGCATGGCTTGGGAGGGCGACAGCCGCATCTCGGCGGGCCTGTTCCGCGCCATCGATATGGCGCGAGAATTGAAGACCGACTTGCTGTTTTTCACGGACGGTCAGGAGGCCCCGCCGCTGCCGGCGTCAGGCGGCCCCGTTTTCGAAGGCAAAGCGGGAGAAACGCGCGGGTTGATCGTTGGAGTCGGCGGTTACGAACTCTCGCCTATCCCAAAATTCGACGACAGGGGACGCGAAGTCGGCTTTGTCTCGATCGACGAAGTGCCGCACGAAAGTCGCTTCGGCCTGCCGCCCAAGGACGCCGAGCAGCGCGAAGGCTATAATGCGCGCAACGCGCCATTCGGCGCGACGGCCGCGATTGGCGTGGAGCATCTTTCCTCGGTGAAAGAGGCGTATCTGCGTACGCTCTCGGAGAAGACCGGCCTGGGCTACGTCCATCTCGACGACAAGGCCGGTTTGCTCGACGCCTATCTCGCCGCCGGCGCGTCACAAACGCGCGCAGGCGCCCTTGATCTGCGGCCCTTTCTCGGCGGCGCATCCGCTCTCTGCCTATTCGGCGTCTTTTCGGTCGCTCCGCTTTTCGAACGCTTCGCGCATAGACGGCGGTTGGCCTGAAATAAGAAAGAGGGAGAATAAACATGAGAACATCACTGTCGCTGATCGCCTTGCTGTTCGCCGCGCCAGCGCTCGCGCACGGGCCGACGCCGATCAAAGTCGATGAAACCATTCTCATCGCCGCCGATCCCAAGACCGTGTGGGCGGTCGCAGGGAAATTTGACGGACTCGCCGCCTGGCATCCGGACGTCCAGGCCGTGAAGGCTACGGGTGGCGACGCGGCGGGCGCCGAGCGCGACGTGACGCTCAAGAAGGGCGGGGCGCTGAAGGAAGGTCTCGACGAATATGACGCGGCTGCGCACAAGCTGTCCTGGCGCATGTCCGATCCCAATCTCGAGGCGATGCCCGTCAGTTCCTATTCGCTGACCTTCACAATCGAGCCGGCGGCCGGCGGCGGCAGTCAGGTGAAATGGTATGGGCGGCTCTATCGCGGCGACACCAGCAACGAGCCGCCGGAAAATCTAAACGACGACGCGGCGCGCGCGGCGATCGCCCTTTATCTCCACAACGGGCTCGAGGGGCTCAAGAAGAAGATCGAAGGCAAGTAGCGTGACGCGATCCACCCTCGCCAAAGCAGGGCTTGCGCTTGTGGGGCGTCTTCTCCGCGCCGCTTGCGGCGGAGAGGAGCGCGCCAGCGCTCCCCAAGCCAAATGTTGGCGGACGACGGGCGCGGCGAGGGCTATGCGGAAATCCTATTGGGGCTTCGTAAGTGGCGAAGGCGGCAGGCCGGCGTCAGACCTGTGGAGAGCTTTGCCCGCATTCTTACAACTTGCGCCACAAGGGGGTCGCGCGCGAAGACGCATTGAGTCGGCTTTCCGCGCGTTATCGAGACGCCAAAGCGATTCCGGTGAACCAGGCGCTCACACCAGTTTCATCGCAACCTTGTTTTCAACCGCGATGCGGAGGAGGTCCGCTTTCGAGCGCGCTCCAAGCTTGCGCTTGAGCAGGATGCAATTGTTCGCGACCGTCTTATACGAGACCTTCAGGATGTGCGCGATCTCGGTCATGTCCTTGCCATTGGCGAGATTGCGCAGGATTTCGATCTCCCGGCCATTTAACGCGTCCAGCGGATTCTTGGTCAGGCTCTGATCGGCGAAAGCCAGTCTGAGCGCCAGATTGTTGGAGAGAAAGCGTTCCCCCGCTTCGACCGATCGAATCGCCTTGATGAAGATCTTAGGATCTTCGCTTTTCGCCAGATAGCCCCGCGCGCCCCGTTCGATCGCGCGGGCTGCAAAAACCGGATCGTCGTTCATGGTGAAGACAATGACTCTTGCGCCGGGGTTGCGCTTCAGCAACAGACGAAGCAGTTCGAAGCCCGAGACGCCGGGAAGATTGATGTCCAGCACCACCACATCCGGAGCGGTCGAAGCGTATTTTTCCAGCGCTTCGTCAGCATTGTGGGCCTCGAACACTTCGATGTCCTTTTGCCCCGAGAGCATGCCTCGGCAGCCCTCGATCACCATCGGATGGTCGTCGACGATCAGAACGCGCATGACGATTTTTCTTGCTGTGAGCCTCTATCTTTGTTGTGAAAAGCCTGCGCGGTGTCAATCGTCTTGTCGCGACTTCGAGGCCATTCTTTCCCGGGCGACGGCATGATCTCTCTGAAGGCAGGGTTGAGCTGGCTCATCGGCCTGGCGCTGCTGGCGACGCTCCTGATCAATCTCACCATTCAGTTGATGCACGCCGGACCGCGCGTTCGCGCTGAGGCAGGAAGTAATCTCCGTCTTGCCAGGGAATTTGTCCTGACAACGATTGCAACTCTTCCCGATAACGAAGATCCCGCACCGGCGTTGCGCAGGCTTTATGCAAATCTCGGCAGCCTGCGTCACGTCGACATCAGGATACTCGAACGTGGCGAAGCGCCGCCCGCGCTGTGGCCTCGAAGCGGCGACGCTTCCGATGATGATCCGCCCGCATGGTTCGTCAAGATGGTCGATGTCCCGCCGCCACGGGTCATCATCGTTCCAATCCGCATCCACGACCGCGAATTTGGCGGCGTGGCGATCGTCTCAAATCCGCTCGACGAACTCGGGGAGATCTGGTCCGATATGACGCGGCTCGCATCGATCAGCCTTATGGTGACCCTTGCGATCATCGTTCTCATGCTCGTCCTCGTGCGATTTTCGCTCACGCCTTTTTCTGCCCTGCAGGCCGGTCTCGCGGATTTGGAGACCGGTAAGAGCGGCGTCAGGATCGCACCGGGCGGCGCCTCGGAGTTTCGAAACATTTCCAGCGCGCTCAATTCACTGGCGACGACGCTCGATCGGGTGCGTCAGGAAAACCGCGATCTCGTCAACCAACTCATCGACATTCAGGACAGCGAGCGCAAGGAAATCGCCCGGGACCTCCACGACGAAGCCGGACCATGTCTCTTCTCGATCCGCGCGGCGTCCGCTTCGCTACAGGAAGCAGTTGCTCAATCTCCGCCCAATACGGCGCGAATCCAACAAATCTGCGCGATCGTCGACACGGCGAGCGAAACGCTGCAGCTGTTGATCGGGGGGCTGCTCGGAAGATTGCGGCCGAAGGGCCTGTCCGAACTCGGGCTCGAGGCGGCGCTCAAGAGCCTTTTCGCCTCCTGGTCGCTCGGCCATCCAGAGGTCGAGTTACGGCTGTTGGCGCCACATGATTTGTCATCGCTCGACGAAACGACCGCCTTCACCGCGTATCGCGTCGTTCAGGAGAGCGTCACCAATATCTTTCGACACGCCAAGGCGAGTTGGGCTCAGGTGAGCATCGAATTCGGATGGGAGAGGATCGAAGAGCGGGGCGAAAGCGAAGCGGACGAGCTCCCGAGATTGACCCTGGTTGTCGAGGACAATGGAATTGGCGTTTCGGAACAACGTCGGTCGGGGATGGGCTTGCTCGGGATGCGCGAACGTGTGCAGGGACGGGGCGGCACGATGAAAGTCGAGCGACGGGCGCAGGGCGGCACACGGGTGATCGTCGCGCTCCCGATCGGCGATGAAGAAGAGCCGGACCGCCGGTAGGGCGTTCCTGGGACGCACATCTTTGAGTGGGAAAATGTGGAAAAAGCGATGGGGAAATTTTCAGGCTGATTGAACCGCGCCTGGTCGTTATTTTAAGGCGAGGGCTTTGTCTCAAGCCCGCCCAAAGGAGGAAATCATCATGACCTGGTCAAACCCGTTGATCGTCGAAGTATGCGTCGGCATGGAAATCACCAGCTACGAGTCGGCTGAAATCTGAGCCGTAGACGACTCCGCTCGCGACGTGGCTGTAGCTGCGTCGCGACGAAGTTGTCGCGGGGACGAATGCGGTCCGCGTCCCGGTCTCCCGAGCCCTTGTCCTGGTATTCAGTTCGAGATCTCTTTGTGCGTTCAAACAGATTGAATAGCGTCGCTTTCTTCTTGCGTTCGATCGACCACCCCTCGCTGGCAAGCTGTTCGTGAACCCACGCACCCGGTATTTCGGCGACGGCAGACAAACATGCAGGCGCTGCAGCGCGCCTTAGCAAGGCGTTTCGTCCCTGTTTTGGCGTTTAGCCGTTACCGCAAGCCCGATGGTTTCGCCGTCTCTGTCTCCCATGCGTCAGGCCACGGGCGACAAGCCGTCGTATAAAAAACTTTGCAGGCTCCTCTGCCGCAACCCCCGGCCCGCTCCATCTATAGCGATAGCTCTAGGAGAGTGAGATGCAGGTCACGCTGACCATCGACCGGGCCGACGCGGAAATGCTCTTACGAAGCTTAGAGCATCGACACGAGCGCTTGTGCGATATCCGGCGGCAGCTTTGCGAGCCGGATCCTCAGGATGAGCTCGAGCGTGAGGAGGCTGCCTTTTTCCAAGAGGAAGACGCGGCCGTCGCACGCGCCATCAGCGCGTTGCGCACGCTCCTGGCTGTCAGGCCCGCAGAATGAAGGATGCCGTTCATGGACGGCAAAGGCATCTCGTGACTGCGTCTGCGCCGCACCCCGACACGCCGCCAATGGCGTGTGTGCGATGTCTCGATATCGCCGATCGCTGGTTGACCTCGTGCGGCGGGGGCCAGTGCAACGCGGCGTTCCTCACATTCGCCAGCTTCTCCGATGAAAGCCTTGCCGACCAGTGCATCTCGCGGTGGGGCCTGGACCAGCCTCAGGGGGAGGACAACGATTTAACCTGGTTCGAGGCGCACGAGGCAGACCGGGATTTGCTGATCTGGGCTTTCTCGGCGCTACGCGCGTTCGCCACCCAAACAAATCCTCCGCCACGCTGATTTCAAGCGGCGCCCCGCAAGCCGCATCGTAGCCTCCGGCCGTTGCGCGGCGCTCTGAGCCGCCCGCGCCGGACGACCGCCCGCGCATGACGCAGGCGGTCACATGATTATGGCCGCCGCTATTTATCTCAGGCTATCGGCAAGACCGCAGGGCCGAACGCCGCAAGTAATCACCAGCGGCGCCAGTACGGCCTGCGCCAGCCCCAGCCGCCCCATTGGCCGCCGCGACGGCAACCGCCCCAGGGTCCGCGATGCCCATAAGGGCCGCATCCGCCGTATACTTTTTCAACCGGCGCATCGACGCCGTCCATCTTTTGGAGGGGCATCGCCTGCGCCGCTCCCGGGCCAAACGCAAATGCAAGGCCGACGCTCAAGGCGACTGAAACAAGAAAGGATCTAAAGCTCATTCAAACCTCCCAAGCGGACAACGGGTCAACGCTATTAAGAGCCTGTCCGCGCGTGCGAATTTACAACGGACACAGACGGGCGCCATTGAAATCTGGCGGGAAGGTAAAAGCCGCGGCCGAGCGCAAGGCGCTCCGCCGAAACCATCGATCGGACGTATTGTCGCGTCTCGACCTGGGTTGAATTCTGCTGGCGATCTCGATGCTGTTCCAGCGCAAGCGCGGCGGGCGCGTTATTGAAGTCTTCACTATGAACACATCAAATGCAACGCAACGGGTTAACCAATTTCATCTTGGTGTTACAGTTTACCATCCCGTCGCGTTTCGAAGGTGCAACATGTTCCTGCGTTCTGCTTCGATCGTCGCGACCCTGGCGACAGCATTGTCCTCATGCGCAAGCGTCACTGAATCGAAGGGGCAGTTTCCCGATCGCTCATTTTTCGCCCTTTACAATGAGCGTTGCGACTGCCCCGATCAGAATAAGTCAAGAGTCTCGACCTCCTACCCCGACGCCGCTTCTGCAACGGCAGACTGGCTGAACGCCGAGATGCGCCCGTAAGTCGCCTGCAGAGCCTGCTGCGGGGCCAGTGCGCGACAGCATCGAGCGCCAAAGGACGGGCCGCGAGTTATCGCTGCTCGACCGACGCAGGCGCTTATGGAACGCACACTTGCTGCTGTGATCGCCATTGCCGCTGCTTTTTTTCTGTCGCCACGGCGTCTGGCCCGATGGCGCATCCGTGACCGCAGGCGATCACAGAGTCGTCTTGCCGGAGGACTTAAAATGGCGACTCAATCCCGGTTTTCACGAGGAAGAGCAGACAGCCGACCACGGCGCCAATCACCGTGCCGTTGATTCTGATGAATTGCAGGTCATTGTCCACGGCGCGCTCGATGAGCTCGGCGAAGGCCTTGCTTTCGTAGCTTCCCACGACTTCCGCAATGCGCTCGACGAGCGCGGTCTGAAGCGGCAGAAGCTCCATGCCGACAGAGGCGAGCACGGCGTCGAGCTCCTGTTGCGTCTTGGCGTCCGCGCGCAAGCGTTCGCCTAAGGCGGCCAGAACGCCGGCGACGGCCGCCCGCCGCTCTTCATCAGCGCCTTTGCGGCCGTGGGCGCGGGCGTCGAACAGCGATGCAAGCCAGACTTCGAAGTTCGGGCTTTCGATCATCCGCGCGACCCAGTCCTGCAGGCGGTTCGCATTTTCGCGCGAGAGAAGCGCGGTCCTGATCCTCGCCTGCGCGGTGTCGATCAGGACTCTCCGCGAGGCGTTGTTCTTGTCGCTCAGCTCTCGCAGCAGCCGCTCCAGACCCTCCAGAATTGCGCGCATGACTTGCCGATCGAAGCTGCGGCGCAGCAGCCCTTGCCGCCGCCTTGCCGCGGATTCATTGAGATGCCCCGCCTTTCGGTGCAGAAACGATTGCGCCGTTTGCAGGACGTCGTCGAGCAGGGCGGCGTCGAGGCCGGTTTCGCTCAATGCGTTGGTCGCGATGTCGAGAAGCGGCCGGAGGTCCGACTTGCGCAAAGCCGGCCTGAGCATCTTTGCGGCGAGAACGCCTGTCTCGCGCATCGGCGCGGTTTCGAAGAAGTGATCCGTCGCCCTGCGCGCGTTCGCTTCGACGCTCAGCCAGTCCCCGAGTCGGCGCGCCGGTTCGGCGCTTCGGATGGCGACGGCCAGACTCTCGGCGGACAGGAAATTCTTTCCAAGAAAATTGGCGAGCCCCTGGCCGATGCGGTCCTTGTTCATCGGCACGATGGCCGTGTGCGGAATGGGAAGCCCCAGGGGCCTACGAAACAGCGCCGTCACCGCGAACCAGTCAGCGATCCCGCCAACGAGAGACGCCTCCGCCGCGGCGCGGACGAGCCTTGTCCAGAAGCTTCGCTCGTCGAAAGCGAAGGTGAGCAGAAACACGGCGGCCATCGCCACGAGCAAGCCCGTCGCAAGAGTCCGCCGCGTCGGCGGAAAAAGAGGGCGCGCGTGGCCTGCGTTCATCTCCCTCAACCTGATCGCGCCTCGCCTCGCTTCAAGAGACGCCCGACCGGCTGGGTGCGCGGCTCCAGGACGCCGCGCCGCTTGAAGCGGGGTCGACCGGCCCTATCACTTCACTCATCTCGGGACGAAGCCGATCTTCGACAAAGGCCTCGAACCGCAACGACGGCGGGCCCATCCAGCACCTCGGAGCTTCATCATGGCGCGACTTGCTCGAAATCTCTTTCTTGCGCTAGCGGCCGGCGCGGCGGGCGGGGCGGCGGCGTCGCTATTGCAACGGAAGGATGGCGGAGTACATCCCACGGCGAAACGCGCGGTGAAGAGTGGAATGCTGTTATACGATCGACTCCGCGGCGTCGTCGGTGAGGCGACGGAGACGATGTCGGACATCGTCGCGGAAGTGCAGGCCGAGATCGAGGCGGAGCGAACCGCGGAGAGCGC
Organism: Methylocystis echinoides; assembly: GCF_040687965.1. Taxonomy (NCBI): domain Bacteria; kingdom Pseudomonadati; phylum Pseudomonadota; class Alphaproteobacteria; order Hyphomicrobiales; family Methylocystaceae; genus Methylocystis; species Methylocystis echinoides. The sequence continues at coordinate 1,915,276 of NZ_CP156084.1, forward strand.
AGGCGCCGACGACCATGTCGTGCCCTTCGAAATGAAAGCGACGGAGTCGGAGAAGAAGGCGCATGGCTGACCTTCCGCAGGCCTACGTCGTTCACGAAACGCCGACGCGGCTGCGCTTGAAGATTCCGGCGCGGCGGCACGACAAAGCCTATTTCGGCGAGGCTTCGCGGATTCTGGCGGAGAAATTGCCCGCCGCCCGGATCGACGCCAATCCTGTGACGGCGAGCATATTGATATCGGGTCCGGACAGCAGTCGACTGCTCATCGAGAACGGCGGCCCGTTCCGTATTTCACTCGAACCCGAGAGCCAGGTCGGCGCATTGGGGCAGCAGTTGCAGGCGCTCAACCAGCGCCTCTTGACGATGTCGGCCGGTCGCGTCGACGCGCGCGCCTATATCATCCTTGCGCTGCTCCTCAGCGCGATGTTCCAGATTGCGCGCGGGCGCGTCTTCGCGCCCGCCGTCACGCTGCTCTGGTATGCCGGGGAGGCGATACGCGCCTGGACCCCAGAAGAGACCCGGCGCTGAGCGACGCCCATGCAGGAGCGCGGCGCGGCGAGCGGTCTGACTCTTGTCCACACCGCGGTGCGCGGCAGGGTGAGGGTGCGCGTCCCCGGATTGAAGGGCGCGGGCAGGCTCAAGCGCGCCCTGGAGAGCGTCCTGTCTGGGACGCAAGCCGTGCAACTGGCCACCGGAAGCGTCGCCACCGGAACGCTTCTGGTCGTGTTCGACGACCGGGCGGATGTCGCGACGATTTGCCAAGCGGTTGAAAAGGCGCTGTTGCGGTACAGGGCGGGCGACCTCGGAGCCGGCCCCGCGCGACGGGACCGAACGCCCTGGCATGCGCTGCCGGTGGATCAGGCCTTGAGCCGGCTGCGCAGCTCGATGACGGGACTTGAAACCAGATCCATTGCGGGTCGGTTGAAACGCTTCGGCGAAAACATCCTCCCCTCCATCCCCGGGCGTGATCGCTTGGAGATTTTCGTCGAGCAGTTCCAGAGCCTGCCCGTCGCCTTGCTGATTGGCGCCGCCGCCTTGTCGGTTATGACGGGCGGCGCGGCGGACGCCATCGTTGTCCTCTCAGTCGTTGCGCTCAACGCCGGCATCGGCTTCGCCACGGAGACGCACGCCGATCGCGCCGTGCGCGCATTGTCGAAGCCCTTGAGCGGCGGCGTCCCGGTTATCAGGCAGGGGAAGAGCGAAGTCATCGCCGTCGAGAGCGCCGTTCCGGGCGATGTGCTGGAACTCAGGCCAGGCGCCATCGTCGCCGCGGATGCGCGCGTCGTCGCCGCACAGGGATTGATGGTAAATGAGGCGACCCTGACAGGCGAAAGCGCCCCCGTGCGCAAATCGCCCGAGCCGCTGTCGGCGCGAAACGTCGCTCTCGCCGACCGGTCGAACATCGTCTATCGGGGGACGGTCGTCACGGGCGGCAGCGGCCGCGCCGTGGTCGTTGCAACCGGCGCCGACACTGAAATCGGCATGGTTCAGGGATTTCTCGAAACGGCGACGGCGCCCGACACGCCGCTTCAGCGGCAACTGGACCGATTGGGTCGTCAGCTCACGCTGCTGGCGGGCGGCGCCTGCGCGCTTGTCTTCCTTGTCGGCCTGTTACGCGGCTTCGGTCCGTTCACGACCTTCAAGAACGCCATAGCGCTCGCCGTCGCCGCCGTCCCCGAAGGCTTGCCGACCCTGGCGACGACCACGTTGGCGCTCGGCGTCAGAGAGATGCGCAAGCGCCATGTTCTGGTGCGTCGTCTCGACGCCGTGGAGACGCTGGCCTCCGTCCGCGTCATTTGCCTCGATAAGACCGGCACGCTCACCTTCAACCGGATGTCCGTCGCGGAGGCGAGTTGTGGCGGGGGCGTCTATTCCTTGATCGGCGGCGCGGCGGCGGAGCGTGATCGACATCCGCCGCCGGACGTCAAGAAGCTGGGCGAGATCGTCGCTCTTTGCAATGAGGCGGGGCTGAAGGACCAGGCCGACGCGTCGGCGACCGAAGCGGCGCTGCTTGCGTTTGCGGAAGACATCGGCATAGACGCGGCGCGCCTGCGTCATGATCATCCGATCGAGCGGATCGCCTATCGGACCGAGCGGCAGATGTTCATGATCACGCTTCACGGCGCGAGGGGCGGCCAAAGGCTCGCCGCCGTCAAGGGCAGCCCCGAGTCTGTGCTCAGGCTCTGCGATCGGATGCTGATCGGCAGTGACGAAGTCATGCTGACC